>NZ_JBFANM010000122.1:0-25993 GCF_040674815.1 Nonomuraea sp. NPDC049709
TTCTCACCCTCCTCCAGGAGTTGGCGGACGACGTGGGAACCGACGTTTCCGGTGGCACCGGTTACCAGGATCATGGTTGAGATCTCCTTAATTTCTTTCTCTTTGTGTGAGCCGGGGGCCGGTCGGTGACGATCGCGTCACTCGACCAGCCGTCCGGTGGATTCGAGGTCGGCCGTGCGTTCCACGAGGCGGGCGAGCTCCGGGGCGGGCTTGAGCACGGCGCGGCTGGCGAGCCGGAGTCCCGACTCGGTCGAGGACACTTCCAGCGTTCTGGTCAGCGTCTCGTCCAAGGCCGGATAGTCGCTGCGGTTGTGACAGCCTCGGGTCTCCCGGCGGGCGATGGCCCCCAGGACGGTCGCCTCGGCCACGAGCAGCGCCGCCCGCAGGTCGAGCAGATGCGCGAGGTCCTCGTAGCCTTCGGCGGTGGGCGAGACGTCCACGTCCCGCGCTCGTTCGGTCAGGGCCTCGATGTCGGCCAGGGCTTGCTTTAGCCCGTCCTCGTCGCGGACCACGCCGCAGCGCTGCCACATGAGGGTGCGCAGGTCGCGCCGGATCGGCCGGGCGAACTCGCCGCCACGCTTGACCAGCCCGAGGAGCGCTTCGTTGACTGCGGTGACGACGGCGGAGGGGCGGCTGATGGTGGTCCTGTCCCTGGCCCAGGCGGCCGCCGCCTGGCCGGCGCGGCGGCCGAAGACCACGGTCTCGGTGAGTGAGTTACCGCCGAGCCGGTTGGCGCCGTGCAGGCCCGCGGTGACCTCGCCGGCGGCGTACAGGCCGGTCAGGTCGGTGGCGGTGGTCTCGGCATCGACGACCACGCCGCCCATGGAGTAGTGCGCGGTGGGCGCGACCTCCATGGGGGTGGTGGAGATGTCGAGGAGCTGGTGTTCGAGGAACTGCCGGTACATGCGCGGCAGCCGTTCCAAGATCAGAGCCTTGTCCTGGTGGGAAATATCGAGAAAAATCCCGCCGTTCGGTCCGGAGCGGCCCTCGGTGATCTCGGTGTAGCAGGCCAGGGCGACCCGGTCACGGGTGGACAACTCCATGCGCTCGGGGTCGTAGGCGGTCATGAACCGTTCGCCGAGCGCGTTGTACAGCCGTCCGCCCTCACCGCGCACCGCCTCGGTGACCAGGGTGCCGGCCACCTCTTCCGGATGGACCATCCCGGTGGGGTGGAACTGCACCAGCTCCAGGTCCGCCAGCCGGCAGCCCGCGCGCAGAGCCAGGCTCATGCCGTCGCCGGTGTTCTCGTCGCGGCGTGAGGAACTGCGCCGCCACAACCGGGTGTGCCCGCCCGCGGCCAGCACCACGGCGTCGGCATAGATGGCGGTCCTGGTCCCGGTGTCCAGGTCGAAGCCGAAGGCGCCGAAGCACTCGCCGTCGGCGTGCAGCAGGCCGGAGACGTAGAAGCGCTCACGCATCGCGATGCCCGCGCTCCTGCGCGCGAGAGTCTCGAGTACGGCACGGCCGGTCCAGTCACCGGCGAAACAGGTGCGGCGATAGGTGTGCGCGCCGAAGAAGCGCTGGTCCAGCCGGCCGTCGGGAAGACGGGTGAAAGGGGTGCCCCAGTCGGCGAGCTCACGGATCGCCTCGGGCGCCTCGCGGGCCAGGATCTCGATCATCGCCGGATCCCCGAGGCCGTAGCCCTCCTTGTAGGTGTCGGCGAAGTGCTGTTCCCAGGTGTCCTGCGGGTCCCGGGTGCCCAGGACGGCGTTGATGCCGCCGGCGGCGAGGACGGTGTGGGCGTCCGTCCTGGCGCGCTTGCCGACGATGAGCACCTCGCATCCCGCCTCGGCGGCGGCGATCGCCGCCCGCAATCCGGCCGCGCCGGAGCCGATGACCAGGACGTTCACCGCGTGGATCTCGATGTCAGTGTTGATCGGCATGGATACCTCTCTGAGCGGGGGATGCGATGACCTCGGTGTACTCACCGCGCGGCGAGCGGCGCAGAACGCCGGTCTCGATGCCGTGCGCGAGCCGCTGCCTGTCTTGTTCCTGCAGGGCCAGGCAGATGCGCCGGGTGAGCTCGAAGACCACGACCGGCCCGGCCACGACCGCGACGCGGAAGAACCAGGTGACGGCGAACAAGGACAGGTTGAAGTGATGGGCGAGCTGGTCATTGGCGGCCGCCGCCCACAGCAGGCCGTAGAAGGTCATGCCGGCCGCGCCTGCGGCGGTGCGGACGGCGGCCTCACGGGGCCGGTCCAGGGTGTGGTGGATCCGGCTGTCGCCGGTGAGCCGGCGTTCGATGAGCGGATAGGCGGCCAGGACGGTGAAGAAGGCGCCCGGCACCATCAGGGCGGGAATGAGAACGGACAGGGTGAGCGGGTGACCGGCGACGATGGGTTCCCAGGCGGGCATGATGCGGATGGCGCCGTCGAGGAAGCCCATGTACCAGTCGGGTACGGCTCCGGCGCCGGTGGTGCCAGGGCGGGCCGGGCCGTACAGCCAGATGGGGTTGATCTGCGCGACGGTGCCCAGCAGGGTGAGCATGCCGCAGGTGGCGAAGAACAACGCCAGCGAGCTGAGCGGCGGTATGTGGGTGGCGCCCGGGTAGTGGCTGTGGCCGTGCCGCCGCAGCAGCCAGCGTCTGACGATGAGCAGCTCGACCATGATCACCGGGATGAGCAGGACGTGCAGCCCGTAGAACAGCGGGATGACCTGATCACCGGGGACGGCGCCGCCGAACAGCAGGCCGGTCAGATGGGTGCCGACGAGCGGGATGGACTGGGTGACGCCCTGGATCAAGCTGAGGCTGCCACCGGAGAGCATGTCGTCGGGCAGGATGCCGCCGGTGACGCCCGCGGCGATGCCCAGGACGACCAGGGCGACCCAGATCAGCCAGTTCAGGCCGCGTGGCCGGCGGAAGGCGCCGGTGAAGAACAGGCGCAGCAGGTGCACGCACACGGCGCCGATGAAGATCAGCGTGGCCCAGTGGTGGACCTGCCGCATCAGCAGACCGCCGCGTACCTCCAGGCTGACCTCCAAGGTGGAGGCGAAGGCCCGGCTGACCGGCACGCCGCGCAGCGGGCTGTAGGCGCCCTGGTAGATGACCTGGGTCGTGTCCGGGTCGTAGAAGAAGGTCAGGAATGCTCCGGTGAGGACCAGGACCACCAGGCTGTAGATCGCGATCTGGCCGAACAGGAACGACCAATGGTCGGCAGGGCTGAGTGGCTGCTGGCCCACAACGTGCGCCAGCCGTACCTGCAGGCCCTTCACGCGCCGACCACACGGAAGAGTCCGGCGGAGTCCTTGGACTCCCGCCGATGCATGTGATGCGAAACTCGCGCGGGGTTGTCAATCCCGTGTGCCATTGCTTGCTTGCTCCTCAGCCTGTGGACTCTTGATGGTGGCGATTGATGCGGTTGACGGGGTTGGTCACGGCGACCAGGCCGCACGGTTCCTCGCGTTTTGTCGGTGTACGGCCGGGCGTCACCGCCCGCTGGGCGGAAGCCACTCCGTGAGGTGGACGAGCACGCCGGCGGGGTCGGTGAGCTGCACCACCAGTTCGCCCTACGGCTCGGTGCGCAGCGGGCGGGAAATGGCGGCGCTTTCCGCGACCGGCCGCGCGTATTCGGCCGGAAGGTTCGTGACGGCGAAGGACACCACCGCACCGGCCGGCCCCTCACCGACCGCTGAGCAGCACCGACCGGGCCAGATTGCGCCTCCAGATGGAGGCCGGCCCTCCAGACACACCGCGCAGGGAAACTCTGGTGACGTTGAAGGGTGCGGTCCAGCAGAGGGTCACCGATCTTCTTGATCGAGCGTGCCGTGAGCCTGCGCCGAGAGGTCCTGCCAGTCGGCCCAGGTCTTGAGCCGGTCGCGCAGATCAGACCACAACCGGGCCGGGATGCGCGCTGAGAACGCGGTGGCATTGCGCCGCACCTCCTGCGCCGAGCGCATACCGACCACGATGCCCGCGACCGCGGGGTGGCGCAGCGGGAAGGCCATGGCGGCCTGGGGAACGGTCACGCCGTGCGCCTCGCAGACATCCGCGATGCGGTTGACCCGTTCCAGCAGCTCCGGGGCGGCGGGTGCATAGTCGAACCGCGCCCCCTCGGCGGGCCGGTCGGTTGCCAGCAGACCGGAGTTGAAGACGGAGGCGGCCAGGACCGAGACTCCGCGTTCGGCGCAGGCGGGCAGCAGTTCGTCCAGGGCGGTGTGGTCCAGCAGCGTGTAGCGGCCCGACAGCATGACCACGTCCGCGTCGGTCTCCCGCACCAGGCGGGTCAGCTTGCCGGGGTGGTACATGCCCGCGCCGACGGCGCCGACCACGCCCTGGGAGCGCAGCTCGGCCAGTGCCGGGTAGCCGTCGCGCAGGGCAGTCTCGAAGTGCTCCTCGGCATCGTGCAGATACAGCACGTCGATCCGGTCGACGCCCATGCGGGTCAGCGAGTCCTCGACGCTGCGCAGGATGCCGTCGCGGGAGAAGTCCCAAACCCGGCGGTGCGTGGCCGGCACGGCGAAGCCCTCGTCCATCCGGCCGTTCGGATCCTGCGGGACCAGCAGCCGGCCGACCTTCGTCGACAGCGTGAACTCTGCCCGCGGCTTGCTGCGCAGCAGCTCGCCGATGCGGCGCTCAGAGTGCCCGATGCCGTAGTGCGGCGAGGTGTCGAAGTAGCGGATTCCCGAGTCCCAGGCGGCCGCCAGTGCCTGCGCCGCGGTGTCGTCGTCCACCGGTTCGAACAGGCCGCCCAGCGGCCCGCCCCCGAAGCCCAGTTCGGTGACCTCCACCGTGCTGCGACCGAGGCGATGAGTGCGCATGTGACTTGTCTCCCTCGTGTGCGGTTCCGGCTTCCGGCCGGACATTATGATGTTCATGCCGATCTGATCCGCTTCGGCGCCCGGTGTGATGAGGACTCCGGTGAGACGGCCGTCCGAACCAGCACGTTCCGGGGACCAGGTCGTCGTGGCTCACCACCTCGGCGCCGTTGCGCGACGGTTGCCGCAGTCGGCTCCAGATGCGGCGAAGCCGCGGCACGTCCAACGCCCCTCGCCTTCCCGGAAGCACTGCTCCATCCAGGGTCGCGGTGGGTGCGATCGTCGCCGCGTCCTGCGCCGCTGAAGCGCCGGCTCTCCAGTGGAGTCCGCCAGGCGACGTCCTTGGTCTCCAAAGCGCCCGTCAGAAGGCGGGGAAGGCCCAGCCCGAGGGGTGGAAGGGCTCGCGCTCGCCACGGAAGGCGAGCGAGGCGGCGGTGACCGCCCCTGGGCTCAGTTCCTCGACGCGGCCCGCGGCCGCCAGGGCCGCCAGGGTGGTGCCGCCCAGATAGGCCGCACCCAGCTCGGCGGAGGTCAGCCGCAGGCCCGGCCGGGCCTGGGTGCGTTCGCAGGTGACGGAGTCGCCGTCGGCCCACAGGTGGTAGCGCCCCGCGTTCCATGGGCAGAACGTGTCCTGAACCTCCAGGACCAGGTCCAGCGGAGTCGAGTAGCGGCGTGCCGCCAGCGCGCGGTCGACGTCCACCAGGCGGACCCAGAGGTTGTCGATCACGCTGGTGCGAGCCGCGCGCGGGTCGGTCAGCAGGTGCTTCAGCGGTTCGTCGACGGCGCCGTCATAGGTGAGGCCGGCGTGAGCGTCGAGGTCGATGAGGTAACGCCACAGGGCGGCGTAGGACTGCCTAGTGGTGGCCGCGACCTCGATGACCTGCACCAGCCGCGGCTTGGAGCGGTAGAAGACGTAGCCGCTGACCTCGCCGCCGGGCTCGGTGTGGACGGCGAAGCGCAGGGCCGTCCCGCCGTCGCGCGCGCGTTCGCCGTCGGCCAGCCGGGCCTCCCAGAACTTCTCCGTACGGTCCACCCAGCCGACCCCGGTACGGCGGGCGGTGTCGTAGACCTTCTCTAGCAGCGGCCGGGCCTGCCGGCGGTCGAGCAGGCGGATCGTCCCGTCGCCGAGGTCGGTGCCGGGCCTCAGGGCCAGGAGCTTCTTGTCCGCCTGGATCTCGGCCACGCAGCTGGCGACGCCGTACCCGAAGCGGCCATAGATCGTGGCCTCGGCGGCGTTGAGCGCGGCGATCGGCTCGCCGCCTGATTCGTGCAGGTCGGTGAGCTGCTTGCGCATCATCGCGGTGAGGATGCCGCGGCGCCGGTGGGTGGGCAGGACCGCGACGAGCGTGATGCCGGCGACGGGCGTCACCGCGCCGGGGACCGTCATGACGCGGCCGTAGATCGACGCACCGCCGACGATCTCCTCGCCGTCGTAGGCGGCGATCGTGCGTCCGGGCTCGATGGAGTCGGCGGCGTTCCGCAGGCCGCCCTCGTACCAGTCCTGGCCGTAGGTCGTGCTGATCATGCGAGCCCACGCGTCGAGCTCGTCGGCGCGGATCGTCCGCAGGGGGTAGGTCGCCGTCATGCTTCGAGAATGGCCGGGTAAACAGGCACCGCACATCGGGTGATCTGTGTATTTATATGCTGGCGTCGTGGTGGCGGAGCGCGTGGTCAGCCCGGTGTTCGTCGGCCGGGGCGAGGAGTTGTCGGCGCTGGTGGCGGCCCTGGACACGGCTGTCGGGCAGGGGCCGGCGGTGGTGCTGGTGGCCGGGGAGGCCGGGATCGGCAAGTCGCGGCTGCTCGCCGAGTTCGCGCGGTCGCTGGGCCGGGGCGTGCGGGTGGTCGAGGGCGCCTGCGCGGAGCTGGGCAGCGACGGCCTGCCGTACGCGCCGTTCGTGACGGTGCTGCGCAGGCTGATCCGGGTCGAAGGGGTGCTGCCGGGGCCCTACCGCCAGCTGGCCCGCTGGTTCCCCGAGCTCGGCGAGGCGGGCGACGCGGAAGGCGGCAAGCATCTGCTGTACGAGGAGGTCCTGACGCTGGTCGAGCGGGTGGCCGCGAACCAGCCGCTCGTCGTCTCGATCGAGGACCTGCACTGGGCCGACGCCGCCACCCGCGAGCTGCTCGGCTTCCTGGCCAGGAACCTGACCCAGGCCGGTGTGCTCCTGGTGATCACCTACCGGCCGCCGGAAAGTGGCAACGGACTGCTCGGGCCGCTGCTGTCCGAGCTGGCCCGCCGCCCGCGCACCACCACGCTGCGGCTGCCTGGCCTGGACCGGCAGGGCGTGGGCCGGCAGCTGGCCGCGATCCTCGGCACCGAGCCGGACGCGGCCGCCGTACGCCGCGTACACGAACGCAGCGACGGCACCCCGCTGTTCGTCGAGGCGCTCGCCCACGCCGGTGAACGGACCCCGGACAGCCTGCGCGACCTGCTGCTGCACGGCCCGCGGTCGCTTCCCGGCCCGGCGCGCGAGCTGCTGCGCATCGCTTCGGCAGCGGGCGGCCGGGTCGGCCACCGGCTGCTGGCGCAGGTGGCCGGGCAGGACGGGACCGGGCTGGATGCCCTGCTGCGCGAGCTCGTCGACCGCAGCCTGCTCGTCACCGCAGGGGACGGCTACGACTTCCGCCATGCCCTGATCCGGCAGGCGGTGTACGAGGACCTGCTGCCCGGCGAGCGGGCGCGCCTGCACGCGCGCTACGCCGAGGCCCTGCGCGATTCCGGCGCCCACGCGGAGCTGGCCGCACACGCCCACGCCGCCGGTGATCGCGGGCTGGCCTTGTCCGCCGCTTACCTGGCCGCGGGCCAGGCGCGCAGGTCCTACGCCTACGAGGAGCAGGTCCGCATGCTCGACCAGGTCCTCGAACTCTGGGACCCGCAGGCGCGGCTGGGCGTCGACAGGATCGACGTACTGACCGGCGCGGCCGAGGCGTGCATGCTCAGCGGCGACTACGCTCGCGGGGTCGAGTACGCCAGCGCCGGGCTGGCCGCCGTGGACGAGCGGCGCGAGCCCGAGCGGGCCGCCCAGCTGCTGGAACATCGAGGCAGGCTGCGGCACCGGCTGGAGGCGACCGGCGTCTCCGACTGGGAACGAGCCCTGGAACTGGTGCCCGCCACCCCCGGCGGCGTTCAGCGAGGGCGGCTGCTCGGCGTGCTGGCCATGGGCCTGCTGCCGGAGGTGGACCGGGCTCGCGAGCCGTTCGAGGAGGCGCTCGCCATCGGTCGGCGTACCGGCGATGCCACGGTCACGGTCCGTGGGCTGCTGGGCGTCGGGTCCATGACGGGCGACCTCGGGATGCTGGCGCAGGCCCGCACGCTGGCCGATCGGCTCGACGGCCACGACCTGCTCATGACCGTCCCGATGTACGAGGCGACGCTGCACACCAAGGCCGGTGACCACGACCGCGGCATCGAGGCGGCCCGCGACGGCATCCGCCACGCCCGCCGGTACGGGCTGGGCCGCAGCCGGGGCGCCGAGCTCGCGCGCTTCGCCGGACACAGCCTGATCCTGGCCGGGCGGTGGGACGAGGCCGCCGCCGTGCTGGAGGAGAGCCTCCAGGAGGACCCGCCACCGCTGCCGCGGCAGGCCCTGCGCGTGCTCGCCGGCTACCTGTCGCTGCTGCGCGGAGACTTGGCCAGGGCGGCCGACGCCGCGGCGGCCGTGGAGCACACCGGCAACGGGGGTCTGTTCCCCCGCTATCAGCTGCTCTGCCTGCTCGCCGTCGCCCAGGGCAACCACGAGAGGGCAGACCTGCTCCTGGACCGGGCGCTGGCCGACCCGGCGCTCACCCGGATCTACAGCAGCGACGCCCGGCCGGTCCTGGTCGCCGGCGCATTGGCGCAGCGGGCCCGGCTCGCGCACGGCGACGGCAGGGACCTACGGCAGCGGGTCGCGAAACGACAGGCCGAGCTCTCCGCGGCCGATACGGCGCTCGGCGTGGACGGGCCGCTCGACCGAGCTTGGCAGATCATGCTGCGCGCGCTTATCAAGGACGACGGCTGGGACCACGCCGCGGGTGCCTGGCGGGAGCTGCGGCAGCCGTACGAGCTGGCGCTGAGTCTGTTCCACGGCGCGCGAGCCGCGCTGGCGGCGGGCGACCGGCCCGGGTCAACGGCCCGCCTCAGGGAAGCCGCGTGGCTGGCCGAAGACCTGGGCGCCGCGCCGCTCACCCGCGAGATCGCCCTGCTCGGGCGACCCCGACCGGCTCAGGGTGGGCTCACGGAGCGCGAGCGTGACGTGCTCAGGTTGATCGCCGAGGGCCTGAGCAACCGGCAGATCGCCGCCCGGCTGCACATCTCACCGAGTACGGCGGGGGTGCATGTCTCCCACATCCTGACGAAACTGGGCGCGGCCACCCGCACCGAGGCGGCGGCCATCGCGTTCCGTGAGGGGCTGGCGGGGGTCTTTCCCCGCTTAGCTTGACGTTTACCTTTCCTGGTCCGGTGACCGTCTCGACGCCCTTGGTGGCCTTGCCCACATCGTGCTGCGGGCAAGACTGGCCTGGTCGGATCTACAGCGTCAACGAATCTGACACCAAGCCCGGTTCGCCGTTCCACTCCTACTGGCAGGCCGGCTTGAGGGCGGCACGTCGTCCGCCGGGCAGCCGCTCCACCTGGACGCAGATGACCGTGCCGGACAGGATCGGCGCTTCGGCCCGGTGGGCGAAGTGGTCTTTCTTGTCCAGCTTGGGGTGCAGGCCGTGCCAGGCGGTGACGCTGACCTGGCCGTAGTGCCCATCGTGGAGGGTCAGCTGCTGGTCGGGCTCGCCCCAGGTGTCGGGGCGGGCGCAGGAAAACGACCCGCCGTGGCGGCGGGGACGTCCGGCGCAGCCGCCGTTTCCGGCTCGCGCGGCGGCGGATCACGATACAGCAGCCGGTCGTTACGGATGCCGACCAGAGCTATTGCAGGCGGATCGCCTCGGCCGCGCGGCGGCAGACCGGGTACACCGGGTTCCCGCCGGCGTCCAGCCCCTCCACCAGACGGTCATCGATCACCACGACGTCCCACTCGCCCGGGGCGACCCTGCCCACCACCAGGCCCATCAGCCACGGCCACCACGTCTCATCGGTGTCCTCGGCCGTCAACGGGTAGCGGACCCGCACCGGCGACGCGTCCGGGAACGGGTTCGCCTGCCGGGCCAGCGCCCCCGCCAAGGCCTCCACGCCCAGCTCCAGGTCCGACTTGGCCAGCGCCGCCTCGATCGTGCCCGCGGCCAACTCATCGGCCAGCGCCAGGATGACCGTGTTGCTCGCCGCGGACGCCTCCACCGCCGCCACGTACTGATCGACCTTCGCCGCCTCGGCCGCGGTCAGGTCCTGAGCCTGCCAGCGCTCACCGGCCCACAGCCACATGTCATCGCGCTGCTCCCCGAACACCTGCTTGATCCGCTCCACGGTGTGGTCGTCCAGCAGATGCGGAGCGCGCCGCGCCGGGAGGTTCAGGAGTTGCTGGCCCAGGGCCGCTCGCTCAGGGGCATCAGCCGGGACCTGAATCTCGACTACTACGCCGTGCGCCGCTACGCTCGCGCGGCCGGTCTGGAGGAACTGCTGGTGGCTGCCACGCACCGCACCACGCTGCTGGATGCCTACAAGCCATATCTGTATGAGCGGTTCAGTCAGGGCTGTCACAACGCGAGCCTGCTGTTTCGTGAGGTCCGGGCACAGGGTTACCCGGGCAGCGCGAGCCCGGTCGACCGCTACGTCCGACTGCTCCGCAAGGGCAGCATCGCACCGCCACCACCCAGGCCCACGCCCAAACCCCGCAAGATCACCGCGTGGATCATGACCCATCCCGACAACCTGCGTCCCGACCACGCGCCCGACCTCGAGCAGGTCCGCGAGGCCTGTCCCGAGCTGGACGCCACCTTCCGCCACGTCCGCGGCTTCGCCACCATGATGCGCGATCTGCGCGGCGACCGTCTGCCCGCCTGGATCGACGCAGTTCCCGAAGCGGACCTGCCCCATCTGCACCGATTCGCCCACGGCCTGCGCTACGACCTCGACGCCATCATCGCCGGCCTGTCGCTTCCCTGGAACTCCGGACAGGCCGAGGGGCAGAACACGCGAGTGAAGCTGGTCAAGCGGCAGGGCTATGGGAGAGCCAACTTCGATCTCCTGCGGAAGCGGATTCTGCTCCGAACATGATCCTCAGCCCGTCCCAAGATCAGCGACAGAGCCCGTTTACCTGTACCTGACTCTGCACATGAGCCCGTACGCCGACAGCAGCCGGAACGGGTCGGCTGAATCCGGCTAGCGTTGCACCGCATGACGCACACCGAGATCGAGATCACGGCGGAGCTGGTGCGGGATCTGCTGCTCGACCAGCACCCCGACCTGGCCGACTACCCTTTGCGGTTCGGCGCGCATGGCTGGGACAACCAGCTCTGGCGGCTCGGCGACGACCTCGCCGTCCGGTTGCCCTGGGCGACGCAGTCCGCAGATGCGCTGCTACACAAGGAGCACACCTGGCTGCCCGCCCTAGCCCCGCGCCTTCCCCTGCCGATTCCCGTCCCGCAACGCCTCGGCGAGCCCTCGCCGCGGTTTCCGCGCCCCTGGATCGTCACCACCTGGGTGCCGGGCGAACCCGCCGACCGCGCCCCCGTCACCCGCGGCGCGAAGGCGGCCAACGCCCTGGCCAGCTTCCTGACGGCACTTCATCAACCCGCCCCCGATGAGGCGCCCGCCAGCGGCTTTGGCCGAGGAGGGCCGCTGGCCGACCGCTCCGAGCACTTCACCAAGCTGCTCGCCTCGGCCACCGAGCTAGGG
Organism: Nonomuraea sp. NPDC049709; assembly: GCF_040674815.1. Lineage (NCBI taxonomy): Bacteria > Bacillati > Actinomycetota > Actinomycetes > Streptosporangiales > Streptosporangiaceae > Nonomuraea > Nonomuraea sp. NPDC049709. Next base: position 11,519 of record NZ_JBFANM010000122.1, read on the forward strand.
CACATCCCCGACCCTGACGCCGTCCGCGCGGTCTGGGAAGACGCCGCCGCCGCGCCCGACTGGACAGGCCCTGCGCTCTGGCTCCACGGCGACCTGCATCCGGCCAACGTTCTCACCGCGGACGGCACCATCTGCGGCGTCATCGACTTCGGCGACCTCTGCGCGGGCGATCCAGCCTGCGACTTCGCCGCCGCTTGGGTTCTGCTGCCGGACGACACCGCCGACCGCTTCCACGCCGCCTACCAGCCGACCCCGGACGCCGCAACCCTGCGCCGCGCCCGCGGATGGGCAGTGCTGCAAGCCCTCAGCGGCATCTGCATCGGAGAAGCTGGCGTCCGCGGCCGCCCAGGCGGCAAGGCCACATGGGGCCCACCCGCCCACGCCTCACTGCGACGCCTCATCGCAACGGCCCACCGCTGATCGCCTCTTATACGCTCGAATACCTTCGCGCCGGACCCCACCATGCTCGGCACGGTGGGGTCTACTTGCCTGACAGGCCTCCAAGCAGCTGACCAGCTATTTCGCTTGACTACCCAAGATAACCATCGAGGCCGGCCGCGCGCGTGTTCGCGTCGTGGTTGCGTCGATTGAGTTCAACGGTCCGCACGTTGTGGATGCTCGTCACGATAACCGCGCCGAGACCGGCGCACAGCAGGGTCATCACGATGACGGCCAGCAGAGTGAGCCGGGTCCGCACCGACCACTCGCTCCATGGCCTCATCGCCTTCCACCTCCGTGACCAGGCTAGATACCGTCGTTAAAGGTCATCGGAGATCGACAGGCCGTATTCAGCCAACGCGGACCCAAACCTGCACCTCGGGCTTGGCGGCCTCACCGGCTCGCGACGCACGCCAGGCCAAAAGGAGGTCAACCCGCACTCATCGGCGCCCGGCCGGGTAGAAGGTACCTCCGCCCTGGGGGAGGGGACGGCGGGGATGGTTACTGGCTGGGAGATCAAGCACCGGTTGTATCGGGCGATCAACGCTCATGACGTGTCCGCGGTCCTCGACAATTATCTGCCTGAGGCCGTGTTCGTGGCGCCTTCCGGCGTGCTGGAGGGACATGACCAGATTGCCTGGTTCTGGGAGCAGCTCTTCAAGGCTTTCCCCGACCTTCAGCAGACGCCCTGGTTGGAGATCCCCTGTGACGATCCTGCCGTCACCGAGTGGACGCTCACCGGCACGCATCAGGGACCCTTCCTCCTGCCGAACGGGAGCGAGCTGGAGGCGACCGGCCGCCGCATTGCCATTCGCGGTTCCTGCATGGCCCACGTCGCGCACGGGAAGATCGCCACGCATCGGGAGTACTTCGACCAACTGGAGCTGTACTGCCAGCTCGGGCTCGGCATGCCCGACGTGTGCGATCCTCCCCGTTAGCTCCCCGGGGGAGCCGTTGCCCGACCGGGCGAGGGTCACGGCCTGCCGGGATGTCGGGTCTCGGCCTTCCCAGCTGGTGACCGAAGCCTTGGTGAGCCCCCAGCGTGACAGGCGGGTTGGCATCGAAGGAGAACATGACGCCGGGCGCGTTGTCGGTCGGTGAACGACCCTTCCAGCCCGCGAAGCCGTAGCGGGCCGGGGAGGGCCCATCGTGACGACAGGCGCCCATCCGACCCAACTTGACCCCCCAAGACGTACAGGTCGGTGATGTCCAGACGCGGATCCTGGCAGGCGATCGAGTCGATAGGGGCATGGTCGCACTGGCCTTTCTGCGCTCGGATTCGGAGGCCGTGGGCTGCTTGGCTCGGTCGTGTGACCGCCGGTGGGCCACATGACGTGGGGGCGTCATCGGAGCGGAACCGCGCATGACGGATGGTGTTTCAGCAGCAGCACGGCGATGTCGTCGGCGTGCCCGCGGCCCAGCGGGCAGTGGCCGAGCAGCGTGTCGGTGAGCTGCCACAGCGGCTCGGCGCAGGCCTGGGCGAGGTGACGGGCAAGAGCGTCGATGCGATGGTCCAAGTCGGTGCCGGGCACTTCCACCAGGCCGTCGGTGTACAAGGCGAGGATGGCGTCGGGCGGGAAGGGCACGGTCAGGGTCGGATATTCCGCGTCCGGGTCGATGCCCAGCAGCGGGCCCGCGGGTACGTCGATCACGTCGGTGTGCCGCCCAGGCAGGCTGAGCAAGGGCGGCGGGTGTCCGGCGTTGGCCGCGCAGAAGGTGCGCAACCGAAGGTCCACGTGCACGAGCAGGCAGCTGGTGAACAGATCGGTGCCCAGCTCGACCAGCAGGCGATTGGCGTGCTGCAGCACTTCGCCCGGGCTGGCGCCGGTGACGGTGTAGGCACGGATGGCGGTGCGCACTTGGCCCATGAGGGCCGCTGCGGTCATGTTGTGGCCTTGCACGTCCCCGATGACGGCCGCAGCCGCCCCGTCATCGAGGGCGATGAGGTCGTAGAAGTCACCGCCGATGCCGACCCCGCGGGTGGCGGGCACATACCGGGCAGCGGTCTGCAAACCGGCGACCGGCGGCAACGCGGCCGGCAGCAGGGCGGTCTGCAGGCTGTGCGACAGCCGGTCCTTGATCTCATACAGCAGCGCGCGATCCAGCGCCTGGGCGATCAGGCCGGCGAGCGCGTTAAGCGTGACACGTTCCTCTGGCGTGAATGCGTGAGGGTCGGTGAAGGCGAACACGCAGGTACCGATCCGCTGTTCGGCGACGGTGAGCGGCAAGAACGCCCAGGCGACCGCATGGGGATTGCGCACGGCGTCCGGATAGGCGCGCCGGAGTTCTTCCCAGGAGCTGAAGAACGCGGGCCGGCCCGTCTGCATGACCCGTTCGGCAGGGGTGGGCGAGGTGACGGGCAGGCCGTCGAGCCGGTCGAGCGTCTCACGGGGGTATCCGTGCGAGCCGACGATGTGCATCTTGCCGCCCTCGGCCACCAGCAGGGCCATGGCCTGTACGCCGTACACGGGGGCGACATGGTCGGCGACCAGGTCGACGACTTCGCGCACGTCCAGCGCCCGGGTCAGCGTGGAGGCCATGTGCAGGAAGTTGCGGGAGTCGCGCAACGGCGGCGCCTCCGCAGCGGCCGCGTCGACGTCGACGGGAGCGTGCCCGTTGTGTCCGTGCTCGTCGGCGCCGTGCTTACCCGTCTCGTCAAGGGTGATGTGCAGAGTGATCCCGGACGGCGCCGGATGCAGCCGAATCTTCAGCAGGCGGCCGCCGGGAGCATGGGCGACCCAGGAGGCCGGCTGCTGGCCGATCACTGCGGCACGGCAGCGATCTTCGAAGGCGGGCTCTCGCAGCCACGGCACTCGATCCCACAGTATGCATCCTCGTGCGGGTGAGCCGTCGAGGCCGAACAGTTCGGCCGCGGCGGGGTTGCAGAAGGTGATATGGCCCTCGATGTCGATGGCGGCGATGCCGTCCGCGAATCGGTCGAGACAGTCCACCGCGGCCGGTCCCTGCTGTCCGTCCGCCATGGTGGCGAAGGGCGTGGCCACGATGCGTGGCTGTCCTATGGCGCGCAGCGGACATCCGCTCTCTTCGGCCATCACCAGCACCTGCCCGAGCCGCTCACTGGCACGGCTGATCGCGGCGAGCTCGCCCGGGGAAAGGCCTGCCGGGTGCGATACGGGCCACATCAGCGCCCACGAACCTCGCACATCGGCGCCGCTGTAGATAGGAGCGGCGGCCAGAGCGAAGGCGTAGGGCACCGATACCGCCGTAGCCGGGAACCGGCGGGCCATGTCGTCCGGTCCGGGCACCCAGATCAGTTCACCGCGGCGGGCCGCGACGGCCACCGGGGCGTCGGCTTCGAGTCTGACGCGTGTCCACGGTTTGACACCCCAGACCGGCAATCCGAGCTCCGCCTCCATCAGCAACACCTGATGCCTGTGGTGCAGCAGGTACAAGACGGCGATGTGCGCCCCTGTCCCGGCTGCCGCCTCGATCAGTGCCTCATCGACGGCCGCCCCGACGTGCCCGGCGGCGGTTCTGGGGTAAGGAACACCTCGCCGATCAGACCCCTCTGGTGCCGGTCCCTGAGCTGACAGCCGCTGCGACATAGGTCAACGGTACGCAGCCAAGGCGGCGGCATATCTCCAGATTTGCCCTCTTCGGGCCCGTTCGAGGCGAGATGCTTGCGATGGCAATGCCATCTCACGACCAGCAGATTCCGCGCTTGAACGCTGATCTCACCTTCGCTGGCGCTCCGTAAACACCTCGGGCGTCCTGGCCGGCCCCGGCCGCGCTGTCCGCATCACCTTGTCTTGACCCTGCGCCGTTCGAACTGCACGCTCACGGCCGGGATCACTATGAGGACACGATCCTCACCTCAGGCCCGGCCGGAACCCTCCGACGGCTCCTCACGACCCCGAGCCTGCGGTACCAGAACTCACGCGTAGAGTCCGCTGCCCCGCTCGCGACCGAACGATGTGAGCCAGACGGCGTCCGGCGATCAGTCCAGCGATCAGTCCGCCAGAGGCATACGTAGCACCAGGCATGCTCCCTGGCCGGGGTCTTCGATGGTCAGGGTGCCTCGGTGGGCGTGGGCGATCTCGCGGCAGTTGGCCAGGCCCAGGCCGGTGCCCTTCGGGTCGCGCTGGCGTGATTCCGGGAGCCGGGCGAAGCGTTCGAAGATGATCTCGCGGTGTTCGGGGGCGATGCCGGCGCCGTCGTCGAAGACCGCCAAGATGGCGGTGTCGTCCTCGGCCCGGACGGTGACGGTGACGGTGGTGGTGGCGTGGCGCTGGGCGTTGTCCAGCAGGTTGGCCAGCAGCCTGGCGATCAGCAGCCGGTCGCAGCTGACGAGCACGCCCGGCTGCAGGTCGGTGCGGATGGGGACCCGGCCGGGCAGCCGGCGCCGGAGTTCATGGTGGGCCGGGACGGGCACGCGGTGCCCGAGATCGGTGGCGGTGATCTCGGCGAGCTCGGCGGTCATGTCCTCCACCGGCTGCAAGGTACGGCCGACGAGCTGGTACGTTCCCACGGCCACGATGACCAGCACGATCGCCGAGGCGGCCACCAGCTGCGCGAGCAGCGCCTCGCTCCCGTACCACGGCGGGTCCGGCAGCGCGCTGTAGGCGATCAGGTCGCCGCCGAGGGCGGGAACCCACATCGCCGCGACGATCATGCACCGGGCCCGCAATGCGCCAGGCAGAGCTGTCTACCAGCCTCCTCGTGGCGGCGCATGCCGCCTGTGACGCGGACGCCGCCGCCCCCGCTCAGAGCAGCTCACGCTCGCAGCCCACCTACCGGCCTCAGTCAGGGGCGAGAACCGCGCAAGCCGCTGCCGCCCCGAAGGGATCCGTTTGTTGGTCAGGACGCCGGTGGGGGCAGCGATGCGCCGGACGGGCCACAACGGTCAAGATGAGCTCATGACGGGTCCTTCGGCCTCCGGTGCGCGGCTGCCGATGACAATCCTGCTGGATGCGGTCGATGACTACCGAGTGACTCGAGCCGTGCTGGGCCTTCTGGATCGCGCCGGTGGGGTGCTGGTCGTCGATCCGACCGTGGGGACTACGGCGGTGGTGTCGTTGGCCCAGGACATTCTGGTCGCACTGGGCAAACAGCCTGCCGCCGTGGTTATCAGCCGCATCGGCACCGCGGCGCTTTGGCAGGCGGCCACCGCCTGGCTCGCCGCGGCGGGCATCAAGCGCCTGGTGGTGCTGCGTGCGCACCGGCTGCCGCAGCGCGCGCTGGCCCGGCTGGCGCAACTCGCCGCCGACGCCCCCGTGGCACTCACTGTGGTGTGGCACGCGCCACCACCGCCGTCGTGGGAGACGGTCCTGCCGACGGCTACCATCTGCCTGTCACGGCAGGTGATGGAGGCGGTCGCGGTGGCACGGCGGCAGGGACCGGGCGCGGCGCCGCCGGTGACCGGTGAGCGGTGTGAGCAGAAGGACCAAGCGATCGCCCACGCGCTGACGCATGCCTTGCCCTCGCTGCCCGGCAGCGAGGCGCCGTGGTTTCGCGCGGACGCTCAGCGGCTGCTGGAGCGCGAGGATTTTTGCCGCGTGGACGTGCTGTACGGCTACGGCGGGGACGCGGTCTGTGCCTTTGCGTCGGCCGTCGGCGGGCAGTTCGATCGGCCGCTGGCCGCGTGCTGCCGTCAGTTCCGGGCCCGAGACGAAGACAGGCTCGCGGAGGCCAACCCCGCGAGCCGGGCGATGGTGCGCGCGCCTGGGCTGGGGATGGCGCCGAGCTGGGACCTGCTGCGGGCGCGCTGGGCCGCGCTGCGGAGCCCGCCGGGATCGGCAGCGTTGCCGCAGGTTCAGGAGTGCGACCGGAGATCGCTGGTGCGGTTCCTGGTCGGGCTGGTGGTCGGCATGCCGTCGCGGGCGCACAGCCTGGCGGTGCTGCGCGGCGCGCAGGCAGGCTTCCTGCGACATGGCCTTCACCTGCTGCTACCTGCGGGACCTGAGCGGTGGAGCGGCCCCGGTTTCACGGACCCGCCGTTCACGTCCGCAGTGGCCGAGCAGATTCGTAGCAGGATCGTCGACCCGGTGCGCGCCGGTGCTGTGGCGGCGCTGTTGGCGACCGGCATGCCGCCTGCCCTGCTGGGCTGGACGCGGCTGTCCGACCTGGCGCCGGATGCCGCCACGCTGAGCAGCCAGCTACCGTTCCGGATCGATTATCCCGTTCCGGAGTGGGGCCGGGACCTGCTCGCTGCCGCGCGCGTCTACGCTGCCGCCCGCCACCCCGGCGACGGCCTCCTGCTGCTCTACCTGACCTGCGCCAAGTTCGTCACCACACCCGACTACGCCCCACGCTTGCGGGCCCGGTTGGAGGTGGAACAGCAACTGATCCAAGACGCCGACGAGCGGGGCTGGGCTCGCGAGGTCGAACGACACACAGCCGTGGCTCGGCGGCTTGAAGCGCTCCTTGCTGATCTCAAACAAGGCCCTCATCCTGAGGATGCCTCCGCCGCCTGCCGGCAACGATGAGCGCAGCAGAGGGTGTTTGTCGGCGTCGAATGCGAGACTCCGCACATGAATCTCCTACTTTCAGGCGGCCAACGTGAACACCTCTGAGCGGTTCACCCTCGAGTCGACCAATGAAGGGTGGCGAAGCGCAAGGATCGCTCGCGGAGAGCTCCGTGACCAGCGGTTCCAGTTGCCCACCGGTGTGACCGATGTGATCTTCGACCGCGCACGACTGGTGAACGTGGACTTCACCGAGACGCGCTTCCCCTCCTTCATCGCCTACGGCAGCGATTTTGACGGGTGCGACTTCTCCGGCGCCGCCTTCGAGCAGCCGTTGATGGGCAGCACCAGCACGGGCATCGGCGGACAGGAATGGGACGGCGTCACGTGGCCGCAGACCGTCTTCCGCAACTGCACCTTCCGCCGCACCCGCTTCGCGGAGCGAACCTTCTTCGGCAACGTGCGGTTTGAGCGGTGCGTGTTCGACCGATCCCGGCTGCGGGAGCAGACGGCCACCTTCGAGGCCGAGTTCGTCGACTGCGTCTTCCTCGGCCACGTACGGAGCATGAACTTCTGGGGCCGCCCAGCCGACCGCGACCAGGCCGTACTCGGCAGAGATCACAATGACTTCACCGGCAACGACTTCACTGCCGCCGAGCTCGATGATGTCTCCCTCCGCCACATCGACCTGCGAGCCCAGCGCTTCCCCGGCCTGCCCGGTTATGCGCTTGTCGACCGGATCATCGAACGGGCAAGGGCGGTGCTGCCGCTGGTCGACAGCTGGCCGGATGAGCGGCACCGCAAGGAGGCCCGCTCCGCGCTGGAGTTCCTCGCCGACACGGCGCGCGAATGGAACGACGACCAGGCCCTGGTGAGCCCGGCGCGGATGGGCCGCAAGCTGCCGCCTGCTCTGCGGGAAGAGCTGTTCGCCGCGTTCAGACGCACGACCAGCGATACATCCCCTGATTGAGCCGCCTCGCTTCGCGGGCCAGGTCCCGCAGGGCGGCAATACGTTCGACCTCGTACTCCTCGAGCAGTTCGTCATCGGCATATTCGCGCAACCGCGCATCGTCCACATCGGCGAGCGCGGCGACGGTTTCCGGTGCTAGCCGCTCCACGCCCGCCGCCTCGCCGTCGTCCACGACCACCTCGCTGTCGCCGAACTCGCTGAGGTCATGCCCGCTAATCTCAGCGACCAGCGTGTCGAGCTCGTCAATCCAGCCCTTGCAGTCGACATGCGGCAGGTTCATGGCTTCTGGCCCGCCGAGCAAAGCCTGCCGGGCCAACTGCTCGGAGTCCGCGGTGAAGTAGTCGACCAAAACACCCATGGCCGATCACCTTATCGATCAAGCCCTCATCAGCACAGAGGCCATCCCAGACCTGCTCGAGCCACGCGGAGCGGACAGCTGCTTGACAGTGTCCATATAAACAGCGACATCATGTTCGGCCTGTTCGCGATCTGCGGCTACCAGTTCTCCCCGCGCATTGCCGACCTCGGCGACACCCGACTGTGGCGCACCAACACCCGCGCCGTCTACGGCCCGCTGGATGCCATGTCACGCCACACCATCCGCCTGGACCGCATCCGCGCCCACTGGGGTGACATGCTGCGCGTGGCCGGCTCGCTCACCATGGGCACCGTCCGCGCCTACGACCTGATCCGGATGCTGTCGGCCGACGGCCGCACCACCGGTCTGGGGGATGCCTTCGCCCACTACGGCCGCATCTTCAAGACGTTGCACCTGCTGCAGTTCATCTCCGACTCCGGCTACCGCCGCATGATCGGCACTCAGCTCAACGTCCAGGAAGGCCGCCACCGCCTGGCCCGAAAAATCTGCTTCGGCAACCGCGGCCAGCTGCGCCAGCGCTACCGCGAGGGGCATGGAAAACCAGCTCGGCACCCTGGGCCTGGCGCTCAACGCCGTGGTGTGGTGGAACACCCTGTATCTGGACGCCGCCGTCAAGCAGTTGCGCGGGCAGGGCTTTCCCGCCACCGAGGACATGTGCGCCCGGCTGTCACCCATCCGGTACGACCACATCAACTTCCTGGGCCGCTACGCCTTCACCCGCGCCGACCTGACCACAGGACTGCGTCCCTTCCACGAACAGGCTGCCAACGCTGAGGGCTACTGATTTATCGACGTCGATGCCCCGAGGGATCAATCCTGCGGGGCATCGACGTGGGGTTCGGTCCGGCAGGGAGCGACGATCCTCAGGGTCGCTGTCTACCGGTCCACGTTCAGTCGGTAGAGGTCGTCGTACCACTGGGGAGTGGCGGCCTTCCGCGGGTCGGGGCCGGGGCCGGGGCCAGGGATGACGAAGAGGTCGACGGTGTCGGAGCTGTGGTCGCGGAAGCGCTCGACGATCCAGTCGCCCTCGATCCGGTCCGCGGAAACGGTCTGGTCGAACCAAGTGGTCTGGTCGGAGTTCCTCGCAGTGATCCACAGCAGGCGGTAGCCAATCTTCAACCCGCGCCGGTGCAACTCGGCGCGCACGGCCGCGACCGTCTTACCGCGAACCGCGTAGCCGTTCAGGAGCTCCTCGTCGCGGGCGTCGTCGACACCTTCGACGTAGGGCTCGCCCGGCTCGGCGGGGCGACCCACCCCGAAGACGACCCGCTGCGAGAGGTTCGCGGGCATCCAGGCCTTGCCACAGAACGCCGACGCGCAGGGCTCCATGGGCTGCACCCCGATGGTTCCGGGCCCCTGGAAGCCCGCGGGGATGATCGGGCCGATCAGCTTGCCCACGTCGGACGGCGCCACCGGGACGACTTTCACCGTGACGTTCAGCCCACCGCGTCGAAGGCTTCCTCGAAGCGCCGGTAGTCGGCCGCGGGATTGGTGATGGTGACGCTGAAATAGTCATTGGCCTTCTTGATGGACACGGCCGCGTTGGCGTAATCGGTAGCCGGATCACCTGACGGCAGGCCGACGCCGATCGCGACGGCCACGGCCAGGGCGGTGACCGCCGAGATCAGGACGGGTCAGCGGGTACGCCCCAACGTGTAAGGGTTCCCCCTCGGGGGCCAGGACAGCCGACGGCGCGGAGGCGGGGTCGCCACGATCTCCTCAAGCAGGTCATAGACCCCCTGGTTCACGGCGGGCTCGGTGGATCCTGCGGCCGGATCGATGGCGGACACCATACGGTCGATCTTGTTCATCGGTTCTCTCCCCTCAGCGCGGCCATCATGGGGACCTCGTCTGTTGTGTCGAGCAACCGGGCCAGTCGCTTGCGGGCCCGATGCAGGCGTAGCCGGGCGGCGGTGCTGCTACAGCCCAGCACCATGGCGATCTGCAGGCCGGTCAGTTCCTCCCAGCAGGCCAGCGCGAGCACTTCTCGATCCGCCGGTGCCAGCGTGGCGAAGGCGGCGCGGACGACGTCGGCCCGCGGATCGGCGGGCGCCGTCTCCCAACCGGCGGCCAGTTCGTCGCGGAGCAGTGAGGCCAGCGCGGTGCGGCGCGACTGCCCGCGCCGGTGATTGGCCAGGACGCGCCGTGCCGCGCCGTACAGCCACAGCACGGTGGCGTCCCCCCGGGAACGTCATCCAGCCGCCGCCACACGGTGAGGAAGGTTTCCGCGATCACATCGGCGATGTCGTCGGCCGAGTCGGGACGGCGCAGCGCATAGCGATGGACCGCTGGATAGCCGGCGAGGTAGAGCGCCTCGAAACGATCTCGCGCGCCGGGGGGCACACGTGGATCCTGCACAGGTGTCTCCTAGCCGAAAAGGTGCTGGAACACCTCATAAGGTGTCCGGCACCTCCAAAAGTGTTTCCGCCCCTGCTCAGGCACACCGATGGTGACATCGACAGCGTGACTGCCGCGTTGTTTAGCCAGCACTCATACCGCTGTCCCACCATGAATCGAAGGACAGCTTTCAGGGCTTCAAGACAACGAGTTTCCTCGGCTGGCGGGGCACGGTCTTATCCCGGTCGAGGTGCCCGTACACCGTGCTGCGCGGAACCCCGAACAGGTCAGCGATCTGCTGGACGGTCTTCTCCCGGGCGTCATACAGCTGCTGAGCGAGCGCGGCCTGATCGGCGGTAAGGCGGGGCCGGCGTCCGCCGACGCGGCCGCGGGTCCGCGCCGCGGCCAGGCCATCGTTGGTGTTAGCCACGATCAGCTCACGCTGCAGCTCGGCCAGCACGCTAAGCATCCCAAACATCGCCCGGCCCTCCATCGTGTCGGTGTCGATGCCCTGCTCGATCACGTGCAGACCGATCCCGCGCATCCGCAACTCGGCGCCGAGGGTCACCAGGTGCAGCACCGAGCGCGACAGTCGGTCCAACCGGGTGACCTTCAACGTGTCGCCCGAGCGGAGCATCCGCAGCACGATGTCGAATTGCGGACGGGAGGCCTTCGCGCCACTGGCGCGATCGAGGTAGACGTTGTCCCGCTCGACCCCAGCCCGCAGCAGGGCGTCGATCTGGTGGTCGGGGTTCTGGCTGGCGGTCGAGACCCGCGCGTAGCCGAAGAGCATGTGTCGGAATGTAGTTGACGATCGTTCACCGACGTTGATTTTCGACACAAGTTCTCGACAGTGACTACCTGCGGGTTCGCGTTCGGCTACGCATGTGTAGACAAACCCTCGTCTGCCGACACTGACAAGTGATTACACAGAGCTACTTTGCATTCATGGCAGCGACCCGAGCACCGGGCCTAGTTGGGCGGAGTGCATTCGGTCGAACGAGGGCGGCAATGGGACCTGCAGAAGTATGCTAACGTACGTTACTATAACGACCGTTAACTTACTTGGAAGGGGAGCAGTGCTGGATCAACTGGGACGGGCGCTCGCCGCGGAGGACGCCACTGCCGTGTCCGTGATGCTGGCCGAGGACGTCACTCTGCGGGTCGCGGTGCACGACGAGCCGATCGAGGGGGCCGGTGCCGCCTCTCACGTCATCGGGGCTGTACTCGACGGGGTGCTGCACGACATCGAGGTGTCGGCGACCATCGGCGGCGTCGGCGACACCTCGGTTCTGATGTTCAGCGCCCAGGTCGCGGGCCACCCCGGCCGGGCCGACGGGCTACTCGTCGCCCGCCAGGACCGGGACGAGCGGATCTCGGATCTCACGGTGTTCGTCCGGCCGCTCGCGGCGTTGCAAGCGCTGGCCGACGAGATGGGACGGCGGCTGGGTCTGCCGCGCCCCGGCGGTGTCGTCTGATGGCCACCCCATCGCTGCGCAACTGGATCCCGGCCGCGATCCTGTCCTCGCCGCTGCACCCGGTGATGAGCCGGAGGAGTCTCCTGCTGAGCTTCACCGGGCGCCGCAGCGGCGTCCGCTACGTCACCCCCGTCAACTACCTCCAGCGTGACCGCGAGCTGCTGATCACCACCAGGAGGGCGTGGTGGCGCAACTTCGACGGCGGGGCGCCGGTGGAGCTGCGGCTGCGGGGCCGCCGGATCGCAGCGGTGGCCGAGGCGGTGCGGGAGCCCACCGTTGTGGCCGACGCGCTCACCGCACTCGTGCGTGACCACCGCGCGTACGGGCGCTGGGCGCGGGTCCGGGTCGGCGCGGACGGCACCCCGGACACCGCAGACGTACACGCGGCTATCGCAAGCGGCCGGGTCCTGGTCCGCGTGCTGCTAGACGGCGAGACCATCACCCCATGACCGCAACGCACCGCAGGCGCCGTGGCACCGGACACGAGCTGCGTGAAGTGGTGATCAGAGTGGCCGCCGACCTGCTAGCGCAACTCGGCGACGCCGACGCGCTCACCATGCGGGCCGTCGCCGCCGCCGCAGGCGTCACCGCACCCTCGGTATACCGGCACTTCCCGGACAAGGAGGCGTTGCTGCGTGTTGTCATCGCCGAGCGGTTCGCCGAGTTCACCGAACAGCTCGAAAGCGCCGCCATGTCCGCCGCCGGCGACCCCGTCGCGCGGCTCGAGGCGATCGCCAGGGCGTACGTCCGGAGCGGTCTAGAGCAGCCGGGGCACTACCGGGTGCTGTTCAGCGCCATGAACGCGGGCCCGGCCGGGCTGGGGCTCGAACCCGGCGCTGCGCATCCCGGCGCGGCCTCCTACAAAGTACTGGTCGACGCCGTCGGCGCGTGCCTGTCGCCCGCCCGCCGCGATGCGGCGTTCGTACTGGCCACCGAGCTGTGGGCTTCCCTGCACGGCGCCATCGACCTGCGCATCACCAAACCCGACATGCCCTGGCCCGAGCCCGATGCGCTGATCGAGACGGCGTTGACCGCTGTGCGGACCGCGTCGTCGCCCGGGCCACTACCCGCGGAGTCGCCGTGAACCTGCTCGTCTTCGTCACGCTGGCCGTCACCGGTTTCGTCGCCTGTTCCGAGTTCGGCTCCTATGCCTTCGTCCATCCGGTGTTGCGCAACTTGCCCGGCACCGAACGCATCGCCGTCGAGAAGGGCCTGCTCAAGACGTTCGGGCGGGTCATGCCGGTCGGGATGACGCTGTGCGTGGTGCTCGCGGTGGCCGTCGCGATCGAGGGCAGCGGGCCCGGGTGGCTCGCCTGGTCCGCGGTGGCCGCGTTCGCCGTCGCGGTGGGGTTCACAGTCGCCGTCAACGTCCCGATCAACATCGCCACCGGACGCTGGGACCCGGCGAACCCGCCCGCCGGATGGGAACGGACCCGCCGCCGGTGGGAGTTCTTCCAGGGCGTGCGCTCCTGGCTGCTGCTGATCGGTTTCGTCCTGGTCTGCGCGGCAGGAACCGTCTGATCAGCGCGCCGCGGCAGCCACGAGCGCGCGTACGGGTCTGCCTGAAGACGCCCCACCAAGTTCCAGCGCGCCGTACCGGCCCCGCCAGCACCACAGCCCGTTGTCCCGACCTGCGCCAATTCAAGGCAGGTGCTCGCCCCTACCACGTCAAACATGAATACGGAGGCAACCATGGGCTTCTCTCGAATCACCGGCATCGCCGCCCTAGGCTTCGCCATCACGATCGTCCTCGCCAACGCGATCATGGTGCCTGCCGGCCTGCCACTCACAGGTGCCGAGATCGGCGAGGTCACCGCGTTCTTCCGCACCGAGGGCTATATCGTGGCCATCGCGTCCGCGCTCACTCCCGCCGCCTGGCTCCTGGCCACCTTGTTCGGCGCGGGCGCGGTCTCCGCGCTGCGGCGCTTCGAACGCGGCCGGGGCGAAGCGTGGTCACTGCTCGGATTCATCGGCCTGGCACTGCAGAACGCCACCTTCGCCGCGGTCATCGCGACCCGCCTCGCGCTCACCTCGACGGCCGCGCGCGACAGCGCCACGACCGCAGGGCTGTGGGTCCTGCACGACGCGCTGTTCACCCTCAACGGCACCTTCCTGGCACTGGCCCTCCTCGGCCTGTCCGTCGCCGGACTGCGCGCCGCTCTCATCCGGCCCTGGCACGGCGCCCTGGGGCTGGCATCGGCCGCGCTGCTGTTCGGCTCGGCCACCCTCACCCCCCTGGTCATCGACCACGCCGGCCCCCTCGGTCTCCTTGGCCTCGTCGGCTGGCTGATGTGGGTCGCCTGGATCGTCGCGTACGGCATCACCCTGATCCGCCTGAACCCGGCCTCGTTGTCGCACGAGGTGGGCTGACCAGTCGACGAGGGCCCCTCCACAACAGAGTCGGCGTCCTCCTCGCCGGGTAGCCCCGGTGCAGCAATGCACCGGGGC
>NZ_JBFANM010000123.1:0-24491 GCF_040674815.1 Nonomuraea sp. NPDC049709
CATGGTGAGCTCACCACACTCGGCATCAAGGTCGCGCCGTCCACGGTGTGGGAGATCCTCAAGCAGGAAGGTCTTGATCCGGCGCCTGATCGGGCATCCATCACATGGGCCGACTGCCTGCGCTCGCAAGCCGACGCCCTGCTGGCCGCCGATTTCTTCGAGACCATCACTTTGAACGGGCAGCGCCAGTACATCTTGGCCGTCATTGAGCATGCCACCAGGCGTGTCCGTGTGCTGGGCACCACCGCTCATCCGAGCGGGAGCTGGGTCATCCAAGCGATCAGGAATCTGGTGATGGATCTGGACGATGCGGGCTGTCGGGCGCGCCTTCTGCTCCGCGATCGGGATGGAAAGTTCCCGGCGCTCATGGACGAGATTCTCGCTGAGGTCGACATCAAGACGGTGCTCACCGGTATCCGGATCCCGCGCATGAACTCGATCATGGAGCGTTGGGTGCAGTCGTGTTATCAAGCACAAGCCGTCGAAGGAACACGTCCACGAACTAACTAACGATCAACAACCATAAGGGCCACGGTCTAGTCGACGACGTCGTCGGAACGTCCCACACCGTCCTGGAGCAGGCCGGCGCGGGCGACCGCCACGCCCGCCTGAAAACGACTTCGGACATTGAGTGCCTGCATGATGCGAGACACGTGCCGCTGCACCGTCCGCAGCCCGAGGTTGAGACGGCTGGCGATGTGGGTGTCGCTGGAACCCCTCGCCAGCATTTGGACAATGGTGTTCTGCACCTGCGTCAAGTTCACCGGTGTGTTGTCCGGTGGTTCGTCGACCTCCGATGGCGGTGACGGATCTCGGGCTTTGTGGTGCAGGTTGTTCGTGCCGCCAAGCATCCGGGTTACCGCCATCGCCCAATGGAGGTCTCCGGTTGTTCGGCAACGCTCGGGAGAGCTGCACAGATGGACTGGTGGCGGGGCCGATCTGAATTGGTGGAGCAGCACGTTCGAGACTCGCACGGAAACGTTGGGCGATGGCCGGTCGAGCGAGCGAGCGAGAAGAATTGTTCCGAGGTTGCCTTCGGGTCGTGTACCCAGCATGCGCCGACTGTGACATCTCTCGGTCCACTTCAGTCCTTCCATGGACAGCTGTGTGCAGAGTAGCGGCACAAGGGGTTGCGGTGACAGAGCGTTGCAATTCTCTTGAGATTGTGAGCAGCGTGGCGTTGCTGTGATGCCGCGATGTTTGCGATTAATATTTTACTGTGGGCTTTGGGATGCTGCAAGGTTCAACGTTAATCGCCGTGTTAATCAGATCGTCCGGATGGGAGGCTTCCCGGTTTACTGTCGGTATATCGGACTCGCCTCGAGAGTACACCGATCAGCAATACGGCAATGACGATGGACGCCAGGGCGAAGCGGAGTCCGATGAGGCCGCTCAAGGTGCCGATCAACGCCGGTGCAACGATTGCCGCACCGGGCATCTGCCCAATCTCGACCATCGAGACGCCTTCGCTGGGCGAGAGTCCCTGCTGATTGCCCGCGACGGTGTAGACACTGGGATTCACGCAGGCCATTCCGATCGCGAGTAGGACGAAGCCGACAATCGCCGCCACTGGGCTGCTGATCAAGAGACACACGCCGAAGGCCATCGCCGCGAACAGCGTGGACAATCGCACAGTGCGGAGCAGGCCGATTCGCGCCGTGGCCCGGTCCACGGCCAGCAATGTCACTGTCCCGGCAGTGGCGGCGATGGTGTAGGAAAACCCCCCGGCGACGGATCCCGCACCCATGGTGTCGGAGACGTAGATGGCGTTCCAGAGGATCGTCGACTCGCTCACATAACCCGATAGAAAGGCCATGGCGGTGATCGGCCACATACGCCTGGTGAACCTTCTCCGCAACGACATCCGCAACGATCCGCTCCTCCGGTCGCCGTCTTTGGGCAGCCAACTGGCCGTCGCCGCCATACAGAGCCCCAGCAGCCCGCTCATTACGGCGAACTGCACCCACACCCGTACACCCAGGGCGGCGGCGAGCGTACCGGTAGCGCCGCCGATCAGCGTCCCAGCCCCGAAACAGGCATCAAAACTGCCCATGACCGGCCGGCCGTACCGGCGTTGCACTTCCAGCGCCAGCGCACCCATGGGGATGTCCATGATGTGCGCGACCAGGGCCCACGTGGTAAGCCCCAGCACGACCGCCGCGAAGCTGGTCGACAGCGACATCAAGGACACGGTCAGCAGGACGAGCAAGGAGCCGATGACGGCGAGCAGCCTATTACTGACCCGCCCCGCCAGCAGGACGATCGTGCCGAGCCCGATGATGTTGCCGATGCTAGGCACCGTGTTTGCCAGCCCCCACAGGGCATCGTCCGCGCCCACCTGCAGGCGCACCTCGGGAACCCGGGCGGCCCAGCCCCCGATGGGCATGCTCATAATCACGAATAGCAGTGCGACAGCCAGGCGTGCTCGTCGATTTCCCCGCTGCTCATCCGTCCGTCGTGGACTTCCGACATCGGCATAGTTTGCCGCATCAGTATCCTGCGGGCCTGTTTCGGGCATGCCTGAGACTCCTCCGTGGTCGTCACGTCACGTGGAGAACGCGTTCCCTTACATTGGGCGGCACTGCCGTGGGAAACGCTACGAACGGACCTCCGGTCCCGTCAAGAATTCATCGACTGAACTGACCACGTAATCAGGCGTGCCAGTGATGACCTCGCACGACGGCCGACATGGCGGACAAATGGATCCGGCGTGTCGATACGGTCTTTACCAGTCGGCAGGCTCGTTATCTTCCGGGGCGGTCGAGTGACCACCGAGGTAGTAACGCAGCGTCGCCCGTCCGGTGGCTTGCACCCTAACTCCCGCCGCGATGAGGTTGTCGTTGAAGAAGTCGTCCTCGGCCAGGACGTCCCTTCTGCTCGGTGCGGTACGCATGTCGCTGAAGCGGATACGTCGAACCAGTTGCGTCTCCAGCAGCCAGGCGCCCATGTCGACGGACGCCCGCGCAGACGTGAACTGCCCTCGACCAGAGACATACCACGTTAGCGTCGAAATCCGCCGCCTGGAGTGGTACGAGAGAACAACGGTCGCCAGGAACAGCGTCAAGATCAACAAGCGTCAAGGCTTCGCCTCGATCTCCACAACCGAGCCCTGCTCCGATGTCGACCCCAGCAAGACGTACATCGCGGCGGCGTGGATCCACGATCCAATCACCGGAATTCCCGTCGAGGTCAAGAGCGCAGGTACACCCGAAGCGACAGGGCACTGTTAAAGAACCGGTCGGCAGTATCATGACCAGCGCAGTTTCGGCATCAATCCCGTAAGACCTGCGGGCAGCTAATTATGTCGGCGTGGATTAGGGTGCCCTTTCTGAGCGCCGATAAAGGGGCGCTCTGCGCCGGCTCTTCAGGGCGATCTATATAGTGGATCATCAATGTGGCGATCCGGCCGGCTGGGGATGATCGATGACGAATGAGAGAAACGGCGTCCGTTTTGCCGGCCTCACGATTAGGCCGCCCTCGAGAAGGCTGCACTGTAGCTGCCCGCCGTGGACCCCGTTCGCGCCATCTCCTCCGCCCCGAAGTCACGCGGAGGAGACGCGCGTCGCGGGTGAAGGTCAGCGGTGCAGCGTGAGCGGCAGGCTGCTCCACCCGTGGGCGATGAACGACGGCACGTGTCCCACCTCACCCGCGTCCACGGCCAGCTGAAGGTCAGGGAACCGGGCGAACAGGGCGGGCAGGGCGGCCAGCGCCTCCTGGCGGGCGAGCGGAGCCCCGATGCAGCGGTGCACGCCGATGCCGAAGGCCAGGTGCTCGGCGCTCTGCCTGGTCGGGTCGAACCGGTCGGCGTCCTCACCGTGCTGGTCGGGGTCGTGCCCGGCCGCCAGGTAGCTGGTGATGATCGCGTCGCCCGCCTCGATCCGGACGCCGCCGATCTCGATCGGCTCGATGGCGAAGCGCAGCGGCAGGTTGGCGATCGACGGCGCCCAGCGCAGCGTCTCCTCGATCACCGCGTCCCAGGAGATCTCCCCGGCCAGCACCCGGCGGAGGTGGTCCGGATGGGTGAGCAGGGCGTGCACGGCATTGCCGATCAGGTTGACCGTGGTCTCGTGCCCGGCCGCGATCAGCAGCAGCAGGGTGTCGCACAGCTCGGTCTCGCTGAGCGAGTCACCGCTGTCACGGACGTTGATCAGCTCGGTGGTCAGGTCGTCACCCTGGTGCTCGCGCTTGTAGGCGACCAGGGCGGGCAGCACCGTGGCGATCTTGGCGGCCGTGGCCGCCGCCTGCTCCGGGGTGGCGGTGGTGTCCATGATGGCCTCCATGACCTGGGCCATCTCCTCCCGCATGTGCACGGGAACGCCGAACAGCTCGCAGATCACCCGCATCGGCAGCGGGTGGGCGTAGGTGGCGCGCAGGTCGACGGGCTGACCGGGCGGCTGCGCGGCCATCGCGTCCAGCAGCTCCGCGACGATCTGCTCGACGATCGGCTGCATGGCCTTGCTGCGGCGCGCGGTGAAGCTGGGGGCGATCAGCTTGCGCAGCCGGCGGTGTTCGTCGCCGTACGCGCTCAGCATGTTGGACACGCCGATCCAGGTGATGATCCAGGACCAGCCCGGCGTGGCGAACGCCCGCTCCAGCTGCCCCCAGTGCCGCTTGTCCTTGCTCACCCGTGGATCGAGGATGAGCTGCTTGAGCAGGTCGTGCCGGGTGACCGCCCAGGCCGGGATGCCTCCGGCGAGCTCTACGAGGACCAGGGGGCCGAGGTCACGTAGTCGCCGGACCTCCCCTGGGAGGTCGGTGCCGAAGGGGTCGAGGACGACGGGGGCTGAACTGCCCAAGGGGATTCTCCTGGCTGATCAGGTCGAATGGGAGTGAAACGCACCGGCAGATGTGCCAGCGCGCGGTGGAACGGGCCCGGCCGCCACGAAAGCTCCTCGCGCGGCACGGTCAGTTCCAGGTCACACAGGTGAGAGGTCAGGCGCTCGATCGCGGTCATCGCGATGATCATGGCCGGGTCGCTGGCCGGGCAGCGGTGCGACCCGGCGCCGAAGCCCAGGTACGCGCCGCCGTCGGAACGCAGCTCCTCGGGCACGTTGGTGGGCTCGGTGTTGGCCGCGGCGTAGGAGACGAGGACCAGTTCGGCCGGCTGGATCCAGGTGCCGTGGAAGTGCACGGGCTGACGGACGAAATAGGGCCCGTAGTTCGACATGGCGGGCTCGGCGCGCAGGGCTTCCATCAGGGCGTCGTACGTGCCGAGCGCGCCGTTGGTCAGCGAGCTGTAGTAGCGGTCGTCGCTGACCATCCGGGAGATCGTGTTGGAGATCAGGTTGGCCGTGGGCTCGTACGCGGCGGCCATCACGAGCACGAGGGTCTCGGCCAGCTCGTTGGGCTGGAGCGCGGCCGGATGGTCGATGAACCAGGACGTCAGGTCGTCGCCCCGCTGGGCGTGCTTGGACTGGACCAGCTCGCCGATGTAGCGGCTGAACGCGTCGCTGCCCTGCTTGCCCCTCTCGCCGTCGGCCTCCATCAGGTCCGCCATGGCCTTGATCAGGCCGGCGCTGTCGGAGTCGGGCCGGCCGAAGAGCGAGTTGAAGATGCGGGCCGGGATGGGCTGGGCGAACTCGGAGACCAGGTCCGCCTCGCCCTTCGCGGCGAACTGGCTGATCAACGAGTCCGACGCCTCGATCACCATCTGGCGCAGCTTGTGCGGCTGGACCAGGTCGAAGCAGTCGGAGATCACCTTACGGAACCGGGCGTGCTCGGCCCCGTCCGACATCAGCGCGTTCGGCCGGTAGCCGAGCATGGCGAGGGGTCCCGCGGCCTCGGGGGTGTCGGGGACCCGCGCCTGCCAGGCACTGCCGTTCTTGATCCAGACGCCGCCGACGTTGGTGAGCACGTCGAGCGCGGCCTGGTAGCCGATCACCAGGTGGGCCTCGATGCCGGGGGCGATCTCCACGGGCGCGACCGCGCCGTGCCGCCGGCGCAGCTCCGCGTAGACGGCCTGCGGGTCCCTGGCGTACTCCGGCCCGTAGAGGCGGCCCGCGTCGGGCATGTAGCGCAGAGTCATGACAGCACCAGCTCTCTGATGTGCTCCACCAGCGCGATCAGCGAGGCACGGGCGGAGACGGGGTCACGTGCGTCGCACACCACCAGCGGCGTGCTCGGCTGGAGGTCCAGCGCCTGGCGCAGGGCGTCCGGCGGGTAGTCCGGCGAGTCGGGGAAGTGGTTGACGGCCACCGCGTAACGCAGGCCGGCACTCTCCACCAGGTCGAGGACGGCGAAGCTGTCGTCGATCCTGCGGGTGTCGGCCAGCACCAGGACCCCCAGCGCGCCACGGACCAGCTCGTTCCACAAGACCTGGAACCGGGTCTGCCCCGGCGCGCCGAACAGGTACAGCACCACCCCGGGCATGGTGAGGCGGCCGAAGTCGATCGCGGTGGTCGTGGTCGTCTTCTCGTTCACCCCGGTGAGGTCGTCCACCAGCGTGCCCGCCTGGGTGAGCACCTCCTCGGTGTTGAGGGGCTTGATCTCCGAGAGAGCATCCACCAGGGTCGTCTTGCCCACGCCGAACGGCCCGGCGATGACCAGCTTGACCGGTATGTGTTCGGTACTGATACGGCTTTCAGAGAGCGCGGAGGCCACTGAGCACCAACTCCAAGATCTCAATGTCGGGCAGGTCGGTGGCTGGCGGATCGCGGGTCAGCAGCGTTCCGCTTCCGACCAGCCCGGCGACCAGCAACCGCACCACGCAGTACGGCAGGCCCAGGTGCGCGGCGCACTCGTACACCGACAGCGGCCCGTCCCGCAGCAGAGTCAGCAGATGAGACCCCGGGGGGTCGAGCCCGTGGGTGGCGGCGTCGGGCGCGATGTAGACCAGGGTCGTGCGCTCGACGTGGATGTGCTCGGGTACGGTCAGTCGCGCGGCGGCCATGTAGTCAGGGACGACCCGCCGCCGTTGTCGTCCGGAGGTCATGCCCGGACGCCTGGCGCCCTGGCCGCGCTGGCCTCGTCGAGAGCCTTGATCAGTTTCTGCACCTGGAGCTGCACCTCGTAGGCCAGCGTGCCGATGTTGACGCCGCCGGTGGCGGCGACCACGATGGCGGCGCGGTCGCCGGCCGGGGCGACGTAGTAGTAGCCGTTGCCGGCGGAGATGACGATGTCCACCACCTCGTCGTCGGCGCCGTTGCTGAGGCCCGCGGACAGGGCTCGCGCGGCCCCGAGCACGGAGCTGGTCATGGCGGCGGCCCGCTCGCCGCTCTCGGTGGTCACGTTGGCCGAGCCGCCGAGGATCAGCCCGTCACGGCTCAGCACCACGCCGCTGGCGACACCGGGCAGCGCGAGCAGGGGTGAAAGGACCCAGGACACGTCGAGGGGCAACGGGCGACCCTTGGCCTGGACCCGGCCGGAAGCGCTGTGAGCGTCCATGGAACGGTCATTTCCCTTCGGTTGCGTCGTGCTGCTCGGTGGGGAGCGCTTCGCGGCGGCCCGCTTCGGCTCCGACCTGGAAGTCGCCCCATCGTTTCTGGGCCTCTTCCGGGGTGGTGAGCAACCTGCCGCCCGTACCGCCGGAACCGCTGCCCGTGGAGGCCGGCGGAGGGCTGGTGTCACGCGGCTGCTGGCGGCGGCGCTGTGGCAGCGGCGCCAGTTCCTCCGCCGGCCGCTGCAGGGGCGCCGTGACGGGCTGAGGCCGTGCCGAAGAGGTGGCCGGCTCGGGCCGTGCGGCTGAGCCGACCGGCTCGGGCCGGGGGGCAGGGGCGACCGGCTCGGGCCGGGGGGCCGCCGTCGGCTCCCGACGGGCGGTGGGAACGGACACGGGCTCCGGCCGGGCGGCCATGGCGGCGGGAATGGGATCCCGGCGGATGGCCGTGGCGGCGGTCGGGGCGGCCGCGCGCACCGGCTCGGGCGCGAGCACCGACGGCCGGCTGTCCTCCGGCATCTCCACCAGCAGCGCGGTGGGAATGTTCAGCACGGCCTGCACCCCGCCGAAGGCGCTCTTCTTGACCGTGACCTGCATGCCGTAGTGCGCGACCTGGCGGCCGATCGCCGCCCAGCCGGTGCGGGGCGGGTTGCCCAGGTCGACCAGGCGGACCGGATGGTTGCCGCTGAGCAGGCGGCTCGCGCGGGCGTACTGGTCCTCGTTGAGGCCGACGCCGGCGTCGTCGATGACGATGGCGGCGCCGTTGTTGGTCTCGTGCACGGCGATGGTCACCTTGAGCGTGCCGTGGGAGTGGTGCACCGCGTTGGCCAGCAGCTCGGCGGTGATGAACAGGATCGACTCCGCGGCGCGGGCGGCGACCCCGATCCGGCGGCGCAGGTGGTTGGCCGGGCCCTCGATGCGCAGCTCGAAGTTCTCCACCCGCGAGACGGCGCCCACCACCAGGTCCACCAGGTAGGTGTCGTCACGTGACAGGCCGGGGGTGGCGCCGCAGGCGATGCCGGTGACCTGCATCCGGCGGATGATCAGCTCGTTGAACATGTCGAGTCCCAGCACCTCGCGCAGCAGCGCCGTGTGCTCGTCGCCGCTGTAACGCTGCTGCACGCCGGCGAGCAGGTCCTGGGCGCGCAGGGCCTGGCTCTGCACGCGGGACACGGCGCCTCTGATGACGGCCTGGGCGCTCTCGTCGATGCGTTCGGCCTCCTCGCGGATGCCGCGGGTGAGGGCGTCGAGGACGGCGCGGTGCTGCCGGTCGATGTCCGTGCCGGCGAGCGCCTGGTTCTGCATGCCGGGCACGATCACGTGCGGGGCGCGCAGGTGGGACAGCAGAGCGGGGATCCGCTTGTTGATCAGATGGTCGGTCTCGGCGCGTACGAGGTCGTGCTGGGCGCGGGCGTCGCGCACCTGGTCCGCGTTCTCCTGGACCTTGCGCTCCGCCTGAAGCAGGCGCTGGCTCCAGGCACTGGACTCTCGGGTCAGGTGGTCCTGTACCTGACGGTTCTGCGCGAGTTGCCCGCGGGCCTGGGCGAGCTGGCCGCGTACGCGCAGGTAGAGGATCAGGACGCCCGCGAGGGCGAGCACGAGGACGGCGATGCCGATCACCGTCGGGACGCTGAAGGAGTCAGGCGGCATGAAAGTCCTGGGGTCGGGGGGAGTCGTCGGGATCTGTCGACCGCCGCGAAAGGCGCGCGCTAGCGGTGAGTGCCGGTCCCGTTCGGTGGCCGGTCGGGGCCGCGCCGATCTGGCGCGTGCCTTTCCGCGTCGTCGGCGTCGCCGGAAGCCTGGTGCGGCTCTGCCCGGTGCGGCTTCGCCTGGTACGGCTCCGCCTGGCGTGGCTCTGCCTGATACGGCTGTGCCTGATACGGCTCTGCCTGAGGCATCGCGAGGCCGAACGACGACATGGGAATCCTCGTCTCACTAGAACGACGGCCCAATCGGGTGACCAGTATTCCGCTTAAGTCGCGTTAGTCAACTGTGTGTAGTTCCGTCACTCCGCTCACAGCACCTCAGCGGACGGGTGCGGCGCTCCGCCCCGCATGCGCCGCCCGCTCACGACCTGCGCCTCCTCGCCAGGCGGGCACGACCGGACGTCAACTGCCAACCTGACCGGATGTTGTGGCACCAGTTCGCGAAACCCCGCCGCGGAAGACGCCCTCGGGGCTGTGCGCCGCCAGCGCCGCCGCGATCGCGCCGTGCAGAGTGGCGTCGTCGGGCAGCCGGAGGTGACGCTCGTCCGGCTCGTCGTAGAAGGACAGATCGAGCCGGGCCGACCGGTGCCGGCGGACCCCGTTCACGACCGCAGCTTCACCCTTCTACGACAGCGCGACCGAACGGACCCTGGACCACGGATGCTCGTTGAGGTGCCGACCGGTGACGGTCAGCACGCCCATGGCCCCGGCCCGGACGTCGATCCAGACGTATCCGGCGACGCCGGCGAGCACGATCAGCACCACGCCCACCATGAAGGCTATATAGTTCGGGGAGTCCGTCCCCCGGTCCGCCGGCAGCGTCGCGCCGATGGCGCCGACCACGAGCAGCATGAGCGCGTGATCGCGCCATCGTCTACCTGCTGTTCGGCACCGGGCTGCGCCGCGCGGAGGTGGTCGGCCTGGATCTGGGCCAGCTGGAGGCGGCCGACCCGGCCGCGATGCGCGCGGCCAAGGCCGTACGGTTGCGCGAGGTGCGCGGCAAGGGCCGTACCGTCTTTCTCGGCCGTGATGTCCGCCAGGCGCTGGCCGACTATCTGGAACTCGAACGTCCCGGCGACGCCGCCGCCAGCACTGAGCCGGCCGCGCTGTTCCTGTTGGCCGCCTCCATCGCCGCCCGCCGCCCCGACGGCCGCCTGTCCGCCCGCTCGATCAACACGATCGTCGGCGAGGTCGGCCGGCTGCACGACGCCCAGACTCCCGAGGCCGCCCGCAAGCTCGGCGTGCTGCGCCCGCACGACGCCCGCCATACTTTCGCTTTCGAGCTGTCGCAGCGCTCCGGCCACAACCGCGCCGAGCTCGAGCGCCGCCTGGGCCACGCCAACGACCGCTACCTGCGCCTGTACACCAACCCGCCCGACGACATCGCCGCCGGCTACATCGAGGACCTGTAGAGCCATGACCGACGACCTGCGCGAGGAACGGGATTCGTTAACGCTGCACTGCCCCATCACCGCAGACCTGGCCCTGCTGCGCGCCCGGCTGCGCGACTTCGCCACCATCGCCGGGCTGTCCGGCCCCCGGCTGGACGACCTGATCATCGCCGTCAACGAGGCCACCGGCAACGTCCTGGTCCACGGCGGCGCCGGCACGCTCACCGCCCGCGCCGACGCGGTCGGCGTACAGGTCGACGTCATCGACGACGCCGGCACCCTGACCGCCGGACACCTCGACCGCATGCCCGACCCCGCCACCCACCACGGGTTCGGCCTGTATGTGATCCGCAAGCTGTGCGACGAGGTCCAGCTCGACCACCCCGCCGGCCGCTCCCGGCTGCGCCTGTCCATGCGTTACGCCCCCGCCACATCCCCGGAAGAGTCCGGCCCCCGCTCCGCGCCCGCCGGACCGAAGGCCCTGCGCCAGGCCGCACTCGCGTCCCCGCGCCCGGATGCCGCCGCGCGAAAGGACGACGAACGCATGCCCCCCTTGACGCTCGGCCACCGCCACCTGCCCGGCATCACCATCATCACCCTGACCGGAGAACTCGACGCCACCAACGCCGAACAACTGCAGACGTTCATCCGGCAGTGCCGGCAAACCCCCGCCGACGAGCTCATCTTCGACCTGGCCGGACTGCATTTCATCGACAGCACCGGGCTGCGCGTCCTGCTCGACGCCTCCACCGAGGCGCTCGGCCACGGCGGGCAGGTGCACCTGGCCGCCCCGCACGACATGCCCGCCCGGCTCCTCGACGTCACCGGCGTCAGCCTCGGCCTGCCCATCCACGACAGCCTCACCGACGCCCTCGACGCCGCCACACCACCCCCCTCCGGCACCACCACCTCAACGCCGTAACCCGTTCCGACCCCGCACGGGCGACGACAACTCACGACAACTGGTGATCAGCGACAAAGGCATGCAACGGTGTAGCTCACGCCGCTGGGCCGGGCCCTCCCCTGGCCCAGCGGCCCGCCGACAGCCGATGCCCCCCTCGCCAGACATTGCTCCTCGGATATCGCTCACCGGGTATTGCTCGCTACCCGGGTGGCGCAGCGGGCCGTCGCCTCCGTGACCACTGGCGCGATCCACCCGGAGCGGCGGGTCAGGCGGCGCCATCAAAGGGGAAAGACCGGTTTCCTGTTCCCGTCGCGCCGGCAAGGCCACGGTCGTCGCGCCGCCCCCGGTACTGCATGCGCAGGTGCAACCGGGTCGTGCCGTCACCGTCGTCGAGACTGACCTGGTCGCACAGCCGGCGCATCAGCCAGAGCCCGACACCGCACCAGGTGATCGGGTCCGGCGCCGCGTTGAGGTGAAGCATGGTCAACACGCCGGCGGCATCCACCACCTCCAGGCTCACCCCTCGGCGTCGCACCACGCGATCAGCGTGCTGCCACCGCCTGCGCCGTGCGCGCCGCCGTGCTGCAGCACATGGGTGGCGGCCTCGCTGGCGGCGACCACCAGATCGGCCGGCCGCTCGTCGGTCAGGCCCGTAGCCGTGCCGAAGGCTCGCACGCGGTCGTGATTCTTGGATCGGTATTTGTCAGCGGACTTCGCGCAGGAACCGCTCGGTCACGTGCCGGGTGATCTGGCTGCCGAAGCCGCCCCAGCTCAGGTCGAACTGGTGATCGGCGTACGGGATCTCCACCAACCTGTGCTCGACCCCGGCGGCGGCCAGGCGGCCGGCGAAGGCGCGGGTGTCGGCGGCGGGCTGCAGGAAGTCGCGCCCGCCCTGGACGAGCAGGGTCGGCGGCAGCCCCCGGCGGAGGTGGGTGAGCGGGGAGACGCGCTCGGCCTCCTCTGGCGACGGCAGCGGGCCCTCCTCGGTGAGCTGCCGCCGCAACGGTTCGGCCAGCCGGAACGAGGGCGTGATGGGCTTGGTCATGTCAGCCGGGGGGTACCAGGCGACGACGGCGGCGATGTCCGGCTCCGGGGCGGGGCAGGAGGGGGGCAGTTCGGCGGCGGTGGTGTAGGCGGCCAGCAGAGCCAGGTAACCGCCCGCCGACTGGCCCATCATGACGATCCGGTCCGGGTCGGCGCCGTAGCGTCCGGCGTTGCGGGCGACCCAGCCCAGCGCGCACTTCACGTCCCCCGGCGTCGTGCGCCAGTCGTGGGAGCGGAAGAAGCGGTAGGAGATGTCGAACACGACGTAGCCGGAGTCGGCCAGCCAGGCGTCCCAGCGCGGGAAGAGGCTCTGCCCGGCCTGCTGCGTGCCGCCGTGGATGTTGATCACCGCGGGTGCGGGAGCGCCGGCCGGTCGCGGGGGCCGCCAGACGTCGAGCATGAGGTCAGTGCCGCCGATCCGGGCGTACCGGACGGTGGCGTCGGGTCCGCGTGCGGCGGTGCTGGACAGCCCGTCGAAGTACGGCGACAGGCTCAGCGGGACGTCCAGTTCTCGCGCGGTCGCCCAGGCTGACACCGGCGGCAGCAGGCCCGCGACGAGCAGCACCGCGTTGACGAGCGCCACCACCCCCGCGCTCCACGCCGCGCCCCACTTCCTCGCCAGGACGGCCGCCCCCGCTCCCAGCACCGCGAGGGCCGCCAGGACCAGGCTGAACTCCGTGACCAGCAGGCCGAGCGCCCACAGCTCCAGGTTCGGCATCGGCAGCAGCGCGGGCGCCGCGAGGACGAGTGCGATCACGGCGAAGAGCCAGGCCCCGGTCAGCGCGATCCTGCGGCGTCCTGTGTGCCGGTGCGCTGCCATGACCCTCCCTTTCCGAATACGGTCGTATTTAATACGACTGTACCTGCATACCTCCGTATGCGGGAGACTGGAGGAATGCCGAAGTTGGTCGATCACCAGGCACGGCGCTGCCACATCGCTGCCGCGCTGCTGCGCGTCACCGAGCGGGAGGGGATGGAGGCGGTGAGCGTCCGTACGGTCGCGGCCGAGGCGGGCTGTTCGGTGGGCGCGGTGCAGCGTTACTTCCGCTCCAAGGACGAGATGCTGCACTTCGCCCTGCGCAGCGTCGTCGAGTCGGCCAGGCGGCGCATGGACGGGATCCGACTGGGCGGCCCGGACGGGATGACGTTCGCCGGCGCGCTGCGCGCCGCGATCCTGCAGTCGCTGCCCCTGGACACGACCAGGCTGGGTGAGGCCCGCGTCTGGGCCGCCTTCTACGCCAAGGCCGCCGTGCAGCCGGACTTCGCCGAGGTGATCGCGGAACTGCACCGGGAGGCGCTCGGCAACCTGGGCCGCGCCCTGCGGTACGCGCGTTCCACCGGCGAGCTCGGCCCGGGCCAGGATCCGCAAGCGCTCGCCCGCCTCATCCTGGTGATCATCGACGGCCTGATGTGGGCCATCCTGATGGATCCCGGGCTGGATGTCGCAGCCGCCGCCTCGGACGCGGATGCCGTACCGCAGCTCGCCGCGCTGGACGCGGCGCTCGGCCTGATCGCGCCCTGATCAGCTGCTACGAAGTAGTGATCGATCATGCTGACATCCGTGTCGCTCAACAGTCGTCGACGACAATCTCGCCGCACAATTCGTCCCCGCATAGCACCCGCCACGTCTCCTTGTCCCAAAGGTCCATCCCAGCAAGATCCGCCAGTTCACATCGCCAACCGTCACCCCTAAAGATCGCCACCCACACTGACCGCCGCAGCCAAGCCGACCACGACAAATACCGATCCAAGAAGCACGACCTCAAGTGATCCAAGTCACACGTCAGGGATCAGTCATTCGAGCCGGAAACCCGAGCCCACGCCGATCGCCACCTTCCGGCAAAAGCCAGGCAGCCCATCAGGGAACAAGCCCGGCCCCCGGTACTGCCCGGCCGGCCCTTCGACACACCTATCGGGCCAGTGACATGCGGCAAGCCGCCGACAACGGCGTGCCCAGCATCAGAGCCGGCGGCACCAGGATCTCCATGCCGGCCGCTCTCAGGCACCCCGAAACCCTCCCGCGCACCGCACCCGCATCCTGATCACTTGCGCCCTTTCCCGCCGCCCTTGCCGGGCGAGCGAAGCTTGTGCCCGTCTTTGGCCTTGCCCTTCTTGCTGGTGATCTTCTTGGCCTGGCCCGGCGGCACAGATTCCGCCGCGGCGGTGCGGGCGGGTGGTCCGGCCCGGTGCCGGCTGGCCGACGTGCCGCGGCTGATGCCCGGCGTGCCACGGCTGATCGCCGCGAGCCGGGCCTGCAGGAGTCCGCTCGATGGCGGCGGGGCCGTGGTGGCGGTGGGCGTGGTCGTGGGGATGGCGGCGGGTACCCGCCGCTCCGCTTCGGGCGCGCCGGTCGGCTGGCCGGGCCAGGAGGTGGTCACCAGCACGGCGGCGACCAAGACGGTCACCGCCGCCGCCGGCCGCAGGCGCGTGGGCCACCGCCGGCGCCCGGCCGGACCAGCGGCCGGATCAGCGGCCGGCCGCCTCTGGGAGGGCACCTTGCGGGCGGCAGCCGACGTGAGGTTCCCCGCGGGATCCGAGCCGGCGGGGTGGCACGGCGACGGTGACCGGGCGGGCACGGCCGCATCCGCCGCTGTCACTGCCCCGTTCACCGGCGCTGTCACCGGAGCCATGGCGCCGGTGACCGGCATTCGATCGCGGGAACGGGCGCTGATGCGGTGCAGCTGCCGGCGGGCGTGGTCGATGCCGGTGCGGTGGGCCGGGTCCTTGTCCAGCAGGCCGGTGATGAGGGGCGCCAGCGGGCCGGCGAGGGTGAACGGGGCCGGCTCGGCGGTGAGGACGGCACTGAGGGTGGCCAGGGGACTGCCCTGCTCGAACGGGCAATGGCCCTCGACCGCGGTGTACAGCGTGACGCCCAGCGACCACAGGTCACCGGGCGGGGCCGGCGCCGCGCCGCGGGCGCGTTCGGGGGGAATGTAGGCGGGGGTGCCGACCACGATACCCGTCTGGGTGAGGCCTGCCTGGGCGAGGCCCGGCGACTGCTGCACGCTGGTGGCCAGGCCGAAATCGGTCAGCACCGCATGGTCGCCGTCCAGCAGGATGTTGGCGGGCTTGACGTCGCGGTGCACGATGCCGGCCGCGTGCGCCTCCTGCAATGCCTCCAGCACCTGCAGGCCGATCCTGGCCACCGCGGCGGGCGGCAGCGGTCCCCGCTCGGCCAGCACGTCGGACAAGGTGGGGGCACGCACCAACTGCAGCACGATCCACGGCCGTTCGTCGGCCACCACCACGTCGTAGACGGTGGCGATGTGCGGATGGGACAGCCGGGCGGCCAGGCGGGCCTCGCTCATCGTGCGGCGCAGCAGCGCCTCGCGTTCGGGCTGCGGCCGCTGGTCCAAGGTGACCTCCTTGACCGCAACCGGCCGATCCAGCAGCTCATCGTGGCCACGCCACACCCGGCCCATGCCACCCCGCCCGAGCTCGGCCTGCAGCCGATAGCGGCCGGCCAGCAACCAACCCCGATATCCCTCCGCATCGGACATAGCGCGCGCCCTACCCGATCAACGCCCGCCCATGCGCCCCCGCGCGGGGCCAACCGGCCGCCGCGGCCGCCGCGACCGAGGATAAGCGCGCGGCCGAGGATAAGCGCGCGGCCGAGGATAAGCGCGCGGCCGCGGCACTCGGCGCTGCTCTGCAGAGGGTGGCCGACCCTGTCGCGGTGAGGGTCGACCGGTCTGTCGCGGATGGCCTGCCGGCCGAAGCACGAGCCCCTGCCGTCGAAGCAAGCGCTCCCTGCCGTTCAGCGGTGCGCGCGTCCGTGGGCCTTGCCCCGCGGAACCGGCCCAGAGCCGACGCCTCTGCTCCGGCCTGGCTTGGCGGTGGTCCTCCCGGTCTGCTTGCCCGGTTGATCTGCCTGCTCGGGTCCGGAAGCGGGCGACAGAGCTGGGCTGCTGGCCGGGGAGGGGCGGCCGCCGGAGGCACGCTCGTGCGTGACCGGATAGGTGTGCATCAGTGCGGTAGAGCCGGGCGTCGGCAGGATGGGGGTGGGATCGGTCCGAGGACGATGCGCCCGGGGACCGGCGAGGTCGCCACCACCGTCGGGCCAGGAAGTCGTGGCCAGCACACTGACGATCAACGCCGCCAGGGCGGCCGCCTGCCGCCAGCGCGGAATCATGAGCGGCCCCCGATTCGACCCGGCACCTGGTGCCGGCCGGCGGCCGGGCGGGCGCAGCGCACCGGTGGTGCCGGAGGCGGCGGGCAGGCGATCATCGGTGCGGGCCAGGCCGGCGAGCGCGATGGCGGCCTGTCGCGGCCGCCGCTCGTGCAACGCGAGGACGCGCGCCAGCTGCCGGCGGGCGGTCTTGGCGCCGGTACGACGTGCCGGGTCCTTCTGCAGCAGTCCGGTGAGGACCGCAGCCAGCGGCCCGGCCCGCCGGTAGGGGGCCGGGTCGGCGGTGAGAACCGCGGCCAGGGCGGCCAGCGCGCTGCTGTGCGGGAAGGGGTCACGGCCCTCGACCGCCGTGTACAAGGTGGCGCCCAGCGACCACAGATCCGCCCGCGCGGTGGCCGGGTCACCGCGCAGGCGCTCGGGGGCGATGTAGGCGGGCGTGCCGACCACCATGCCGCTCTGGGTCAGGTGTGCCTGCTCATCCAAGGTGGTGGCCAGCCCGAAGTCGGTCAGCAGGGCGTGTGGGCGGCCGGGGTGTGGCTCCTGGCCGGTGCGCAGGATCAGGATGTTGGCGGGCTTGACGTCTCGGTGCACGATGCCGTCGGCGTGCGCGGCGCACAACGCCTCCAGCACCTGCAGCCCGATGCGGGCGGCCTCGGGTGCGGGCAGCGGCCCCTGCTCGGCGATCACCTCGGCCAGGCTGCGAGCGGGCACCAGCTGCAGCACGATCCACGGCCGCTCGTCGGCCACCACCACGTCATGGACGGCGGCGATGTGCGGGTGACTCAGCCGGGCGGCCAGCCGCGCCTCGCGCATCGTGCGCCTGAGCAGGTCCTCGCGCTCGCGCCCCAGCCCCGCAGGCAGGGCGATCTCCTTGACCGCGACCTGACGGTCCAGCAGCTCATCGTGCGCCCGCCAGACCCGTCCCGTGCCGCCCCGGCCGAGCTCGGCCAGCAACCGGTAACGTCCGGCCAGTAACCATCCCTCGCAGCGCGCAACCGACATGCCGCCAGGCTTACCCGATCACCTTTCGGGCATGCCACGCCACGACACCGGCTTGGTAACGACGAGCCTCACACGCGTGTCAAACCCTGGAGCAGCAGCGGCGCTTTGACTGGCGGGCCGCGGTCGACCCCGACTTCGCGGCCGTACGCCTGGGCGCCATGTTCCACCTGGCCTTCGACGGCGGCCTGCTGCAACTGCCCGCCCAAGGAGACACTCCCCACTCGGCGAGGTAATGGACATGACCGCGCCGCGCCCGTGGCGGCACCTCGTCACGAGCGCGACGCACCCGGTTCACGCCCCTTGACTGGGGGCCCCGCCAGCGTCGCACTGCTCGACAGCCCGCAACTGGGTGACGTTGCCGGCGGTCCTGGTCATGCAAATCCAGCGCCAGACCATAGGCCCCCAGCCATGTCGTCCAGACCGGGCCCTGAGCGTTTCGCTAGGGTTTGGTACTTCCCGATCATCGGGGCCGGTAAGGACGTCAAGGGTGCAGCAGGGAGTCCCGATCATCATGAGGGGTTCGATAGAGGCCACGTCGTTGTTGGCGGGGCGCTATCGGGTGGATGCGCTGATCGGCAGGGGCGCGGTGGCCGAGGTGTGGAGCGGTCGCGACGTGACGCGTGATTGGCCGGTGGCGGTCAAGCTGTTCGCTCCCCAAATGTCAGACCCGATGATGCGGGCGCGTTTCGTGAGCGAGGCCCGCATCGCGGCCCGGGTGGCGCACCCGAACGTGGTGAGCGTGTTCGACGTGGGCGAGCATGACGGGCGCCCGTTCCTGGTGATGGAGTTGCTGTCCGGGCGCAGCCTGGCCGCCGAGATCGCCGAGCGGGGGCCGTTGCCTCCTGATGAGGTGCGCCATCTGATGGGCCAGGCCGCCGCCGGGCTGGACGCCGCGCACCGGGCCGACGTGGTGCACCGCGACATCAAGCCCGCCAATTTGCACCTGACCGCGGACGGGCTGCTCAAGGTCGTGGACTTCGGCATCGCCCGCCTGGCCGGAGAGGAGATGAGCAGGCTGACCGCGGCCGGCACCGTGGTCGGCACCGCCGCCTATCTGTCGCCTGAGCAGATCCTGGGGCGCGGCGGTGATGCCGGCGCGGACCTGTACGCGCTCGGCTGCGTTTGCTACGAGCTGCTGTGCGGGCGGCCCCCGTTCGTGGGCGTCCCCACCGAACTGATCCACCAGCATCTCAACCAGCCACCGATACCGCCACGCTCGCTACGGCCGGACATTCCCGCCGACCTGGAGACGCTGGTGCTGTCGATGCTGGCCAAGGAGCCCGCCGCCCGCCCCGCGAGCGCGGCACACGTACGGCACGCCCTGCTGTCCATCGGCCCGTGGCGCGCACCAGGCGGCACTGCCCTGCTCGAGGTGCCAGACCCGGACACCTGGTCTGGACAAGACTCGCCCCGCCGGTGGCCCGCTCCACGCCTCTTCCTGGCCTTCGCCGCCGCCTGCGCCGCGCTGGTCGGCGTCCTGGTAATGGCGATGCTGACCGACTCGGCCCGGCAAGGCGCCGCCCCGGCACCCTCCGCCCTCACGACATCCCCGGCCACCGCGCTCTCGCCCGCGCTCGGCATGTCTCCGTCCGCCGCGCCCACCAGCCCGCGGCCGTCGCCTACGGCGCCACCTGCCGCATCAAAGGCGCTGGCCTGGCTCGCGGCCTTGGAACGGGCACTCGCCGCCCACCAGCGGCAGGGCGGCATCGCTCCCGATGCGGCCCGCGAGCTCCGGACCCGCATTGCCGAGGCGCGCGAGAAGCTCAACGAGGGCAAGATCAGCGAGGCACGCAGTCGAGTCATGGATCTCGCGGCGAGGCTCACCGAGGCGCGCAGACAAGGCAGACTCGCCGACGGTCCTCTGATCACGTTCCTGGCCCGCTCCGGCATGCCTCTCCCACCAATCGACGAACAGCCCGATCAACGCCATCCCGGCAAAGGCAAACACAAGGGGCGCAAGTAGCACCCGCGCCTGTGGCCCTCCGCCCGGGCAGCTGCACCCTGTGCATCAGAACCCAGTGGGCAATGCGATCTCATCCAACCGCCACTCCTCTACAACCCCGTCCGGGCCAGGCGCAGGAGGTTGTCACTTCAGGTGTGTAAAGATCGTTCCTGATGGCTTGAGAGCGGTCTTTACTTGATGCGTCCTGGATAGGCGATGTCGAGTTCGATGAGTGCCTCGCGCCAGCCGATGGTGCGCTGTCCCTCGATGTGGCGGGCGGTGCTGGGCGAGTTCTTGATCTTGCCGGTTTTCTCCTTGGCCGTGGCGCGTTCGCGGGCGCGTTTGTCCTCGATGTTGATGATGGGCCCTCCGTCACCGGGACAGCGCCCGGAACACCACTGAAGGTGGCTGTGAGCTAGATCACGGTTGAGGTTGACCTGAGGTCAGGGTGCAAGCTCGGCGCAGCGGCACGACGCCGACTGGAGATAACAGATTCCAAGGAGCGCTCCACCATGTCCATCACCCTTTCCGACCAGGACAAGAGCACCCTGCGCACCGCCGCGTACGGCGCTGTGTCGCTGATGGCCGCCGCCGGGGCGGCCGGCAACCCCCAAAAGATCGCCGCCAACGCCGGCATCGCGCTGGGTTCGGCCACCGGGCTGGTCGGACACGTGCTCGCCGACTACCCCAAGAAAAGGGACCTGTCCGCCAAGTCCGTGGCCGAGATCGCCGACCGCGCGCTGCCGGCCCTGAGCGCGGCTATGAACCTGCTGAACGAGCAGGATCCGGCCGAGGCCGCCAACTTCCGCGACACCGTCCTGCTCGCTGTCGAAGCCGCCCAGAGCCATCAGGGCCAGCCGAGCCCCACCATGGCCAGGATGGCCCGCAGGATCACCGAAGCCCTCGACGCCGCCACGGGGGCCGCTACGGACAACGGGGCTGCGCCGGCGGCTGCTGCCGGGCAGGACTGCCCGGAGCTGCGGAAGGCGATCGAGGAGATCGTCGATTCCGGTTTCCTCGGGGTGTCGCTGCGCGTGCACGATGAGCGGGGCGCGTGGGCCGGCAGCGCCGGGGTGGCCGAGCTGGGCGGGACCGCGAAGCCGCCGGTCAACGGGCACGTGCGGATCGGCAGCAACACCAAGACCTTCACCGCGACCCTGGTGCTGCAGCTGGTGGCCGAGGGCAAGATCGGGCTGGACATCCCGGCGGCGGACTACCTGCCCGAGTTCGGGCTGGACCGGCGGATCACGGTGCGGATGCTGCTGCAGCACACCAGCGGGCTGTTCGACTTCCTCGGCGAGGTCTACGACGACGGGACGTTCGCGCCGGGGATCACCATCCCTTACGGCCCCGCGGGCAAGGAGTGGGTGGACAACCGGTTCAAGACCTACCGGCCGCAGGAGCTGGTGGAGCTGGCGCTGTCCAAGCCGGCCCGGTTCGAGCCGGGGACCGGCTGGAGCTACTCCAACACCAACTACGTGCTGGCCAGGTTGCTGATCGAGAAGGTCACCGGCCGCTCGCTGGCCGAGGAGATGCAGCGGCGGATCCTGGGGCCGCTCGGGCTGTCGGGCACGGTGGTGCCGGACGCCTCGCCGGAGATCCCCGAGCCGCACGCCCACGCCTACTACCGCTACGAGGACGCCGGCGAGCAGAAGACGATCGACGTCACCCGCCAGAACATCTCCTGGAGCTCCACCGGCGGCGACATGATCTCGACCACCCAGGACCTGCACACCTTCATCTCCGCGCTGCTGGGCGGCAAGCTCCTGCCGGCCGAGTTGCTGGCCGAGATGTGCAGCCCGCACCCGACGGGCATCCCGAACATGGACTACGGCCTGGGCGTGTTCGTGGTGACCACGGACGGCGGCGGCACCGTCATCTCGCACAACGGCGGCACCGTGGGCCACGCGGCGCTGATGTACGGCACACCCGACGGCAGCAGGACCCTGACCGCCGCGCTGAACAGCGTGGACGACGCCGACCTGTCCATCGGAACAGCATTCCAGAACGCCCAGCGAAGGCTCCTCAACGAGGTGTTCGGCGGTGGGCAGGCCGATCCGGCTCAGCCGGCGAACTGAGCACCTGTGACCCGAACGCCTCGAGGGGTGGCCCCTTCCGGTCGTGCATCACGGAGAACGCGAACCGGGGCCACGCCGAGCTGGGCGAGCTCGGTGTGGCCCGTCCATGCGCTCGGTTGTGGTGTGCGTCGTCGCCGAGCTCGAGCACAAGGCAGGATTTGCAGATGAACGGGGTCACGATCGGGCAGGCGGCGGCGTTCGTCGGCGTCACAGTGAAGACGGTGCGGCACTACCACAAGCTCGGCCTGGTGAAGGAGCCGGAACGCGACAGCTCCGGCTACCGGCGCTACGGCTCGGCCGAGCTGTTGCGGCTGGTGCAGGTCCGGACGCTGGCCGCCGCCGGGGTGCCGCTGGCCGACATCGGGCCCCTGCTGGACGCCGGCGCCGCGCTGTTCGCCGCCGCGCTCGCCGACGTCGAACGGCAGCTCACCGAGCGGATCGAGGAGCTGATCGCGCGCCGTGACACGCTGCACCGACTCGCCGACGGCGACCGGGCCCTGCTGGGCGACCGCGCCGTGGCGCTGCTGGCGCGGCTGTCCGGCCTCGGCCACCCCGCGGAGGAGGTGGCAGCCACCAGGGAGGGCTGGGTGCTGGCCAGGGCCCTGGTCCCCGAGGGCTTCGACGACTTCCTCACCCATGTCGAGCACGCCCTCGACGACCCCCGCTTCGTCGCGTTGATCAAACGCGCCACCGAAGCCACGGCATGGGAGCCGGACGACCCGCGCCTGGCCGATCTCGCCACTGCCATGGCCGACCACTTCCTCGCCAACCCCGCACACCTGAAGATCGTGACCGGCCTGCAAGCCCGCACCGACGCCGCGGCCCGGTACCACCTGATCGCCCACCACGGCGAAGAGAAGGGATCGGCCACGGCCCGGGGGGTCGCGCTCGTCGAGGCCAAGCTCCGCGCCGCAGGCGTCCATATCCCCAGACCAGACACCCACTGACCGCGCAGTGCCCCGGTCCATCGGCCCGGCGACCGGCCGGGGCCTGCCCACACTGCGCCTGCCGAAAATTGCATCCGCCCGGGTCATGCCCCTGCTTGAGCTTCGCGTGGCATGCACGAGTTTCGGCCTCAAAAGAGGGAGGGAGGTGCGGAATGATGATCGGCTGTGCTTTTTCGCCTGGCCTACCTGACCGTTACGAACGCTTTCGCCGCGCAGCGATTGCTCCCGATGAGCGATCGGGACAAGGACGTCGAGATACTGGCCCTGCGCCATCAGATCACGGTTCTGGAACGGCGACTCGGTGCCGACGCCAGGGTGAGATTCACCCTGGAGGACAGGGCCTTCCTCAGCGCCCTCCACACATCGTTGCCACGCGAGGTTCTGCGTCGGCTGCGGCTGCTCGTCCAGCCAGACACTGTCCTGCGCTGGCATCGCGATCTGATGAGACAGCGTCATGCCCGTGCCTGCCGGCCGAAGCGACATGGGCACCTACCCACGGTCCGCTCCATCCGCGGTCTCATCCTGCGCCTGGTTCGAGAGAACCCCAGCTGGGGCTATCGGCGGGTCCACGGAGAACTCACCACACTCGGCATCGAGATCGCACCGTCCACGGTCTGGGAACTCCTCAAACAGGAAGGCCCTCGATCCAGCACCCGAACGGGCATCCACCACGTGGGCCGACTTCCTGCGCTCGCAGGCCGACGCCCTACTGGCCTGCGACTTCGTGGAGTCCATCGCCTTGAAACAGGCAACGCCAGTACATCCTGGCGGTCATCGAGCACGCGACCAGGCGCATCCGCGTGCTCGGCACCACCGCACACCCAAGCGCGAACTGGATCACCCAAGCGATAAAGAACTTGGTGATGGACCTTTGACGATGCGGGCTGCCGGGCGCGGCCGCTCCGCGCGCGGTCCCTCGTTCTGGTTGGCCGAGCCCACTGTTCCATCATGGACGATCTGCCGCAGTGTGCGGTCGGCCAGTGTCGTGCTCACAGTTCGTTGAGATCCTTACCACCCTCATCACTCAGATGAACTCTAGTCGCATCCGTCTCAACAAACCTTGGCGGAGAGGGAACTGCGGCATCTGGGCCACCGAGTCAGCAGTGCGACGATCCGCCGATTCCTGAAACGAGCGCGGCTCGTTCCGGCGCCGCGACGTGCTGATGACCGTGGCGTGACTTCCTGCGCGCCCATGCCGCGAGCACGCTGGCTTGTGATTTCTTCACGGTGGACACCGTCACGCTGCGCCGGTTGTACGTCTTCTTCGTGGTGGAGGTCGGCACCCGGTTCGTGCACGTGCTCGGCTCGACCGCCCACCCTGAGGGTGCATGGGTTGCCCAGCAAGCCCGTAATCTTCTCGCCGATCTGACGGACCGTGCCGGCGCGTCCCGGTTCCTGATCCAGGATCGGGACACGAAGTTCACCAGCAGCTTCGATGAGGTCTTCGCCGGCGACGACATTGACGTGCTGAAGATCCCAGCGCGGTCGCCTCGCGCGAATGCATTTTGCCGAGCGATGGGTACGGACCGCACGCACGGAATGCACCGACCGACTGCTGATCTTCGGCGAGCGGCATCTTCGCACCATGCTGGACGAATACGCCCAACATTACAATCGTCACCGGCAACACCGCTCTCTCGGCCTCCGAGCGCCCACCGATCACGACTCCAACGTAATCCCGCTGCCGACGGGTCGGATCGAGCGTCGCGTAGTTCTCGGCGGGCTGATCAACGGGGCGCCGTCACGAATAAGCAGGTCAGCGCCATAGGCCTGGTTTTGACATCCTTCAGGGTCCGGATGGTGGGAGCAACGCACAGCTCCTTCGTCATCGGGCTGAGTGGGAAAGGCCTTGCCGTGCCGGCGATGGGTTGGGGGGGGGGCCCCACAAAAACGCGCCCCCCCCCCCCCAACACAATTCGGGAATGGGGCCAGTAAGGGGTGTGTGTTGAGGGGGGGGGGGGGGCCCGGGGGAC
>NZ_JBFANM010000124.1:0-22550 GCF_040674815.1 Nonomuraea sp. NPDC049709
TCGTGTGCACTCAATATCTTTCAACATTTTATCCATTTCAACAGGCCAACGGGGGCCCCCGGCGCGTGTTGCGCCGGGGCCCCGAAGAGGTTCAACACCATCTACCGGCCATCCGGCCGGCTTACTGTTTTCCGCATCCGCCCTGCCGTGCGGCGGTGATGCGGGGATCGCGAATGCGTGACCGTAGACCACCTTCCAATCCTGTGGAACTGCGGTACCCGAGCGGCGGGACTCAGCCGGCAACGGGCGATCCTTCGATGGCGTTCAACACTCCCTTCCCTATCTCCTGGACATGGAGTCCACTTACTCTTCGGCAGCGCGTCCACGATCAGGGCCCTATCAACTGCGCTGGCCCGTCACGTCCGACCTTCTGCCGCAACCAACAGACTTCATCCGCGTTCCGGGCAGTTCGTCGTGATGCCAGGTACTACTTCTGCTGCCCGGTGGATCCGTTCCTTGCGATGTCAGAAACTCTAGTACGCGTACCCGCGAATGTCTACTACGGCGAATGGAGATTTTCGGTGGCGGGCGCGGCAGTCTTCCGGCCGTGCCGTGCCCGCGCTGCCGGATCGGGTTCCGCCTCGGGCTCGTGATCATGGTCAGCCCGTCTCAGTCGGTATACGACTCAAGTCGTACGCCGACCGGCGAGCGTTCGCCTCCCGGTCGATACGCGGCGGGCCGTCCGGCTCCTAGCGTCTGCCTCATGATGGATATCCCGGCCGCCGACGCAGTGGCGCGTCCACGCGCGACTGCCGGTGCCGCCATGACGATCCGCGTGCTCCTGGTGGACGATCAGGCCTGGCTACGGCTCGGGTTGCGGGCGGTGCTGAAGCAGGAGCCCGACATCGAGGTGGTCGGGGAGGGCCGGCGACGGGGAGCAGGCCGTCGCCCAGGCACGGGCGCTGTGACCGGACGTCGTGCTGATGGACGTGCGCATGCCCACGCTGGACGGGATCGAGGCGACCCGGCGGATCGCCGCGTCGGGCTCTCCCGCGCGGGTCCTCGTGCTGACCACGTTCGACCTGGACGAGTACGTCTTCGCCGCACTGCGTGCCGGTGCGAGCGGGTTCCTGCTCAAGGACGCGCTGCCGGTGGACCTGCTGAGCGGCATCCGCGTCGTCGCGTCCGGCGACGCGGCCGTCGCCCCGGCGGTGACGCGCCGACTGATCTCCGCGTTCGCCGCCCATCTGCCGGTGCCGGGCGCACCGACGCCGCTCGACGGCCTGACGGCGCGGGAGCGGGACGTGCTGATGGAGCTCGCCCGGGCCCGCTCGAACGCCGAAATCGCCGCGCGGCTGCACATCTCCGAGGCAACCGTGAAAGTCCACGTCAGCCGCGTGCTCGCCAAGCTCGGCCTGCGCGACCGCGCGCAGGCGGTGGTGCTCGCGTACGAGAACGGCGTGATCCGCGCCGGGGCCGACTAGCTCGGCGCGAACAGCGCCAGCAGCGGCGCCGGCTCGGCGACGCGTCGACGCGGCACCGACACTGGCGCCGGCCGACGTCGTCGTTGTCCTGGGCTGACGGCCTCCGCAAGGTGATCTTTCTGGCACGTCGGCCGGCGAGCCTCCCGGAGGGCATCAGAAGTGGGTCCGCTCGGTGTCGGCAAGGGGTTCACTGGTCAGGATGCGTTCACCCGGAGCAGCCCGCCTGGCAATAGCCGTTGGTGACAATCAGCCGGCCGCGCTCGGGCGTGAAGGCGGTGGCCTGCACGCCAACGGTCACTCCCTGGCAACGCGGACAGACGAGCGGCTGCTCGGCTGTCTCACGATCACGCTGGCCATGCTCACGCGTCCGGTCACCCACCCCGGTTGACGCACTTACCTCAGGCATGGGATCGACGTGGGTGGGATCGGTCACGACACTGCTTACCGGCGATTCAGTCATGCCCTCCACTGTGCCGCACGCCACCGACAATTCCGCACCCCCACCAATCGTGCACGAAAGGGGCAGCCTCGACCCCCAGGCGTCGACGTGGCGTCACGTCCCCCGGGGCCCGGTCAGGCGCTCCTCCCCCACCTGCTGGAGATCGCGGGATCAAGGGGGAGCGTTGGTGGCAGAGGGCGCCCGATCGGGGTCAGCATCCTTCAGGCGGCCGCGTAGATGAGCGCGCCCGAGCGTACGAAGGGAACGGCGTTGCCGTTGAGGATCACTTTCGCGGCATTCGGCGCGGCGATCGCGATGGCCTTGGCGGCGTCGGTGCTCGCGGTCAGCTCGCTGCCGTCGATGCGTACGGTGCCGTCCCCGCCGAAGGTCACGGACAGGTCCTTGACCGCGGCCGGCGCCTTCACCAGGGTTGCCCCGGCACGTTCGACCGACGAGCCGTCCACCATCACGATCGACCCGGCGTCGGCGTAGAGCAGCTTGCCGTCGAAGGTGTAGGACCCGAACGCGCGCGGCGCCCTCGCGGTCCAGGACTTGTAGTAGACCCCGGCGCCGCCGTTCAGGCTGAGGGCTGTCGCCTGGTACGACGGGATGCCGCCCACGGGGAGGCGTTCCACCGTCACGGACGTGTCGGCCGCGCCCTTGGACGGCAGCAGGAGGGTGTCGAAGGTCGTCTGGCCGGTGGCCGTCTTGACGTAGGAGGCGTACTTCGCGTTCTCCACCGAGTAGAAGCGCGGCGCGTAGTAGCCGTCGCGCAGGACGGAGTGGACCTCGGCCGGGTCGGCGGGGACGATCGCGAGGTTCGCCCCTGTCGGGAAGGCGGTGGTCGTGGCCTCCGTCCCGGAGCGGATCAGCGGCTTGGCGTCCGAGGCGAAGTGCCAGTTCTGCTCGTAGCGGTGCGTGACGGTGTCCACCGGCTTGAGCCGGTCGGAGACCACCCACAGGCCCGAGTGCAGCGACAGGACCGATCGCTCGTGGCGAACACCGGCGGAGCTCTCGGTGTTCGCGCCGATCAGGTCGAAGGCGGGATTGGTGATCAGATGCGAGATTCCGCCCTCCGCCGTCGAGGTCTGCGGCTTGTCGTCGATCTCGATCGTGTTGTGCGCCTCCGTGGTGCGCCGCAGCCACTGCGCTCGGGTGTCCGTGCTGTAGGTGAAGGTGCCCATGTCGGGCAGGAGCGGCCGGCCGTACGCATAAGCGGTGATCGCCAGCTCGTCCGGGTGGCTGTGGTTGCCGCGGTCGGCGTTGATCCGGAGGTGGGAGTCGCCGGCGGTCCAGCCGGAGCGGGAGACCGCGACCCGGGTGTCCGGGTAGAGGGCGGAGGTGTGCGCCGGTTTCTCGCCCGACTTGCCGGAGGTGCCGACGTAGCGGAGTTCGGGGTCATCGAGGAGCTCGCCCAGCTCCGCGAGGGTGCTCCGCAGGTCGAGGGAGTCGCTGTCACCGTAGGCGGGGCCGTAGCCGCTGGGATAGCTCTGGTCCATGAGGAAGCGTGCCAACTGCCGCAGCTTGGCGGTGGCGGTGAACGCGATGCCGTTGCGCCGCATGTAGGCGACGACGTCCACGTACTGCCTGAGGTAGCCCCGCAGGTAGGCGTCCGTGGACTCCTTGTAGCCGCCGTCTGCGTAGGTCGAGTCGTTGAGCTGGGCCGAGAGGAAGTCGGCGGCGTTGGTCCGCCACGCCGGCGCCACGCGGAACTCCGGGAAGTAGACGGACGCGTGCAGCAGCGTGATCTTCTGCGACTGCATCTTGTTCGGCGTGCCGTTGACGTTCACCTGCAGGAACAGGCCCGCCCGGTTCATCGTCTTGAGGATCGCGGTGTTGGCTTCGGCGGTCAGCGACGGGCTCTTGCGCAGGATCTCGTAGGCCGCGATCCAGTTGTGCAGGCGCCGCGCGGCGTGCAGGTTGCCCGGGTAGGAACCGGCGCCCTGGTCGGCGTCGTAGGCGTCGGCGTCCTTGATGAAGTCGGTCATCAGGCCGATGAGCGTGCGGGCGTACTGCTCGTTGCCCGTCTTCTGGTATTCCAGGGCCAGCGGGCCGGCGAAGTAGAAGCGGGGAAGCTGGTAGAGATACTCCATGTCGGCGATGAGATTGTCCTTGTCGGCACCGCCGGGGAGCTTCCAGTCGAACCCGCCGGGGTCGCCCTCCCAGGAGAAGGTGTTCTGCACGGTGTTGGACCAGGTGCGGGTGGCCTCGTCGAAGGTCTCGGCGTTGCCGTACAGCATGATGTCCTTCGCGGTGTCGGCCGTGCCGGTCAGCGTCAGCTCCGCTCTCTTCACGCCGGTGACGCCGCCGAGGTCGAACCGCAGGTACGCCTTGCGCGTCTCCCCGGTGAACGGCCCCGGGCCCTGGTCGCTGACCTGCATGTAGTACTTGGTGCCGTACACGCTGCCCGGGTGGGCCGCCCAGATGTAGGTGTCGTGCGTGGAGTGCAGGGTCTTCACCGAGCCGTCGGCCAGGGTCAGGCGGAGGGTGGGCTTGCCCGACCCCTTGCTCCTGCTGTTGACGAGGGCGATGACCGCGTCCTTGTAGCGGCTCATCAGGAAGAACCCGGGCTTGCCGCTGGTGATGCTGCTCGTGACGTCTGCCGTGACCGTCTTCTCCCCCGGGCCGAAGGTGAGCGTCTTGACGTAGGCCTCGCCCGATCCGAGCGTCCAGATGTGGCTGGGGGTCAGCTCGAGTGCGCCCGGCCAGGTCGTGTGCGAGAAGCCGCCCGCCTCGATGGCCGGGCGCGCGCGGCAGTAATCCAGCAGCCGCTGCTTGGCCAGCGCGTAGTCCCCCGCCTTCACCGCGCTCTCCACGGGCTTCAGGCCGGCGTGCGCGTAGTTCAGGCGCGGCCCCACCGCCCAGGCGCCGGCGCTCCACCTGCCGAAGAAGCCCGCGTCGGACAATGCGGCCGCGGCGGCCGGAGGGGCCGGCACCAGGAACGCGGCGACCAGAATCAGGACGGCGAGCCGCCGCCACGAGGGAGACATGCACGCCAAGGTAGGGGTGCGCGGTATGTCCGCGGTATGTCGGGCGCGGCCATCGAACTGACCGCCCGTACGCCTGCGGCCCGGCCTTCTCCCCGTAGTCTCCACTCATGCCGATCCGGTACGCCCTCCCGCCCGACGCGGACGTCATGGCCGAAGTGACCTGTGCCGCGTTCGCCGAGTTCGAGGACTTCGACGTCACCCCCGACCAATCCGCCGCCAACTGGCGCCGGAATCTCCTCAGGGAGGCGGCCGAACGGCCTCGCCCGCACCACACCAGGCTCGCCGAACTGCCGGACGGGACGGTCGTCGGTCTGATCATGGGCGGTCCGGCGCAACCGGAGCTCGGCCCCGACGCCGAGATCTACGCCCTCGCGGTCTGTCCCGGCCATCAGGGCCACGGCCATGGCCGCGCCCTGCTCCGAGCGACGGCGGCCGATCTGGCCGCCGACGGGTTCGGCTCGCTGGCGATCCGGGTACGGGCCGCCAACGACCGCGCCCGCCGCTTCTACGCCTCCCTCGGCGGAGTCCTCACCGGCGAGATGCCATCCGACGAGGTCTTCTACTCCTGGCCGGAGATCGCGGCACTCCTTTGACCCGGTGGACTGTGCCTTTCGCAGCCCCGCCATGAAGCGCGCCATGACGGCGCCGGTGCTCGCGTGCCTATGCCAGACCACCAGCGTCTTGACCGGCCGAAGGTGCGTCGAACGCGCCGGCCAGGTTGCGGGCGGTGGTGAGCAGGACGTGCCGCTGATGCACGCTCCGGGAGAAAGGCCCATCAACGCCGGACGGGTCCGCCTACGACGCCCGGTCAGGGTGTGGACAGTGCTTCGGTCGGGGACAGCCGGGCCGCGCGGATTGCCGGGTAGAGTCCGGCGAGGCCGCCGACGAGCATGGTGGCGGCGAGTCCGCCGGCCGTCGCCCAGGCTGGTACGACGGCCGGCCAGGTCTGGTAGGTGGCGTACCCGGTGGTGACGGCGATACCGAGCAGAACCCCGCCGACGCCGCCGAGTGCGGACAGCAGGAGCGATTCGGTGAGGAACTGCAGCCGGATCTGTCCCCGCGTGGCGCCGAGTGAGCGGCGCAGCCCGATCTCGGCTCGGCGTTCCAGCACCGAGATGACCATGGTGTTGGCCACCCCGACGCCGCCGACGAGCAGGGCCACCGCG
Organism: Nonomuraea sp. NPDC049709; assembly: GCF_040674815.1. Lineage (NCBI taxonomy): Bacteria > Bacillati > Actinomycetota > Actinomycetes > Streptosporangiales > Streptosporangiaceae > Nonomuraea > Nonomuraea sp. NPDC049709. The sequence continues at coordinate 6,020 of NZ_JBFANM010000124.1, forward strand.
CCCAGGCCGAGCAGCAGCCCGTTGAGTGCGGCGTCGGCGGCCTGCTTCGCGGACAGGGCGTCCGAGGGCCGGGACACGCTCACGTCGCCGGGCGTCTGCGGGTTGGCCGTGGCCGCCAGCACGCTGTGGACGGCTTCGACCTGGCTGTCACGAGACCTGGTGTAGACGGTGGTCGCCCGCCCGTCGAAGCGGAAGAGGTCGGCGGCGATCTCCCAGCCGATCAGGACTGCCGTGTCCAGTTCGCGGGCGAGCGTGACCGGGTCGAGCACGCCGATCACGGTGAACCGTTCGCCGCCGACGAGGATCTCCGCCTGCGGGCCGGCCCGGCCGATGCCGAGCCGCTCGGCCGCGTCGGCGCCGAGGACCGCCGCCGGGTACCGGCTGGTGACGCCGTTGAGCCAGGTGCCGTTGCGCAGGACCGCGCCGACGGTCTGTGGCAGGCCCAGCCGGGCGGCCGACAGGGTCAGGCCGTTGGTCTCCACTGCGGGGATCTTGTCCGAGCGGTACACGTGGGCGTTGCGGATCGCCCCGGTCGCCGAGACGGCGGTGACCGGGCCGATCCGCGCGATCATCGCCTCGGCCTCGGCGGGCAGCTTCGCGGTCTGGCCTCCGAGGGTCTGTCCAGGGGAGACGGTGAGCAGGTTCGTGCCGAGCGCGGCGAGCTGACGGTCAAGCTGTTCGCGGGAGGAGGACGAGATGCCCACCACGGCGACCATCGCGGCGATGCCGATCGCGATGCCGAGCGCGGACATCAGCGCCCGGGTCGGCCGGGTGCGCAGCCCGGCCGCGCCGACCCGGGCCACGTCGGACGGGGACATCCGGGCGGGCGTGAGCCGGGGGCGGGCCCGCCGCGCGGTCACCACGCCGTCTCTCCTGCCTGGTGTGGCGCGGTCATGTCGTCGCCGACCACGTGGCCGTCGCGCATGAGCACCTGCCGGTCCAGGCCCGCGGCGACCTCCCGGTCGTGCGTGATCACCACGACCGTGGTACCGGCGGCGTGCAGGTCCCGCAGTACCGCCATGACGCCCTGTCCGGAGGCGGTGTCCAGATTGCCGGTCGGCTCGTCGGCGAGCAGCAGGGCGGGGTTGCCGACCACCGCTCGGGCGATCGCGACCCGCTGCTTCTCGCCGCCGGCCAGCTCGTGCGGCTCGTGGTCGAGCCTGTGTCCGAGCCCGACCCGCTCCAACGCCGCCGCGGCGCGCCGCCGGCGCTCTCCCATCGGTACGCCGGCGTAGAGCAGGCCGTTGGCCACGTTGTCCAGCGCCGGCAGACCGGTGGCCAGGTGGAACTGCTGGAACACGAAGCCGATCCGGCTCGCGCGCAGGGCCGACAGTTGCCGGTCGGACAGCCGCGCCACGTCGTGCCCGTCGACCACCACCCGGCCCGAGGTGGGCCGGTCGAGCGTGCCCAGTATGTGCAGCATGGTCGACTTGCCGGAGCCGGACGGGCCGGCCACCGCGACCAGCTCGCCGGCGTCGATGGTCAGGGTGACGCCGGCGAGCGCGTGGACGTCACCGGGGTACGCCTTCGTCACGTCGGTCAGCTCGATCATCCCGGCATCCCCACGGTCATGCCCTCCCTCAACTCGTCACCCGTGACCTCGACCAGGCCGTTCGCGAACAGGCCGGTCTCCACCTTGATGTAGTGCGTGGTGGATCCCGCGACGACCTCGACGCCGTAGCCGCCCTCGGCCAGCGCCACCAGCGCCGCGACGGGCACGGTGAGCACGTCCTTGCGCTCGGCGGCGGTGAAGACCACGTTGACCACGGCCGCCTCGATTCCGGCTGCCGCCCTGGGGTCGCGCAGCGAGACGACCGCCTCGATCAGCGTCTCGGCCTGGCCGCTCGGATCGGCCGGCTGCTCGATCACCGTGTGGACCCGGTTCACCCGGCCGGCCACCTTCCTGCCCTCGGGCAGCTGGACCTGCACCCTGACGCCCCTGCGGGCCAGCCGTTGATCGGACACCTCGAGCCTGACGGTCACCTCGCGGCCGGTGCCGGTGTACTGGAGCACCTCCCGCCCGTTGCCGGTGGACTGGTTCACCCCGGCCGTCACGGTGTCGACCCGGATGGCGCCCGGGGCGAAGAGCACCCGGCCCTGCTCGACCTGACCGGTCTGCGACAGGCCCAGATCCTGCTGCCATCGCCTCACGGCAGTCGCGGTGGCCACCGTGTACGTGCCGTCCACCGTGAATCCGCCGTAGCCGAGGGCCTTCAGGTTGGTTTCGAGCTGCCGCACGTCCGCGCCGGTGACCCACGGGCCGAGCGTCCGGTACGCGGCGACGCCGCCGTACATCAGCACGACCGGCGTGTTGTCCACCCGGTAGATCGGCCGGCCCCGGCGGATGACCTGGCCGGCCTGCGGCACCTTGGTGACGACGCCCGCGATGCGCCCGGCCAGCACGGTCTTGGCGCCGTACCCCAGGTCACCGGCCACCTCTTCGGTGTCCAGCATCGTCTGCCGGGTCACCCGCGCGGTGTCCGGGGGCAGGTTCGCCGTGGTCGGCGTGCCCGTGCCGCCCCCGCCCAACCCGACCCCGCCGAACCCGCCCCCGCCGAACCCGAGGGAGGCCCCGACCGCGGCCGCGGCTCCGACCGCGAGCACGACCGCACCGGCCACCGCGACGCGCCGGCCGCGCCGGCGGCGGGCGGCGGTGCGCCCGGTCGTCACCGCGTCGCTCCCGCGCTCGGTCGCATCGTCGCCTGCGCCGCGTCCCTCTGCGCGGTGCAGAGCGCCTTCGCGTCGTCGAACTGCGGGTCCTTCCCGATGTCTTCGCCGATCCTGGTACCGCCCGGGTTCGGGTCGGGGTAGTTCTCCACGCCGTGCTCCCGCATGCACCGCGCGAACTGGCGCGACAACTCGTTCTTGAGGTCGACCTCAGGGCCGGTCTCCTGGGGAGGGCGGAACTGCTTGCACGCCTCCTCGGCCTTGATCTCCGTGTCCGCGCTCACCGCGTTCTTGTCGTACCTGCCCTGCCGGACGATGTCGCCGTCGACCTCCGGGTCCGTCATCGGCACGCCGTGCTCCCGCATGCACTGCGAGAACCTGGTCAGCAGGTCGAGCCGGCCGAGGCTCCGCGTCGCGTCCGGGGCGGCGGTGCCGCCCACCGAGGCCACGCCCTCGCCGTCGGTCGATTTCCCGCAGGCGGCCGCCGTGACCAGCAAAAGTGGTAGCAGGCAGACGACGACCACGAATCTCTTTCTCATCAGCGATCTCCCCTCTGGTCCGGGATCCAGTGGAGCAGCGGGCCGGCAACGGCACCGTTACAGCGCCTGTAACGCCGGTGTTACGCCCTACCGCCGAAACTGCTGAGGGAGAGGAGGATGTGCTGGTGCGCGTACTGCTGATCGAGGACGAGTTGCTGCTGGCCGAACAGGTCGCCGACGGGCTGCGCGACCAGGGCATCGCGGTCGACCTCGCGTCCGACGGGCTCGACGGCCTGCACAAGGCCGGCGCGAACCGGTACGACGTGGTCGTGCTCGACCGCGACCTGCCGATCCTGCACGGCGACCAGGTCTGCACCGCGCTGACCGCGCGTGGCACCGATGCCCGGATCCTCATGCTCACCGCGGCCGGGGAATCCGCCGACCGGGTCGCCGGCCTGATCCTCGGTGCCGACGACTACCTGCCCAAGCCGTTCGTCTTCGACGAACTCGTGCTGCGGATCCGCGCGCTGGCCCGCCGGGCGAACAACGCCCCTCGGATCCTGCGGCGCGCCGGCCTGGCCTTCGACACCGCTCGGCGCGTCGTCACCCGCGCCGGCCGCATCATCCCACTGACCACCAAGGAGCTGGCCGTGCTGGAGATCCTGATGGGCGCCGACGGCGCCGTGGTCAGCGCCGAGGACCTGCTGGAGCGGGCGTGGGACGAGCACGCGGACCCGTTCACCGCCACCGTACGGGTCACCATCGCCCGGCTGCGCCGCAAACTCGGCGACCCGCCGCTCATCGAGACCGTCGTCGGCGCGGGGTACCGGCTATGAGGCCGCGCCGTACGCGCCCGTCCATCCGGCTGCGGCTGACGCTCACCTACGCGGTCGTGCTCGTGAGCACGTGCGCGGCGCTCCTGGCGCTGAACTACGCGCTGCACGCCGGTGCCCCGTCCGCGACCGAGATGGCCGCGATGTGCGACGAGATGGGCCCGGCGGACCCCGTGCGGGCCGACAAGTGCGCGGCCTTGGAGCGCCATATGGGGGAGATCGTCTGGTACCGCAACGCCACTCTCATGAACACCGCCAGAACGTCGGCGATCGCGTTGTTCGCCACGGCCGTGCTGGGACTCGGCGTCTGCTGGGTCATCGCCGGCCGCATGCTCCGGCCGCTGCGAACCCTCACCACCGCCACCCGCCGGATCTCCCAGCACCACCTGCACGAGCGCATCGCGCTCACCGGTCCACCCGACGAGCTCAAGGAGCTGGCCGACACCTTCGACGAGATGGTGGCCAGGCTGGAAGCCTCCTTCAACAGCCAGCGGAGGTTCGTCGCCGACGCCTCACACGAGCTGCGCACCCCGCTCGCGATCGTCCGTACCGGCGCCGAGGTGCTGCTGGCCAAGCGGGAGAGCACGGTCGCCCAGTGGGAGGCGATGGGGCGGCGCGTGCTGACCGCGACCGGCCAGGCCGAACGCCTGCTGGACGGCCTGCTGTCGCTGGCCCGCAGCGAGAGCGGCGCCATCGCCCACGAGGCGCACGATCTGGCCTTCGCCGCGGCCCGTGCGCTGGGCGAGGCGGACGAGGAAGCCGAGACCTCCGGCCTGTCGATGACCACCGACCTGCGCCCCGCTCCTGTCGTCGGCGACCCCGTCCTGCTCGATCGCCTGGTACGCAACCTGGTGGACAACGCGATCCGGCACAACAATCCCGGCGGTCGGATCGAGGTGGCCACCGGTCACCGCGACGGCGAAGCGCTCGTCACGGTAGGCAACAGCGGCGACACCATCCCCCCGGAGGAGGTCGACCGGCTGTTCGAGCCGTTCCAGCGGCTGACGTCCCACCGCACCGCGGGCTCCCGATCGACGGGTCTGGGCCTCGCCATCGTCAGGTCCATCGTGCACGCGCACCACGGCACGGTCACGGCGGCGCCGAACGCCGGCGGCGGCCTGACCGTCACCGTCACACTGCCGGCAGATGCCCTGTCCGTGGCCGGGCAGCCGGAGCCGGTTCAGGAGGCGTCGTAGCCCTGCACCCGCACCTCCCGCCACCGGCCGTGGCGGGGTGATCCGATCAGCCGGCCGGACCTGATCGCCGGCGTTGCGTAGAGAGCGCCTGCCGCCAATGCTCGGCCGCCTGGCTCATGTCGTGGCCGAGGAGCTCGAAGAACTGGCTGGTGGTGTGGAGCCGGTCACCGGTGGGCGTGTCGGTGCCGAAGATCCCGGCGCCGTGCCGGGTGGTGGCGGCCCACAGGGCCATCGACCTGGCACTGGCCGCCCAGGTGCGGTACCACACGTCGACGTCGACGACATATCGCAGCCGGCGCGCCTCACGCTCCCGGGTGACCAGCTCTCTCTGCTCGAGCCACCTGGTGGCATTGGAGATCGTCGCCGGACTGACACGGAGATGCTGGACGAGCTCCGCGGCGGTCAGGCTGCCGCTCTCGCTGACGAACAGCGCGGCGAACACCCGGGCTGTCATGGGCGCCATCCCGGTCTCGATCATCATGGCGACGAACTGCTCCTCGAACTCCCGGGCCGTGCGGACCTCACGGTCGTCGGTGCCGCGCGGAACGCCGGCGTGGGGGGCGTGCTTGCGGCGGCGGGCGCGCCAGCTCGTCGCATGCTGGGCGCGGGCCGCCCGGTAGCCGTGCGGGCCGCCGTTCCTGGCGATCTCGCGGGTGACGGTGGACCTGGACCGTCCCAGCCAGCGGGCGATCTCCGCGTAGGTCAGGCCGGCCGCCAGCCCGTCGGCGATCCGGCGACGGTCCTCGGCGGTCAACCGGTCTCCTGGCATGCGATCCTCTCCCCAAGGTCGAGCCGTTGTTGCACTCAGCTACAAACTCGTTGCACCAATATATCGGCCTCCACCTGCGCAGATGAGTTTCGCGAATTGTCTCGGATCGGAACAGGACCTTACCGTTCCCTCAGACCGAAGAGGAGGTTCATCATGGAAAAGGTCGTTCTCGTCACGGGCGCCTCCGCCGGAATCGGCAAGGCCACCGCACTCGAACTCGTCCGCGCCGGCCACGTCGTCTACGGCGCCGCCCGGCGCGTGCCCAACATGGACGACATCCGCGACGCCGGCGGACGCGTCCTGGAGCTGGACGCACGCCGGCCGGAGGACCTGGAACGGGTCGTCGGCGCCGTGGTCGAGGAGCAGGGCCGCATCGACGTCCTGATCAACAACGCCGGCACCGTCCTGCACGGGGCGGCCGAGGACACCGCCCTCGACCTGGCGCGCGACCTGTTCGAGGTCAACCTCTTCGCACCGGCCCGGCTGACCCAGCTCGCCCTGCCGCACATGCGCGCGCAGGGGTCCGGCACGATCGTCAACGTCTCCTCCATCGGCGGCGAGATCGCGCTCCCCCTCGGTTGCTGGTACTACGCCGGCAAGCACGCGTTGGAGGCGTACTCCGACACCCTGCGCATGGAGGTCGAGCCGTTCGGCATCGACGTCGTGATCATCCAGCCCGGCATCATCAAGACCGAGTTCGAGGACCACACGGCGCAACACCTCCGCGAGATCTCCGGCGGGACCGCGTACGGCAGGATGGCCGAAGCCATGGCCAGGCGCGCGGAGACGCAGCTCGGCGACAACTCCCAGGGAACCGACCCCGGCGTCGTCGCCACCACCATCCGGCAGGCCGTCGAAGCCGGCAAGCCCGAGACGCGGTACGCGGTCGGCTGGCTGGCCGACAAGCTCCTGGAGCTCAACAGGACGCTGCCCGACCGCGAATTCGACAAGCTCGCCATGAACGCCACCAAGTAGCCCCCGGCTGCGAGTTTTCTTCCGCGACGAGCCGTACAACCCCGTTCGTCCCTACCCGGTGGCGACGCCGGCCAGGAGCTTCGCCGTGTCTTCGGGGGCCTCCACGACGTCTTCCCCGTCCCGCACCGCGAGCCGGCCCGGCGGCCGCTCCGCCCGAATCCGCGCGGCCGTCCACCGGGCCGTCAAGGAGTTGCTCACCGACGAGGCCGGCGACCCGCTGACGATCCCGGTCGTCGCCGCGCGCGCAGGCGTGCACGCCACCACGGTCTACCGGCGCTGGGGCTCCATCGGCGAACTGCTCGCCGACGTCACCAGCAGCCGCTTCTCCGGCGACATCGTGGTGCCGGACACCGGGAGCCTCCGCGGGGACCTGGAACGCTATGCGGCCGACCTCGCCAAGGACCTCAGCGACCCGGACGCCCTCGCCCTGGTACGCGCCACCATCGGCACGGCCGGGGAGCAGGGCGCCAGCGTTTGCCGCAGGGAACGCCAGCAGCAGCTCGAAGCCATCCTCGAACGGGAACAGGCCCGGGGCGGTCAGACCCCGGCCATCGAACGCGCCACGGACGCCGTCCTCGCCCCCCTCTACTACCGGGCCGTCTTCACCGACCTGGCCCTCACCCCCGAATGGACCCGCGCCCTCGTGTCACACCTGCTGCCGGACTGACCCGCCGCTCCCCGTGCGCAAGCGCCGGCTGCTCACCCCAAGATCACGCGTCCGTGGACCGCCACCAGACCCCGCCGCGTGGCCAAGGGCGGAATGAGGCGCCTCTGCCGCCGCTCCGGATCTCATCGGTGATCGATACCGGATACTCTGCCGGGCGTGCGGCGATTAATGACTCCCCGGACGGTGTGGCTCGCGCTCGCGGCGGCCCTCGCTGCGGTGGCGGCGGTGTTGACGATGAGGCGTTCCCGGCGTCTCGCCGCCACGCGACCACTTCCGGCGCAGCATCAGGACGAGCCGGAGCCCGCCGTCTCCGCCGGCGCTCCCGCTCCCGCTCCCGCTCCCGCTCCCGACCAGCCTGCCGCCGTACCGCTGCTCGGCACTCCCACGGCAAGCGACCTGCGGCGCTTCGCCGCCAAGCCCTCCATCCTGGACCGTCCCCCGGCCAGGCCCCGGGCACCACGGGAGCCCTTGAGCGAAGCGGTCCGCCGCCGCCTGACCCGCTGGGCCGTGGCCGGATGCGCGCTCGTCCTGCTGGCCTCCTGCACCCAGCTGCTCGAGTCCGCGGTCTTCTCCAACGCCCCGGCGACGCAGGACGCCGGCGAGACCGTCACCCGGCCGGGCCTGATCACGGACGAGGCGTGCGACCCCTCGCTCTCCGAGAGCCGGGCCACCTGCCTGCAGCTGGACATCGTCGGCGAAGACCCGCCCGCGCAGGAGCCGGTCACGCCGCCCCCCGCGGACACCGTCGACGAGGACTGCCTGCCCAAGGAGGCCACCCCGCGCGTACGCAAGATCGACGCGAAGGTGACCCGGGCCGTCAACCGGCAATGGCGGCGCATCGAGTCGTGGCTGAAGACGCACGCCCCCCGGAGCCACCGCACGCTCGGCAAGCCGGGAAAGGCGGCCGACATCGCGGCGGCGGAGGCCGAGATGGGTCTGCGGTTCCCCGACGACCTGCGCGCGTCGCTGCTGCGGCACGACGGCTCCGTCTTCCTCGACGACACCTGGGCCTTCGGGTTCCTGGGCAACTCGAACGCGGGCGTCGCGGAGATCCTCGACGGCTGGCGGGGCCTGTGTGAGATCGACGGCGGGAACGAGGGGGACGGAGGCGACGCGAACACGCGCACGGAGTGGTGGGACGGGCGTATGCTGCCCGTCGGCGCCGACGGCATGGGAGACCATCTCGTGGTCGATGCGGTGCAGCGCGACGTCGGCACGACCGACCACGAGGGCAGCATGAGCTTCCGGCCCGGCGGGGTGCGGATCCGGTCGTTCTACGCCCTGCTGAAGGCCACCGCCGACGCCATGGAGAACGGCACGTCCATCGGCTACTGGAAGCCCAGGGCGGTCGCCGGCGAAGTGGAGTGGGACGTCCTCGATCTCGGCCCCTGAGGTGTCAGCCCCTTCCGGAGCCGTAGGGGGATCGTGCGCCGCCGCAGCTCCCGGCCCAGGCCCGACGGCGAGCAGCCCACAGTAGAGTGCCGCGCCCAGGAGCATCCGTGCGGGGTCGCGGGGTCGCGGAGCAGGCGCCAGTCGAGAACGAGCCACACGCCGGCGAGCGCACCTACCGCCGGCACCAGCCCGAAGAACGGACCGAGCACACAAATGTTCTGCCCGGCAATGGTTCAAGACGCTCGCGAGTTTGTCGGCTTTCCCGAGCCCGACCGCCGTGAAGTAGCCGGCGGTGCGACGGCGGACACAGCCGGCGCCGCACCGGCGCACCCCATGCGCCCGCGCCTGTTCATGGGCCGGCGCGTTGTCTGCGCCACCCCGATTCCGTGGCCGGTGCCGGGCGGGCTGCACAAGTTAGGCGGGCGGTTGACGGGGAAGCCGGTTGTCGCTTCGGTGGCGGTATGGACGGACGGGTGAGCACGTACCGGTCGGGAGCGTACGCGGCGGAGGCGCTGGCCCGGCTGGAGGTGGCCGAGCAGGCGAGGGAGTTGTCGGAGGCGGCGGCCGAGCTGGTGCCGACGGGGGCCGACCGGCACGCCCGCGACGGCGAGTTCGTTGCCGACGCGGTGCGGCTGCTGGAGGCGGCCCGCCGGCTGGTGGACGCGGCTGTGCTGTACGAACGGGTCAAGGGCACCGGCTGGGACCGGGTCGCGGCCGAGCTGGGCGACCTTGACGATCCCGCCGCACGGGCGCGTCAGGCGGCGGCCGAGGAGGACTTCCGGATGCGGTTCCTGCGGGCGTGGCTGTGGCCGGAACGCGCCGGAGATGTCCTGACCACTCCTGACCGGCTGGCGGAGCTACTGGCCCGGCTGGACGGGTGGGCGCCCGGCGGGGACCCGGACGGCGGGGACCCGGACGGCGGCGGCCCGGACGGCCGCGGCCCGGTTTCGGGCGGGCTGGCGACGATGGGGACGCGGGAGCGTTCGGCGCTGCTCAACCGGGCGGCCGACCTGCTGGACGACGATCGGCTGGACGACGAGACGCGGCGCGACCTGGAGATCGCGCTGTGCCGGCGCCGGATCGAGTTCTACCAGGACATGGGGATGCGGTCGCCCGAGGCGCTCGCCGCGCTGGCCGACACCCGGGTACGGCTGCGCGCGCTGCTGCCTGCCGGCGAAGCCGACGATCGGCCCGGCCGGCACTAGCGCGACCGCGCGGAACATCACGGCGGTCACGCAGCCGCATCCCTGCCCAGCGTCCAGGTAGGTGTCGGGGACGCGTGTCCGCGTGGCACCCCTCCCTGTCGTTCAGTCCACCCGTACGGCGTGCATCGCGGTGAAGGCCAGCAGGCGGGTGGCGGTACGCGGTGGATCCTCGAGGTTGGGTGAGTGTCCGAGACCGGGCAGCAACTCGACTTCCGCGCCCGGAACGGTGCGGTAGTCAGCGGCGGATGAGGATCGCCATCTGCGGTCGTCCTCGCCGAAGATCACCAGTAGCGGCTTGCCGAGGCCCCTCAGCCGATCCGGGAGCGCCTGCTGCATCAGATACTCGCTGGTGGCCCGCATCGTCGAGGTGAGTGTGTGAAACGTCATGGCGCGCACCTCGTCCAGGAGCTCTTGGGGGATCTGGTAACCCGCGCGGCTGAAGCCGGTGCTCGCGAACTGGCGGAGCTGCTCGTCGGTCGGTGGCCACTGCGAGGGGTCGATCGCGGCGGACTCCGGTGCGATGAAGGCGTCCAGGCTGGGTCCGGTGTTGATGAACGCGAGCGCGGTCACCAGGTCGGGTCGCTCTTCGGCGAGGGCGGTGGCGACGGCGCCGCCGCTGGAATGGCCGACGACCGTCGCGTGCGTGACGCCGAGCCGGTCCAGTGCCGTGCCGGCCCGGCGTGCCTGGTCCGGGATCGCGTAGCTACGGTCGGCCGGTTTGGCCGACCGGCCGTGCCCGAGCAGGTCGATCCGGATAACGCGGTGGGATCGGGTCAGCATCGGCACCAGCGGGTCCCACGAGCGGGTCGAGGAGGCGGACCCGTGGATGAGCAGGAGTGCGGGGGCGTCGCGGGGGCCGTCCTGGCCCACGTGGATGTCGCCGTCGTCCAGGGACAGGGTCGAGCTCTCGGTGGCCTCGGCGTCGCTTCGCGCGTGCGGTGCGCCGTCAGAAAGGGTCATGAGGCCACTGTCGCCGCCGGTACGCATCGGTGGATTGGACAAATGTTCCCCTCAGTCGGCTCGTAGCATGGAGCGGTGCGGACGTTCGTTCATGGTGCGGCTGTGTGGGAGGTCGCGTGCCCGCAGCGACCCAGCCGGGTGGCCGGTGTCGCCATGGCCGGGTTCCGGGTCGGTGACCTGGACGCGCTCCGGATGGTCCCGCACCCGGCCGTGACGCTGCTCCTGGATTTCGGCACCGGTTCGCCGGTCCTGGACCACGCCGCCGGGCGGCAGCAGGGAAGTGTCGTCGCCGGGCCCGGGGTCGGGTCCGGGGGCGCGCTCTGGGCGCGGGGTGAGAACGTCGAGTGCGTGCAGGTGCGCCTGTCCCCCGTGATCGCAGGCGCGGTTCTGGACGCCTCCCCCGCCGACCTCGACGGCGCCGTGGTGGCCCTCGACGACCTGTGGGGCCGGGAGGCGTCCCGGATCCGTGAGCGGCTGAGCGAGGTCTCCTCCTGGCAGGACCGCTTCGCGCTGACGGACGCGTTGCTCGCCCGCCGGTATGCGGCGGGGTCGCCGGTGGACCCGGAGGTGGCCTGGGCCTGGGACCGGATCGTCAGCGCCCGCGGCCTGGTCCGGGTCGACGAAATGGCGGCCGAAGTCGGATGGAGCCGTAAGCGGCTGTGGTCGCGGTTCCGCTCGCAGCTCGGCCTGCCGCCCAAGCGCGCCGTGAAGCTGGTCCGCTTCGACCATGCCGCCCACCGCCTGGTCGCGGGTGAAGGTGCGGCCCGAGTCGCGGCCGACGGCGGCTACGCCGACCAGTCCCACCTGCACCGGGACGTCGTGGCGTTCACCGGGGCGACCCCCGCGACCGTGGCCGGTGAGCCGTTTCTGGCGGTTGACCACCTCGCATGGCCGGGCCACGGCACGCGCGCCAGGCCGCACGTCTCCAGGGATCTCCTGTCCAGTCGCCGAGCGGAGGTGAGACGGCCGCCGCTGTGAACGGCGCCGCGGTCACCTGCGCTGGGCGGGACCGGCGCACCTCAGCGGTCACCTGCGCTGGGCGGGACCGGCGCACCTCAGCGGTCACCTGCGCTGGACGGGACCTGCGCCGCTCGGCAGTCAGGGGAGCCGGCCGTACCGGTCAGGCCGGGCAGCCGCACGGCGGCCACGCCGTCGGGCGGCCTCGGAGCCGGGGCGCTGCGGTCCAGGATTGTCGGCGTATAACCGACCTCCGCCACGCGGACGCGAAAACGCGTTGCCATGGATTCCCGCAGTACGTATGGTTTTGCGCTCGTGATCACAGTGGTGGAGCGAGTCCTGCCTGCTCGGCTGGGGACAGGATTCCGGTGGCTGCTGGCCTCGAGCTGGCTGACAAATCTCGGTGACGGGGTCGCGGCCGCCGCGGGCCCGCTGCTGATCGCGACGTTGACCCGCGACCCGCTGATGATCTCGCTGTCGGCCCTGGTGGGCTGGGCGCCGCCGCTGCTGTTCAGCCTGTATGCGGGCGTGCTGTCGGATCGGTACGACCGGCGCAGGATCGTGCTCGTCGCGAACGCCGTGCGGGCCGTGGTGCTGGCGGCACTGGTCACGCTCATGGTGACCGGCACCGTGACCGTGGCGGCGGCGCTGCTGGCGCTGACGCTCCGGTCCATCGCCGAGGTGTTCGCCGACAGCGCGACGGCCACGCTGACCCCGATGATGGTCGGCAAGGACGATCTCGTCATCGCCAACGCCCGCCTGGGCACGGGATTCATCACGCTCAATCAGCTCGCCGGGCCGCCGATCGGCGCGGCGCTGTTCGGCCTGGGCTTGACCTGGCCGTTCGCGGGCCAGCTGCTGCTGGTGGTGGCGGGGATCGTCCTGGTCTCCCGGATCACGTTGCCGCCGCACGGCCGGCAGGCCGACGATCCCGCGCCAAACACCGTACGGGAACTCGTCGCCGGCTTCGCCTGGACCGTCCAGCACGCGGCGGTCCGCACGCTGGCGCTCACCATCCTGATCTTCAACTTCACGTTCGGCGCGGCCTGGTCGGTCCTCGTCCTCTACACCCAGGAACAGCTCGGCCTCGGCGCCATGGGCTTCGGCCTGATGACCACCATCGGCGGGATAGGCGGCCTGATCGGCACCGGCCTGTACGGGGCCATCACCCGCAGGGTGAGCCTCGGCGCCCTGATGCGGATCGGGCTCGTCATCGAGACCTTCACCCACCTGGGCCTGGCCCTGACCCGTTCGCCGTGGGTCGCCGGGGGCATCTTCCTGGCCTTCGGCGCGCACGCGTTCATCTGGGGCACGACCTCGGTCACCGTCCGCCAGCGCGCGGTCCCGCGCGACCTCCAGGGCCGGGTGGGCAGCGTCAACACCATCTGCGTGTACGCCGGTCTGGTGGTCGGCTCGTTGATCGGCGGTGTCCTGGCCACCCGCTTCGGTGTCGCGGCGCCCTTCTGGTTCGCCTTCGCCGGTTCCGCGGTGTTCGTGGTGCTGCTGTGGCGGCAGCTCATGCTCATCGCCCATGACGACTGAGCCTCCGTCCGTACTCTCGCAAGGGCGCGTACGGAGATCGCGGCCGTGGTCGTGCAGCCGCGCCAGGAGACCGCCATCCCTCTGATACGGGTTCAAGTGGACGCCGGGATCAGGCGGACTTGGCGGCCCAGGCCAGGGCCAGGCCGCTGAGGAGTGCGGCGGGCTGGTGCGGCGCCTCCAGCCGGTGACGGCGAGCGCGGCGAAGCCGATCCCGCGGAGCACCGTCTTGGGGCCCACGCCCGCGAAGGCCAGCAGTCCGGGGCTGTCCCACTGGGCGTCAGTGACCGTGCCCGCGACGTCCGCGCCGAACGTCGCCATCGCCCACGCGGCCGCGGCCATGAACGCGCAACCCAGACCGGCGGTGACCGTGGCCCAGCGGGGCAGCCGGGCGGTGCCGGCGAGCGCGGGCAGGGCGAGGGCCGGCGTGACGAAGCCGAGCGTGATCAGCACGTCGCGGGGACGCACAGCGGGCTGCGGACGGCCTCGCGGCCGCTGAGGTCGGACAGCAGGAAGAAGCTGGAGATGTAGGCGGCCGCGCCGGTCGCGCCGACGAAGCCGCCCGCGACGACGGCGAACTGGGGTGTGAGGACGCGGCTGGACGGGGCCTGCGAGCCGTACGAGGTGGTGGACATCTGAGCTGGTCCTCCTCAGGCCGGGTCAGCCGTCCCGGGGCACTGCCCGGGCCCGTCCGGCGGGCGGCTTGTCCGCGGGCTCGGTCGCTGCCGAGCCCTTGCCGCCGTGACCGTTCCCCTCGTCCTCCAGGTACGCCTCCGGCACCTGGGGCAGGGTCGGCACCAGTTCCTTGCGGGCCACGAACGTGTCGAGCAGCGAGAGCAGCATGGCCAGCACCGGCACCGCCAGCAGCGCGCCCACCGCCCCGAAGAGCTGCGCTCCCATGATCACACCCGCGAACGCGACCCCCGGATGTATGTTCACCGACCGCCCGCTGATGCGCGGCTCCAGCGTCAGGTTCTCCACCTGCTGGTACAGGACCGCCCAGGCCAGCGCCACCACCCCGATCCAGGGCCGGGGCGAGACCAGGCCCACGACGGCGGGCAGCGCGATCGCGATGTACGTGCCGATCGTCGGCACGAACTGGGCCACGACGCCCGTCCACACGCCCAGCGCCAGCCACGAGGGCATGCCGATCAGCAGGAACACGATGGCCGAGGTGGTGCCGTTGATCGTGGCCAGGATGAGCCGGGCGGAGACGTACCCGCCGGTCTTGACCAGCGACACGTCCCACACGGTGAGGAAGATCTGCTGGATGCGGCCGGGCAGGAACTGGGCGAGCCAGCGCCGCAGCCGGGGGCCGTCGGCCGAGAAGTAGAAGGTCAGCAGCAGCAGGGCGAAGCCGTTGAACACCGCCGCGGTGATCGTGCCGAGCACGCCGAGCACGCCACCGACCAGGTCCTGGGCGTAGGTGGCGGCCTGTTGCGGGGTCAGGTTGATGGAGCTGAGGACGGTGGAGATGTCGTACCTGGTGCCGAACCTGGCGTTGATCCAGTCGATGGCGCCGGTGACCACCTCGGGCAGCGCCCGCACGAGCAGCGCGGCCTGCTCGACGAACAGGTTGCCGAACAGGAAGAGGAAGACCGCCGCGAGCAGGATGATCCCGATCATCACGAGGACGGCTGCGGCGCCGCGGCGCATGTGCCGGGCCAGCCGGCCCACCGCGGGCTCCATCGCCAGCGACAGGAACCAGGCCATCACCACGATGACGACCAGCGAACCCGCGTCCATCAGGATGAAGCGAAGGAGGTACACCACCACGACGACGGCGACGACGGCGAAACCGACCCGCCACACGTTGGAGGCCGACAGGAGCACCTGAACCGGAGGGGCAGCCTCGGGACGGGACTCCCGGGGCTCGATCGGCTTGGTCATGGCACTCTCCTGACCGGACCACGCGATGATATGCCTCACCAGCGAATCTACGCCGCCCGGCCGCCACCCCAGAAGCCGGACGCACGTCGTGGCCGGACGCACGCGTCGTCCATCTGCAGCCCGTGCTCGGTGAGCGCGACCTGTCCCCCGCCGCCGACACCGCCTTGCCCGCCGCCGGAGTCTGGTGAGCACGACCTGGGCCCGGGCGTTCGGGGCCCGCCTGCCGGCACCGCCGTCGATCGGACGCACCGCCGCCGACCTCGCGCACGGCAGCAGCCACGTACGGCGGGCACGCCTAAACTCCCACCCTGGCTTACGGGCGGGGACCCCTGCGGGCTTGTTCTCGCTGGTCAGGGGAAGGTGCTCGGCAAAAGGGGACGGCACGGCTTACCGGGGGGTGGCTGCTGTGCAAGATACGGGCAATGGGCGGGGGCAGCGGCACGCCGTGCAGGACCTCCTCCGGCGGGTCGTGCACGCCGGATCGCGGGCGGGAGCGCGTCTCAGGCGGGTGGAGTGGTCGATCCGGGCGCGGATGACGATGCTGGCCACCCTGGTGACGGCGGTGCTGTCCGTGTTCGCGGTATGGCTGGTGCTGGATCACAACCACCAGCACGAGACGACCCATCGGATCAGGCACGTCTACGGCGCGGACCTGGAGATGGTGCATCGGTTCGCGCACCGCCGGGTGCCGCCGGTCATCGACGTCGAGGCAGTGACCGCGACGCAGTTGGTCGATCGCGCGGGGCGGGTGGTGTCGGCGAGCGTTCGGGTGATCGGCCAGCCGCGGATGGCCACGTTCGTGCCGTCGCAGCGGCCCTCGGCCACGGATCGGCGGCTGTGCGACGTGCCGGGCTTTCCCGGCCAGTGCATGATCGTCGCGGCGATGTGGGTTCCCGCCCTCGGCGGGGACCTGATCGCCTACAGCGCGCTGCCGGACCCGCCGTGGTACGGGAGCGAAGCGCTGCTCGCGCAGCTGGTGGCCGCCTCGGCGATCGTGCTGGT
>NZ_JBFANM010000125.1:0-22102 GCF_040674815.1 Nonomuraea sp. NPDC049709
GACGGCCGCGCCGCCCCCCGCGCCCTGCCCCCGGGCGGCCCCAGCGCGCGGCCCGGGGTCAGGGCTTGATGGCGACCACGTCGTACGTGGTGTCGGGGGTCGGGGTCGTGGTGAAGCGGGCGTTGGGCAGGTAGAGGCGGTGGCCGTAGGCGGCGACCGTCGTGGGCACGTCGAACCTGGGGTCGGTCAGGCGCCGGACGACCTTGCCCGAGGAGCTGTCGCGGGCCAGGCCGATCACGGCGACCGTGTTCAGGCGGTTCTGGACGGCGTACAGGGTGCGGCCGGACAGCAGCAGGCCGTCGCCGTTGGTCAGCAGCTCGCCGCCCAGGTCCACCTCGGTGGTGACGCCGGAGGACGGGTCCACCTCGAACAGCTTGCCGGTGTTGGACTGGACGATCAGCAGCGACTTGCGGTCGGGGCTGGGGGCGATGCCGTTGGCGTTGTTGCCGGTCGTGTACTGGATGGCGCCGCTGAGCGGGATCTTGACGACCTCGTCGGGCAGCGCGCCGCCCCGGCCGAGGTCCAGCTTGTACAGGACCGGGTTGGCGGAGTCGGTGAAGTAGGCCGCGCCGCCGAAGAGAATGACGTCGTTGACGAACGACGTCCCGGTGGCGAACTGGTACGACTTGAGGACCTGGCCGGTACGCAGGTCGACCACCCGCGCGTTGCCGGCGTTGCCCCCGGCCACGAACAGCCGCCCGCGCCCGTCGGTCTTGAGCCCGAGCGACTGCGTGCCCGGCCCCTTGCTGATGACGGCCCCCTTGCCGGTGCGCAGGTCGGCCCGGTAGATGTCGCCGGTCGCGCGTGAGCCGAAGTAGGCGTACGGCCCCGGCCCGATCGCTATGCCCTCCGGCTGGAAGCCGTTGGGCAGCGGGAACGTATCGGGCTTCGTCGCGGCCTGCGCCGGCACGCCGCCGAGCATGACCACGACGAGTGCGCCGAGTGCGGTCTTCAGGATCGCGGATCTCATGCGGCCCACGATGCCCGGGTGGCCGGTCGCGGCAAAGACCCAGAAAGGGCTTCACAGGGAGTTTTCAGCAATCTCCGGTGCCTGCCCGGACATGATCTGAAAGCGGCGCCTTCCCCATCACGGTACGGAAAACGCCTTGTGGATCATCGGCGGCCGTCACTACCTTGGCGCGAATGCGGAGGCCCCTCTTATCCCTCATGACCGTCGCCCTGGCCGCCTCGGCCTGCAGCGCCCCCCAGCCGCCGGCTCCGGCTTCCCCCGCCACGACGCCGGCGGGGGCGGGGGCGGCCAGCCCGGCCGTGGCCGAGCGGCGGCCCGCCGTCGACCTGAGCGCGTACGAGGCCGGCCGGTCGCGGCCCGTCCCCGACCCGCTCTATCCCGCCTACGGCAACCCGTCGATCGACGTGCTCCACTACGACCTGGAGCTGGCCTGGAAGCCCGGCACCCGCACGCTGACCGGCACGGCGAAGCTGACGATCCGCGCGGCCAGGCCCCTCACCCGCGTGCGGCTCGACTTCGGCCGCACGCTCAAGGTGGACGAGGTCACGGTGGACGGCGCCAAGGTCAGGGCGACGCGCAAGTACGACGATCTCACCGTCCCGCTGGCCGAGCCGCTGGCCGCCGACGAGGGCACGGTCGTCACCGTGCGCTACCACGGCAGGCCGAAGCCCGTGGACGCCAAGCAGCGGCGCAAGGACATCGCGATGCTCGGCTTCCACATCGCCGGCGGGGGCGCCGCGTGGGCGCTGCAGGAGCCGTTCGGGGCGTTCACCTGGTTCCCGGTCAACGACCACCCGTCGGACGAGGCGCTGTACGACGTGGCGATCACCGTGCCGAAGGGGTGGTCGGGAGTCGCGCACGGCACGTACAAGGGGAAGTCGTCGGCCGGGCGCACGAGCACGTTCACGTGGCAGTCCACCGATCCCGTGGCCAGCTACCTGACGGTGTTCGCGGCCGACAGGTTCCGGATGTTCAAGGACAAGGGGCCGCGCGGGATCCCGATCACGTACTGGATCCGGCCCCGCGACGTGGCCAAGCAGCTTCCGGTGGCCAAGCGGATGCCGTCGATCATCCGGTGGCTGGAGAAGAAGCTCGGGCCGTACCCGTTCCCGAGCGCCGGGCTGGTGGCCACGAGCGACTCCGGCATGGAGACGCAGCAGATGATCGCACTCGGCCCGCGCTACATGGAGCCGTCGGTCGTGGCGCACGAGCTGGCGCACCACTGGTTCGGCGACACCGTCACCCCGCGCACGTGGCGTGACCTGTGGCTGAACGAGGGCTTCGCCATGTACTTCGAGATGCAGTGGTACGCCGACCACGACGACGGCACGATCGACGAGTTCATCGCCAACATCCGCCGCTTCGACCCCGAGCTGCGCAGGGAGAACGGCCCGCCGGGCAGGTACCGGCGCGACTCCTTCGCCCAGAGCAACGTCTACTACGGCCCGGCGATCATGCTGCACGAGATCAGGAAGCGGCTCGGCGACCGGAAGTTCTTCGCGATGACCAGGGCCTGGGCCCAGGAGCACCGCAACACCACCCAGGACCGGGCGTCCTTCACCAGGTGGCTCAAGGAGCACACCGGCCGTAACTTCACCAAGCTCATCAACGCCTGGCTCGACTCCGAGACCACCCCGCGCTGAGGGATCCCAGCGAGTAGGTTGGGACAGAGCCGAACAAACGGGGTGTAGTTATGTCAAACGGTGCCCGTCATGCTCTGGGAGTGGTCGCCGGGCTGCTCCTCCCTCCACTCGTGCTCGCCGGGCTGTGGTACGGCGTCGGCGATCTCACCCTCCAGGCCCAGCAGGCGCTCCGGATCTCGTGGACCGGCGCCGGAGCGATCGCCGCGGCCGCGATCGTGCTGGCCTTCCTGGCCGGCTCGCGCCTGTCGCCCGTGGCCTCGCTGCTCGGCGGCCTGGGGTTCACCGCGCTGGGGATCGCGCCCTTCCTGGAGATCGCCTTCGGCGTCCGGCTGGTGAGCGTCGACCTGCTGCCCGGGTTCCTGCGCAACGGGTACACGACCCTCGGCTTCTCGGGGCTGCAGCTCCTGCTCGGCGTGACGCTGCTGGTGGTCTCGCTCTTCCCGTCGCGCTGGCGGGCCCGCCGGCCGGCCGAGCCCGTGGAGTACCAGGACCCCTGGACACCGGCGCAGCAGTCGCAGCATTACCTGCCCCACAACCCGCACAGCGGCTCCGAGGACGCCACGCGGCCGATGTACCGCGAATGAGCCGCGCGCGGGCTGGCAGAATGCCGCCATGCGCGACTTGACGATCGTCGACTTCCTGACCGAGCTGGCCGACCGGGTGCCCGCGCCCGGCGGGGGCGCCACGGCCGCCCTGCACGCCGCACAGGCCGCCGCGCTGCTCGGCATGGTGGCCCGCTACACCACCGGGGAGAAATACGCCGGCCACGCCGAGACCGTCGTCGCCCTGATCGCCGAGACCGACACCCTGCGGGCCCGCGCGCTGAGACTCGCCGAGGAGGACGCGGCGGCGTTCACCGCGGTCACCGACGCCTACCGGCTGCCCAAGGGCGAGGAGCGCAGCGCCGCCATCGCCCGCGCGCTGGCCGGCGCGGCCGAACCGCCCGCCCGCGTGGTCGAGGCCGCCACGCGCGTGATCGAGCTGTGCGAGCTGCTGCTGCCGATCGCCAACCGCAACGTCACCACCGACGTGGCCGCCGCCGCGGAAGCGGCGCGCGCCGCCCTCACCACGGCCCGGGTGAACGTGGAGGTCAACCTGGGCGGCATCAAGGACGAGCGAGTACGCGAAGAGCTGAACATCCGCCTCTCCGGCGTCGACGCGGCCGTCGCCAGGGCAGACTGGGTGACCGCCGAAGTACGCGAGGAGATCAACCCGTGAAGACGCTGACCGGCAAGGAGCTGGCCACGGCCATCAAGGCGCAGGCGCAGGCCGAGGCGGCGGCCGGCCCGCAGCCCCGGCTGGCCGTGGTGGTGGCCACCGCCGACGAGGCGAGCCTGTGGTACGTCCGCTCGATCGCCAAGGCGGCGGCCGGCGTCGGCATCGCCTGCGACGTGGTCGACCTGGGCCCCGAGGCCGCCCCCGAGCAGATCGGCGAGATGCTGGCCAGGCTCAGCGCCGACAGCAGCGTCCACGGCGTGCTGCTGCAGACCCCGCTGCCCGCCGGCGCGTCCGCGCAGGAGCTGGCCGCGGCCATCGACCCGCGCAAGGACGTCGACGGCGCCAACCCGCTGTCCCTGGGCCGGCTGGCGGCCGGGCTGCCCGCGTTCCCGCCCGCCACGGCGGCGGCCGTGATGGCGCTGCTCGACCACCACGAGGTGGAGCTGCTCGGCCGGCGGGCCGTGGTGGTCGGCCGCTCCACGGTGGTGGGCAAGCCGCTGGCGCACCTGCTGCTCGACCGTCACGCCACCGTCACCGTCTGCCACTCGCGCACCCGCGACCTGGCCTCGGTCACCGCCGAGGCCGACGTGCTGGTCGCGGCCGCCGGGCGGGCGGGGCTGATCGGCGCCGGGCACGTGGCGCCCGGCGCGGTGGTGATCGACGTCGGCACCAACCCGACCGACGACGGCGGGCTGACCGGCGACGTCGACTTCGACGCGGTCGCGGAGGTGGCCGGCGCGCTCACCCCGGTGCCCGGCGGCGTCGGCCCGGTGACCACCGCCCTGCTGCTGCGCCACACCGCCAGGGCGGCGAACCTGCCGTGACGCGGTGGGTCCGTTCCGAAGTGCACTTCTTCGAGCTCACCCGCGTCGAAGACGTGGACGAGCGCATCCTCGACTTCATGGCGGAGGCCCATGTTGGCTGACATTCTCGTCGTCCAGAACAGCAGGAGCGGCGGGCCGGGCCGCGTGGGCGACTGGCTGGCGGAGGCGGGGCTGGAGCTCGACGTGGTGCTCGCCCACGAGGGCGCTCCCCTGCCCGCCCGGCTGGAACACGACGCCATGATCATGCTCGGCGGCGGCTACCTGCCGGACGACGACGACCGTGCCCCGTGGCTGCGCGACGCCCGGCGGCTGATGGGTCAGGCGCTGGCGGAGGGGGTGCCGCTGCTCGGCATCTGCCTGGGCGGGCAGATGCTCGCCCAGGTCGCCGGCGGCGAGGTGACCGGCGACACCGGCGCGCCCGAGAACGGCAGCCTGCCGCTCACGATCAGGCCCGAGGCGGCCGCCGACCCGCTCTTCCACGGGCTGCCACCGGTGGTGCCCGCGATCGAGCACCACAAGGACGCCATCACCAGGCTGCCGGCCGGCGCCGTGCACCTGGCCGAGACCGAGAGCTGCCCCTACCAGGCGTTCCGGATGGGCGAGCGGGCGTGGGGCGTGCAGTTCCACCCCGAGGTGCTGCCCGCGCGCATCCGGGCGTGGCGGGCCGACGGCTTCGACCCCGCCGAGGTGTACGCGCGGGCGGTGGCGGACGAGCCGCTGTCCACGCCCGTCTGGCACCGGGTGACCGGCCGCTTCGCCGCGCTCGTCACCGAACGGGCGGGCCTGCCCGCCGACGCGGGGTGAGCGTCAGGCGTTGCGGATCCCGGCCGCCGCCCGCAGCCCCAGCAGCTCCACCGACCGTTCCCGCATCTCCACCTTCCTGATCTTCCCGGTCACCGTGAGCGGGAACGCGTCGGCGACGTGCACGTACCGGGGGATCTTGTAGTGCGCCAGCCGTCCCGCGCAGAACTCCCTGATCCGCTCGGCCGTCAGCGGCTCGGTGCCCGGCCGCATGACGACCCAGGCCATGACCTCCTCGCCGTACTTCTCGTCCGGCACCCCGATGACCTGCACGTCAGCGATGTCCGGGTGGCTGTAGAGGAACTCCTCGATCTCGCGCGGGTAGACGTTCTCCCCACCCCTGATGATCATGTCCTTGATCCGGCCGACCACGTTGACGTAGCCGTCGTCGTCCATGGTGGCCAGGTCACCGGTACGCATCCACCGGGCCTCGTCGATGGCCTCGGCGGTCTTGGCCGGCTCGTTCCAGTAGCCGAGCATGACCGAGTAGCCGCGCGTGCACAGCTCGCCGGGCTCGCCCCTGGGCACGGTGAGCCGGGTCTCCGGGTGCACGATCTTCACCTCGACGTGCGGCATCACCCGGCCCACGGTCTCGGTCCTGCGCGCCAGGTCGTCGTCGGCCCTGGTCATCGTGGACACGGGCGAGGTCTCCGTCATGCCGTAGCAGATGGCGACCTCGCGCATGTTCATCTCGCCGACGACCCGCTTCATCACCTCCACCGGGCACGGGGAGCCGGCCATGATGCCGGTCCTGAGCGACGACAGGTCGAACGTCGCCGCCTGCGCCAGCTCGGCGATGAACATCGTCGGCACCCCGTACAGGGACGTGCACCGCTCCTCCTGCACGGCGCGCAGCGTCGCCTCCGGGTCGAAGCCCGGCGACGGGATCACGATGCAGGAGCCGTGCGTGGTCGCGCCCAGGTTGCCCATGACCATGCCGAAGCAGTGGTAGAACGGCACCGGCAGGCAGACCCGGTCCGCCTCGGTGTAGTGGATCAGCTCGCCGACGAAATAGCCGTTGTTGAGGATGTTGTGGTGCGACAGGGTCGCACCCTTGGGGAAGCCGGTGGTGCCGGAGGTGTACTGGATGTTGATCGGGTCGTCGAAGGCCAGCTCCGCCATGCGGGCCGTCAGCTCCGCCGGGTCCGCGCGGCGCTCGGCCAGGGCGGCCCAGGTGGGGTCGTCCAGGTAGACGACGTTCTCGAAGCCGATCTCCTCGACCATCTTCCGGTAGTCGCTGCCCTTGTGCTCCAGGGCGCTGATCAGCAGCCGCATGCCCGACTGCTCGACCACGTAGCGCAGCTCGTGGGTGCGGTAGGCCGGGTTGACGTTGACGAGGATCGCGCCGATCTTGGCGGTGGCGTACTGGACGAGCACCCACTCGGCGCGGTTGGGCGCCCAGATGCCCACCCTGTCGCCCTTCGCGATGCCCCTGGCCAGCAGGGACCTGGCCAGCCCGGCCACGTCGGCGTTGAGCTCGGTGTAGGTCCACCTGCGGCCGGACGGCACGTCGACGAGGGCTTCCCGGTCGCCGAAGCGGGCCACGGTGCGTTCGAGGTTCTCGCCGATCGTCTCGCCCAGGAGGGGGGTGTCGGCGGTGGCGCTGGAGTACGACAGCATGCCCACAGTGTCATTCGCCGCCCGGCGTACGCACCAGACCCCGGCCGCGACGCGCCGCGAACCCGGCCGCCACGAGCGCGGCGCCCGCCGCCGCCGCGGCCAGCCGCTGGCGCGTGATGCGCCGCTCCACCTGCGAGTACGGGGTGGTCGAGAACGACACCAGCTCGTAGCGGGAGACGTAGCCGGGCAACGCCCGCTCCAGCGCGTGCTCCAGGCGCTTGCCCGCCAGGAACAGCCGGGAGCCGACCTTGTCGCGCATCTCCACGAAGTTCTCCAGGGCCAGCCGGGCGATCACGTCGGTGTCGGCCCGGCGGCGCTCGAACAGCTCCAGTGCCCTCGGGAAGTCGTCGCCGACCTCGTCCAGGCAGCGGTCCAGCGCGACGCAGTCCTCGAAGCCGCAGTTGGCGCCCTGCCCGTAGAAGGGGACGATGGCGTGCGCGGCGTCGCCGACGAGCCCGACCGTGGCGGCCCCGGTGGTGACGTGCCAGGGCGCGCAGCGCATGGTGACCAGGTGGCCGACCGGGTTGTCCCGGTAGCCGGGGACCAGATCGGGCATCAGCTCGAACGCGTCCGGGTAGTGCGCGGCGAAGTACGCCCTGACCTTCCCCGGCGTGTCCAGCGCGGCCAGCGTGTCGTGCGGCCAGAACACGGTGCAGGTGAACGAGCGGTCGGGGTTCGGCAGGGCGATCATCATCGAGCGGCCACGGGGCCAGATGTGCAGCGCGCCCGGGTCCATCGCGTACTCGCCGTTCCTGGCCGGCAGCGGCAGCTCCTTGTAGCCGTAGTCCAGGTAGTCCTGGCTGAAGCTCACCCCTGGCAGCTGCTGCAGCCTGGCCCTGACCGCGCTGTACGCCCCGTCCGCCCCGATCACCACCCGGGCGCCGTCCTCCTTGCCGTCCTCGAACTCCAGCCTGCCCGTACGCTCGTCCAGGCCGGTGAGCCGGCGCCCGAACCGGAGCTCCACGCCCGGCATGGCGTCCGCCGCGTCCAGGAGCCGCCGGTTGAGGTCGGCGCGGCCGATGGAGTTGATCGCCTGGGTGCGGTCGGCGCTGTAGGGCTGGAAGGTGAGGGCGCCGTCGGAGGCGTGCATCATCCGGCCCGGCATGGGGATGGCGGCGTCGAGGACCTTGCCGTCGAGACCGAGGCGGCGCAGGGCGTCGATGCCGCGGGCGGAGAGGGCGAGGTTGATCGACCGACCGCCTTCCCGGCCGTGCCGGCGCGGGTCGGGGCGGCGCTCGTACACGGTGACGTGGTGGCCGCGGCGGGCCAGGAAGCAGGCGAGCAGGCAGCCGACGAGGCCGGCGCCGACGATCGTGACTTCCATCTCTCCTTCGTACGGCGGGGTGCGGTATATGTCCAGGCGAGGCACCGGCGTGACGCGATACCTTTGGCCGGGTGCATGTGAAGCAGCTTCACCCCTGGCCCTCCGGCGTCGCCGAGGCGGAGGCCATCCAGGACCGGCTCCGCCCCCAGGTCGAGCTGACCGGACCCACCACGTTCACGCTGGTGGCGGGCCTGGACGTGCACTACCACGGCGACGACGAGGTGACGGCCGCGGTGGTCGTCCTCGACGCCGCCACGCTCGCGCCGGTGGAGCAGGTGGTGGCGCACGGTGCGGCGGCCTTCCCGTACGTGCCCGGCCTGTTCGCCTTCCGCGAGCTGCCCGCCCTGGTGACGGCGCTCGAACGGCTCGCGGTGACGCCCGACCTGCTGGTCTGCGACGGTTACGGGCTGGCCCACCCGCGCGGCTTCGGCCTGGCCTGCCACCTGGGCGTGCTGACCGGGCTGCCGTCGGTGGGGGTGGGCAAGACGCCCTTCGTGGGGACGCACGAGCCGCCGGGGCCCGAGCGCGGGGCCTGGACACCGATCGTCCACGACGGCGCCACGGTCGGCCGGGCCCTGCGCACGCAGCGCGGGGTCAAGCCCGTGTACGTCTCGCAGGGCCACCGCATCTCGCTGGACACCGCCACGGACCAGGTCCTGCGCCTGGCCGCCCGCTACCGGCTCCCCGAGCCCGTCCGCCACGCCGACCACCTGGCCCGCCACCCGGGCCCGTAGCGGTCAGCGCCGCCAGGACCACACCAGCAGCCACACGCTGAGCCCGAAGAGGGTCATCCCGAGCGGCACGTGCGCGGCCACCGCGCCCGAGCCGCCCAGCGCGGACTGCACGAACCCGAGCAGCAGCACCGCCAGGCTCGCCAGTGCCGGCCAGCCGGGCCCCCGCGCCGGCCGCCAGAGCAGGATCGCCGCGATGAGCTGCAGCAGGCCCAGCGCGTGCACCGCGCCCGCCCCGAGCCCGTGCAGGTCCGTCCCTCCCCCGCTCATGAGCTGCCCGGCGGTGACCGCCTGGGCGAGCACGGCCAGCGTGTTGAGCGCGGTGACGGCCTTGAACGCGGTCGCGTACCCGCTCCCCTTGGCGACCTCGGTAACCACAGGACCACTCCTCTCGAAGGAAGGTCTCCAGGATCTTTCCTGGCCCCCGGACGGGCATCCGCCGGCCGTCGCGATCGCCGCTACACCTCAGGGTGTACGCGCTCGGAACTCTTTACTTAGACGAAGTGTTACCGAATAACTACTCTGGGTAGCTAGTCGAGGGTTGTTCATTACCGTCACCCAGGAGGTTTCATGCTCTTCACCCCCCGCCGGATCGCCGCCGCCGCGATCTCCGCCGGCGGCCTGATCCTGGTCACCGCCCCCGCCGCACATGCCGTCGTGGACCCCGTCCACGCCCTCACCTGCCTGGCGGAGACACCCGCCGACCCGACCGCGCTCATCGATCCGGCCGGCGTCACCTCAGGTGAGCTCCCGGTGACACACTGCCTCACCCCCTGATCCACGCCTCCGGGATACCGGCACGGGACCACCCCTCGACACCGGCACAGGCGGCGCCCCCTCGCACCGCCCGGTCCCACCCACCGAAGAGCAGCAGCAAGGAGTTCCGTTGAAGGTCCGAGCCCTGGCAGTTTTCGCCACCCTCGCGCTGGCGGGCGGCGCACCCCCCGTCATCCTCGACGGCCTCGGCACGAATGAGCCTCCGCTCGTCGAGGTCCAGACCTGGGTCCAGCACATCAACGTCCTGACGTCCTAGTGCGGATCGCGCAGCTGTCCGTGGCCGACACGCCGGCCGGGCCACGGACACCGCTGACGCGCGTCGGCTACGTCATGTTCCTCAGCCGATGGATCCAGGTGCCGCTCTACCTGGGGCTGATCGTCGCGCAGGTCGTGTACGTGTGGCGGTTCATGGTGGAGCTGCTCCACCTGGTCCATCTGGGTTTCGGCGGCACGCCGCCGGAGACCACCGTCATGCTGATCGTCCTCGGCCTCGTGGACGTGGTGATGATCTCGAACCTGCTCATCATGGTCATCATCGGCGGCTACGAGACGTTCGTCTCGCGGCTGCGCATCGAGGGACACCCTGATCAGCCCCAATGGCTTTCGCACGTCAACGCCAACGTGCTGAAGGTCAAGCTGGCCATGGCGATCATCGGCATCTCCTCCATCCACCTCCTCCAGATCTTCATCAACGCGGCGCGACCGACCATCACCGACCGGGAGCTGATATGGAAAACCCTCATCCACCTGACCTTCGTCGTCTCGGCGCTGGCGCTCGCCCTGATCGACCGCATCATGGCGGGTGGACGGCCGCAGCAGGGCGCAGGCGACGGGGTGCACCCTGCGGAGCGGCAGCAGGAGCGGATGGCCGCCTAGCCTGGCGGCGCGGGGCGTGGCGATGCCGGGGGTGGAGCACCTGATGGGGGTGAAGGGCGCCGCGTTCGCGGGACTCGGGGCCGTCACCGCGGCGCTGCTCTGCTGCACCGGCGCGTACGCAGACGACGACGCCGCCGCGAAGCCCGGCCCGGCCCCCCTGATCGGCGACGTGATCATCTTCAACGACGAGATCGTCGAGCCGGTGTCGTTGCCGCTGAGCACGTGCGGCGGTCTGGTGCCGCTGCTCAGCAAGTCGCCCACCACCTGCGAGGGCACGTCGAGGGTCTCGGACGACGACGCGTGAGGCCGCATGTGCCCGCCCCCGGGGGTGGGCGGGCACCGGTCCCGTCAGGCCAGGAGGCTCTCCAGCACCACGGCCACGCCGTCCTCGTCATTGGACAGCGTCCGGTGCTCCGCGGCCGACAACACCAGGGGGTGGGCGTTGGCCATCGCGTAGCCGGCGCCCGCGTACATCAGCACGGCCAGGTCGTTGGGCATGTCGCCGAACGCCACCACGTCGCCGGCCCCGAACCCCCGCTCCCGGCAGAGCCGGTCGAGCGTGACCGCCTTGGTCACCCCCGGGGCGCTGATCTCCAGCAGACCCTCCATCCCCGAGTAGGTGACCTCGGCCAGGTGCCCGATCGCCGCCGACACGGCCGCGTACATCTCGTCCGCCGTGTGCGCCGGTGACAGGGCGAGCAGCTTGACGATGGGCTGGTCCTCGTCGAAGACGGAGCCCACCTCGCGGTAGAAGGCCAGGTCGTGCTCGACCCGCCTGGTGTAGGCGGCCTCGGTCAGCACGTTCCTGCCGGTCTCGACCGCCAGGCCGATGCCGGGGAGCGCCTGCGCGAGCGCCTGGGCGACCTCGCGCGCCGCCCGCGGGTCGAGCGGGCTGCTGGCGGTGATCTCGTCGGTGGCCAGGTCGTACACGATGGCGCCGTTGCTGCAGATGGCGGTGCCGGTGACGCCCGCCTGCCCGGCGATCTCGCGGATGCCGCGGGGCGCCCGGGCGGTGACGAAGACGATGTCGGCGCCGGCTGTGCGGGCGGCCCGCAGCGCCTTCCTGGTGCGGGGGGAGACGGTGCCGTCGGAGGTGAGGAGGGTGCCGTCGAGGTCGGTGGCCACGATGCGCGGGAAGGTCACGGTGCTCACGGGGGCGATTATCCCGACATCGGGGTTCTTGTAAGGTACGCGGGTGTCCTCGAATGCCCGGCCGGACGACCGCGCCTCGTCCGCGTTCCGCTTCGCCACCGAGCTGGTGGCGTGGGTCGCGACCCCGTGGGCGCTCGCCCCGCACTCCGTGCCGCTGGCCGTGCTGTCCGTGGTGGTGCTGATCGGGCTGCCGACGATCTTCTCCACGCCGGGCGACAAGCGGAACGTGATCGTCGCCGTGCCCGGCCACGTGACCATCGCGCTGGTCGTCCTGCACGTGCTGGCCGCGGTGGCGGCGGCGTGGGTGGCCTGGCACGCGGTCGCCGCCGCGCTGGTGTCCGTGCTGGCCGTGGTGACGGTGGTGCTGGAGCTGCCGCGCTGGCGGTGGCTCGTGTCGCGTTAGATCCGCATCTCGGAGGGGAGCTGCCTGTCGGCGTCGGTGAGCTCCACGCCCAGGAGCTGCCCGGAGTCGCCGTAGTCGAGGACGACGTCCTCGGCCACGACCTGGCGTACGGCCTCGCCCGGCACTATTTCGTGCTTCATCCCGATATATGCGATATTCCGGTCCTCGTCGACACTCACGTACACCGTCCGCGCCCGCTTCCCCTCCGGCGCGTCGTCCCAGGCCAGCAGCCCTTCCTTGGCCTCGTGCGAGCCCGCCAGGGCCGTCCGGACCATGGCCATCGCCAGCTCCACCGCCTCGAACGAGTCGAGCCCGGTGACCTTCCGCTCGTGCTCCCAGCCGTCGAGCCCGTCGATGCGGTACGGGCACGACCACTCGCCCGTCGGTTCCTCGTAAGGCACGCCGAGCGCGACCACGACGTCGCGCGGCGGATCGGTACGCAGCACCAGCATCCGGTGGGCGATCTCGTACATGTCTGCTGATCTACCCGCAAGGCCACTCCTGGAAGACTCGCCCCGGCACCGGTTAGGCAACAGAGCCTCGGTACCATATCGTCGCCGGAGAACCTTTCGTGCCCACGGTGCCTACTGGGAGCGCACAGATGAACGATTCCTTCGGGACCCGTCTGCGAGCCAGGCTCGACGAGCGGGGGCCGCTCTGTGTGGGCATCGACCCGAGCCCGGCCCTGCTCCACGCCTGGGGCCTCGACGACTCCCCCGCCGGTCTGGAACGGTTCTGCCGCACCGTCGTGGACGCGGTTGCCGACGTGGCCGCCGTGGTCAAGCCGCAGTCGGCCTTCTTCGAGCGCTGGGGCAGCCGCGGCATCGCCGTCCTGGAACGCACCATCGCCGACCTGCGCGAGGCGGGCACGCTGGTGCTGCTCGACGTCAAGCGGGGCGACATCGACAGCACGATGGCCGCCTACGCCGAGGCCTACCTCGACCGGGGCAGCCCGCTGGCCGCCGACGCCGTGACGCTGAGCCCCTACCTGGGGTTCGGGTCGCTGGAGGGGGCGATCACCTCGGCGGTGGCCAACGACGCGGGCGTGTTCGTGCTGGCCCGCACCTCCAACCCGGAGGCGGCCGGTCTGCAGCGGCTCGTGGCCGGCCAGGTGCTGGCCGGGGCCGCCAGGGTGAACGCCGGGCATTCGCCGTTCGGGCCGGTCGGGGTGGTCATGGGCGCCACGCTGCCCGCGCTGGAAGACTCGCTCACCGACCTCAACGGGCCCATCCTGGCCCCGGGGCTGGGCGCCCAGGGGGCCACGCCCGCCGACGTGGCCCGGCTGTTCGGGTCCGTACGGCACGCGGTGGTGCCGTCGGTGTCCAGGGCCGTGCTGGCCGACCCGAAGCGGCTGCGCACCCGCACGCTCCACTACCGCGACGAGTGCGCCGCCCACCTGTCCGGGGTCGCCTCTCAGAAGTGAGTCTCCGACCCGAACGCCTCCCGCAGCACGGCCATGTCGTGCAGGTCGCGTTCCCGGGGCTGGTAGCCCTGGTGGAAGGCGATCTGCTGGGCCGCTGACAGGCACGGCACCCGCACTCCCCCGATCACGCCGGAGGCGAAGGAGGCCGCCGGATAGGTGAGGGCGCCGCCCTGGTCGTCGAGCCGCTGGACGGCGGAGCCGTCGGACCGGAAGCGCAGCGGGTGCAGGTCCAGCTCGCGCCCGCCCGGACCGGCCATGACGAAGCGGGCCGGCCGTCCCGGCACGACCCCCTCCAGGCGCTCGGCGTAGCCCAGGGCCGCCAGCGCGGCGATCGCGGCCGGCTCCTGCTCGGCCCGGTGGAGGAGGTCGAGATCCTGGTGCTCCCTGGTGACGCGGCCGACGAGCGCGTCGATGCCCCACCCGCCGGCGACCCAGACCGCGCAGCCCGCCGCCTCCAGGGCTTCCAGCACGTCCAGGACCGCGCCTTCCTCGAACATCCGCATCCTTCCACCGGGCGATTCCGTACCGGCTCGGGCGAGTCGGCCTCGGCGTACGAAGAGGTGATCGTACTCGAGCGAGGCCGCGTCGCGTTCCGGGACCGGCGCACCCGCCGGTCCCGGCGGCTCATACGGAGGCCGAGGGCGTCAAACGGCGCTGCGGGCGGCCGGTTCGATGACCCGGTTCACGGCGGCCAGCACCGCGTGCACCGACGCGGTCAGGACCGAGGTGTCCTGGGCCGCGCCCCAGCAGGTGGTGCCGCCGACGCGGGCCTCGACGTAGGCGATCGCCCGGCTGCCCCGCCCCGGGTCGAGGGCGTGCTCTGCGTAGTGCAGGATGTCCACGTCGATCCCGTCGGCGGCGAGCGCGCCGGTCAGCGCCGACAGCGGGCCGTTGCCGGTCCCGTGCAGCCGCCGCCCGCTGCGCAGCGTGCCGCCGAACTCGTGCACGCCCGGCGCGGTCTCCACCGTGCTCCAGTCGGCCAGCGCGCTGGTCTCCCCCGGCGCCAGGTAGGTGGCGTGGAAGAGCTCCCAGAGCTGCTCGGCGGTGATCTCCTCGCCGCTGCCGTCGGTGGCCCGCTGGACGACCGAGGAGAAGTCGATCTGCAGGCGGCGGGGCAGCTCGAGGCCGTAGCGGGTGTTCAGGAGGTAGGCGACGCCGCCCTTGCCCGACTGGCTGTTGACGCGGATGACGGCCTGGTAGTCGCGGCCCACGTCGGCCGGGTCGATCGGCAGGTACGGCACCTCCCACGGCGCCTGCTCCGGCGGCACGCCCAGGTCCGCGGCCCGCTTGGCGTGGTGGGCCAGGCCCTTGCCGATGGCGTCCTGGTGGGTGCCGGAGAAGGCGGTGTAGACGAGGTCCCCGGCGTACGGGTGTCGGTCGGGCACCGGCAGGCGGTTGCAGTGCTCGACGACCCGGCGCACCTCGTCGATGTCGGACAGGTCCAGCATGGGGTCCACGCCCTGGGAGTGCAGGTTGAGCGCGAGCGTCACCAGGTCCACGTTCCCGGTGCGCTCGCCGTTGCCGAACAGGCAGCCCTCGACCCGCTGCGCCCCGGCCAGCAGGGCCAACTCGGCGCAGGCCACGCCGGTGCCCCGGTCGTTGTGCGGGTGCACGGAGAGGATCACCGCGTCCCTGCGGTCGAGGTGGCGGTGCATGTACTCGATCTGGTCGGCGTACACGTTGGGGGTGGCCACCTCGACCGTCGCGGGCAGGTTGTGGATCACGGGGCGGTCCGGGGAGGCGTCCCACAGGGCGGTCAGGTCGTTGCAGACCTCCAGCACGTAGTCCGGCTCGGTGAGGTTGAACACCTCCGGCGAGAACTCGAAGCGGACGTCACGGTCGCCGGCGAGGCGGGCGAGGTGCTCGGCGGCGTCCCTGATCAGGGCGCGCAGGGCGGGCCTGTCGTGGCCGAGGACCACGTTCCGCCAGGTGGGGGCGGTGGGGGTGTAGAGGTGCACGACCACGCGGGACATGCCCTCGACGGAGTCGAAGGTGCGCTCGATCAGGTCGTGCCGGGCGGGCGTGAACACCACCACGGTCACGTCCTCCGGCACGGCGCCCGGCGTGGCCAGATGGCGGACGAAGTCGAAGTCGGTCTGGCTGGCGGAGGGGTAGCCGACCTCGATCTCCTTGAAGCCCATGGCCGTGAGCAGGTCGAACATGCGGCGCTTGCGGGCCGGGTCCATCGGCTCGGCCAGGGCCTGGTTGCCGTCGCGCAGGTCGACGGGCACCCACAGGGGGGCTTCGGTGATGCGCCGCACCGGCCAGTCGCGGCCGCCGGTCAGCGGCACCTCGACGCGCTCGTGGGCTGGCTTGTAGCGGTGGTACGGCATGCTGCTGGGGCGTTGCCGGTTCCATTCGTACACGTGGCTGCTCTTCCGTCTTGAGGTGGAGAGACCGGCGGGCACCCGGGCCACCGCGGCGGGGTGCCGGTCCGGTCAGGCCCCGCCGCGGCCGGGAAGGAGCAGACCGTACGACGTCATGGGCGCTACACTAACCACAACACAGGTCCTCAGACAACCTGAGAGGTTCATCGCGATGCCGCTTGGCTCCCTCCGCCCCAGCCCGCTCGTCGAGCAGGCCACCGAGCACCTGCGCGAGCAGATCACCCAGGGCGAGTGGCCGGTGGGCACCCGGCTGCCCGGGGAGAACGCGCTGGCCAAGGCCCTCGGCGTGGGGCGCTCGACGGTGCGCGAGGCGCTGCGGGCGCTGGCCGGGGCGGGGCTGGTGCAGGCCCGGCAGGGGTCGGGAGTGTTCGTGATCGCCACGGCCGGCGCCGCCGAGCCGGCCGAGGACTGGCCCGCCCGGCTGCGGCGGGCCGCCATCACCGACGTCTACGAGGTCCGCATGATCGTCGAGACGCAGGCGGCCGTGCTGGCGGCGGGGCGGCGTACCGAGGAGGACGTCGCCGCCCTGGAGGCGGCGCTGGAGGCGCGGGTGCGGGCGGCGGAAGGGGACGACGCGGCCTTCGTGGACGCCGACATCGCGCTGCACGCGGCCGTCGTGGCGGCGGCGGGCAATCCGGTGCTCTCCGACCTGTTCGCGGAGTTCGCGCCCGCCTTGCGGGGGCGGCTGATCGATCTGGTGGAGTTGCTGGGGTTGCGGGAGCACCACCGCAATCCGGGGCATGACACGCATGCCGCCCTGGTGGCGGCCATCCGGGAGGGGGACGGGGCGGCAGCCGGGGGGATCTTGCAGGCGGAGCTGGAGCAGACGCTCACCCACCTGCACGCCAAGCGCTGACCCGGGCCCGCTGGGCACTCACCCCACCCCTGACCCTCGGCTCATCGGCCCCGAATGCCCGGCGTCCGCCGACGGCGCCGCCGCCGTCGCCAGCGCCATCAGAACGCCAGCCCACCTGGGCGCAGCCGGTCAGACGCCGGTCGTGCCGGTCAGGCGCGGCTCGGTCAGGCGCGGCTCGGTCAGGCGCGGCTCGGTCAGGCGCCCGTCGGGCGCGGCCGGTCGGGCGGGGGCGGCCGGTCGGGCGCCGGTCGCTCAGGCGGCGGTCGGGCGCGGCTGGTCGGGCGGCGGGGCGTCAGCCGGTGGGGCCCACGTCCGGGCGGATCTCGCTGTCCTCCTCGTCCGCCTCCGGCTCCTCCTCCGGCTCGGGTTCGTCCTGTTCGTCGGGCGGGTCGGCGGGCACGGGGCGGCGCGACTTCGGGGTGCTGGCGCCTGATCGTTCGGCGACCACGTCGCTCTCCCCGTCCACGCCCCCGACCGCCTCCGGCAGCTCATCGGATGTCTCGCTCATAGTCACCCACCTGCCCCACCAGGACCGTTTGTTACCGTCCGGGGGTGACCACCCGCACTCAGCGCCCCACCGCGCGCGTCATCCTGGCCGCCCCCGACGACCGGGTGCTGCTGCTCCGGTTCGTCCCGCCCGACCCGTGGCCGAGCGAGCCCGCCTGGCACCTGCCGGGCGGCGGGATCGAGGCGGGCGAGACCCCGGCGCAGGCGGCGGCGCGCGAGGCGCTCGAAGAGACCGGCCACGTGCTCGACCCCTCCGCCCTCGGCCGGCCCGTGGCCACGAACGAGGGCCCGTGGTCCCACCAGGGCCGCCACTTCTACACGGTGCACACCTACTTCTTCGCCCGCGTCCAGTCGTGCACCGTCACCCCGACCGCGCTGGAGGAGTACGAGCGGGCGGAGGCGCTCCTGGGCAACCGCTGGTGGAGCGCCGCCGAGCTGGCCGCCACGGACGAGCTGGTCTTCCCGCCCGGCCTGGCCGCCCTCCTGCCCGGCCTGCTCGCCGGGGAACGGCCGGCGACCCCGGCCCGGCTCCGGTGGACCCGCTAGCGAGCGACGCGGAAGCCGATGTTCGGCGAGCGTTCCAGGTCGGGGTGGGTACGCAGGAGCTTGACGGTGTCGTCGGCGGCCACGTACCACTCCGAGCCGGTCGCCACCGGGCCGGGCCCTTTGAGGATCAGGAACCTGGTGCGCCCGTCGGTGTGCTCGCTGTCGGTGAGGTTCCACAGCGTGGCCGGGCCGGACCACTCGTACTCGGTGGGCAGCCGCGCCCCCGCCCACGCGGCATAGGCGCGGGCCTCCTCCAGGGTGACGTGGGTGACGGGCGCGTCGGGGTCCCCCAGCCAGGGGTGGCCGGGCGCGAACCTGGCGAACTCGGCGTTGGTGACCTCGCGTTCCGCGGCCGTGGCAGCCCGCCTGACCTGGCGGGTCTCGGTGCGCATGGCGTGCAGGCGGGGCGGGAGCGGCTTCCACTCGTCCACGAACGGGGCCTCGCCGTCGAAGCCGCACTCCCGTAGGCGGTAGGTGATCTCGGCCGTCGCGGGCGCGCCCTCCAGCGGCGTCGTGCGGCGGGGCGTCCGTGCGGGGAACGTGGTGTCGGCGCTCCACCCCGGATCCCGGGGCTCCAGATCCAGCTCCTCAGGTACGGCCAGCACCGCCGCGACCCCCCGGCCCGGGACCGTGCCGTGCAGGTCGCCGTCCAGCTCGACCCCGTGGATCAGGTCGTAATACCTCAGATCACGATTTTTCGGGATATCGAGGAGGGGGCCGCGGTACGCCCCGGCCGAGCGGTTGACGATCGTCCACAACGTCACGCCGTCGGCCGACCAGCGGGACGCGGGCAGGCTCGGGGCGGCCTCGTCCACCAGCGGCGTCCACTCACCCTCGGCGAACAGCTCCGCGTACGCCCGCTGCACCGGCAGCATGGCCCGCAGGATCGCCCGGTCCCTGGCATTCCACCCCACCCAGGAGCCGAACACGTTCTCCCAGACCAGCATCCCGCAGCCGTTCATCCAGGCGGAGTGCAGCTCTTCGGAGTGGTCGCGGTGCCAGCGCCGGGTGTGGTGCAGCATGTGCCGCCGCTCGAACCACTTGGTCTTGATCACGCCCGGCCACTCGGAGTCCGCGAACCACTGAGCCCACGACATCGCGTGGTCGGCCACCCGGTCGAGCGGGACCGAGGACTCGCTCTCCAGCGCCACGCCGTACTCCGACAGCCAGGCGTCGCCCGCCTTCAGCGTGTCGAGGAACAGCCCGTCGGGCCGCAGCCGGTCCACCACCTCGCCCAGCCCGGTCCCGTGGTCCTCGGGGCGGGTGCCGGTGTCCCAGGGGTTGTAGTCGAGCAGCACGCGCACCCCGGCGGCGCGCAGGTCGCGTACGAGCTCGTCGATGCCCGGGACGTCACGGTAG
This sequence comes from Nonomuraea sp. NPDC049709, assembly GCF_040674815.1. Classification (NCBI taxonomy): domain Bacteria; kingdom Bacillati; phylum Actinomycetota; class Actinomycetes; order Streptosporangiales; family Streptosporangiaceae; genus Nonomuraea; species Nonomuraea sp. NPDC049709. The sequence continues at coordinate 19,418 of NZ_JBFANM010000125.1, forward strand.
AGGTCGAACTGGTTGCGGCCGTCGATGCCGACCACCGGGTAGGCGTGCCAGAGGACGACGGCGTCGTACCCGCCGAACTCGCGCTCCCCGTGCGCGAGGAATCGCTCGGGCGTGAACCGGTCGCCGTCCCGGAGCAGGTCGTCCCAGAGCCAGGCCACGCAGACCGAGAAGCATCGGCGGGTCCAGCCGGGGTACGCGCCACGGCGGGGCAGCCGCGCGCGGGCCTCCTCCCGCCATCGGGTCAGCGCCGCCCGCCAGGCGTCACGGTCGGCCGGGTCGCCGGGGGCGGCGAGGATCTTGGCCCGATCGAGCCCGCCGAGATCCCCGCCGTCCAGCGGGACCCGCGCCGGCAGGTCGATCTCCCGCGGCCGCGGCTCCGCCGGCCGGGAGCCGGCCGCATGCGAACCCGGCGGCGGGCCGGACGCGTGGGTGCCAGGTGGGGAGCCGGACGCGTGGGAGTCCAGCGAGGAGCCGGACGCGGGCGAGCCGGGCAGGGCGGCGTCCTGGCCCGGCAGGGTGGTCTCCGGGGGCATCAGGTGAGCGCGTCCTCGATCTGCCGGCGGGTCGGCATCGAGGTGCTGGCGCCCTCCCGCTGCACCGACAGCGCCGCCGCCACGGAGGCGAAGTGCAGGGCCTGGGCCACGTCCAGCCCCTCCGACCGCGCCACGGCCAGCGCCCCCACGAACGTGTCGCCGGCCGCCGTGGTGTCCACCGCGTCCACCTTCACCGCGGGCACCCGCAGCCGCTCCCCCGACCGCGACCCGTACAGCGCGCCCTCCGAACCGAGCGTGATCACCACCTCGTCGACCAGCTCCAGCAGCGCGTCCATGGCGGCGTCGGCTCCCGTCACGCCGGTGATGGCGGCGGCCTCGTGCTCGTTCGGGACGATGGTGGTGACCGTGTCCAGCAGCTCGGCGGGCAGCGGCTGGGCGGGCGCCGGGGTGAGGAACACCGGCACGCCGGACACCTGGGCGGCCTGCGCCGCCGCCACGACCGCCGCCATCGGCAGCTCCAGCTGGAGCAGCAGGACCTGTGACCTGGCGATCGCGGCCAGGTCCTCGCCCGAGGGGCCGGTGACGGTGCCGTTCGCGCCGGGGACGACGATGATCGAGTTGCCCCCGGTGTCGTCCACCACGATGTGCGCGATGCCGCTGGGCCCGGGCACCTGGCGCAGCCCGCGGACGTCGACCCCGGCCTCCGCCAGCGTGGTGCGCATCTCAGCGCCGAACCCGTCGTCGCCCACCGCCCCCAGGAACGCCACCGCGCCGCCCGCGCGGGCGGCGGCGATCGCCTGGTTCGCCCCCTTGCCGCCGGGCACGGTGCGGAACCGGTGACCGGTGACCGTTTCGCCCAGTTTGGGGGCTTCGGAGACGTAGGCGACGAGGTCCATGTTGGCGCTGCCGAAAACCGAGATCATGACTTCATCATCTCCTGTGTACGCGCCGCCAGGGCGGCAAGACCCACCCCGTCGAAGCCGGTCAGGCTGCTGGCCAGGCTGTCACGCATGCGCCAGCGCTCCGGCACCCCGCCGTTCAGCGCGCCCGCGACGGACCCGGCCGTGGCCCCGGCGGAGTCGGTGTCCCAGCCGCCGGCCACCGCCCCGGCGATCGTGGCGGTGAAGTCGCCCCGGCCGTGGATCAGCGTGGCGGCGACGAGGGCCGCGTTGTTGATCGTGTGCACCCAGTGCAGGTTGCCGTGGCGCTCGTGGAGCAGGTCGATGACGCGCTCGAAGTCGTCCTCGCGGTTGGCGTCGGCGACGGCCAGGCGTACGGCCTCGTGCAACCGCGAGCCCCGGGGCACCACGGACAGCCCCGCCCGCACGACCTCCTCCGCCGAACCGGCGACCATCGAGGCGGCGCACATCGCGGCCACGAACATGGCCCCGTAGATCCCGTTGGCGGTGTGCGTGAGCCGGGCGTCGCGCCAGGCGTGCTCGGCCGCCGTGGCGGGGTCGCCGGGATTGACCCAGCCGTATACGTCGGTCCTGATCAGCGCGCCGATCCACTCGCGGAACGGATTGCGGTAGGTGGCCGTGGCCGGGGGCTCGACGCCGTCCAGGAGGTTGCGGTACGCGACGCGCTCGGCGGTGAACGTGCGTCCCGCGGGCAGCTCGTCCAGCCACAGCCTGGCCACGTCCTCGGTGGTGAACGCGCGCCCGTGGCGCTCCAGGACCGACAGCGCCAGCAGCGGGTAGTTGAGGTCGTCGTCCTCGGGGACGCCGTCGATGTTCTCGGCCAGGGAGTTGACGGCGCTGCGACGGTTCCACGGCCAGCGGCGGGCGATGTCGTCCGGCAGGCCCTTCGCGGTGAACCAGCCGCGGATGGGCCAGTTGCCGGTGGCCTCGGCGATCTGCCTGATGCCCGCGCGCGGGATCTTCTCGACGGGCTTGCCGAGCACGCACCCGGCCGCCCGGCCCAGCCACGCGCCCAGCACCCGGTCGGGATCGACGGCGGGCTCCCGGGGTCGCGGCTCCGGCCAGTCGGGGCAGGCCGCGATGATGCCCGCCAGGTCCGACGGCTCGGGCAGCGGGGACGGGAAGGCGGCCAGCTCGTCCAGCAGCTCCTCCGCCAGGCCGCGCAGCCGCGCGGCGCCCGGCTCGGAGGCGCCGGCGCGCAGCGGGGCGTCGGGACCGCCCGCCGCCTGCCACCGGGCGCCCATCTCGCGCACGTCCCGGCCGCCCACGGC
>NZ_JBFANM010000126.1:0-22019 GCF_040674815.1 Nonomuraea sp. NPDC049709
TCGCGCCCGTCGAGCAGCCCGGTCTCCGCGACCAGCTGCGCGCCGGCGCACACGCTCAGCAGCAGCCCGTCGCTCGCGGTGTCCTTGATCCATGAGGTCACCATGGCGCGGTCGGACGCGTCGGAGTCCGGCATGGCGGGCACGACGGTCACGTCCGGGGCCGAACCGCTCAGCCGCTGCCCCAGCTGCGCGAAGCTGAGGTCCGGCACCAGGTCCAGCCGCTCCCCTTCACCGGATTGTGGGCCGCATTGAGGGAACCGGCCCAGTGCCAGACGCACGACCCGCATATGGGATCCGCAGCAGCTCGGGGATGCAAAATGCACAAAGTCTTGATCCACCAGCATGAACTGAAGGCGATATGAAACAGGCACCTGTACAAGACGATCGGCTGCCGGCATCAGAGGTGACGCGTTGGACCTCGCCGAACTCGTCGCGGCCCACTCCTGATCGTCTCAGTGCCGAATACCGGGAGAGCGCCTATCCGCACCTGCGAACCAGTCGCCTCTCGAACGACAGGCATGCGGAAGCCGCTGTCCCACCTGCACTTCCATCCGACCCGACCGCGCATCCAGCGGCTGTTGAACTTCGGTGCTCAGGCTCGTCCCGAGGCCGAGCTATTTGCTCAGACAGCGTTCAATCCTACCATACAGGTTCTTATGGATCCAGAAGAGAGCCGACAGAGCGGGCCGGTCGGCGTCGGTGAGCTTCTTTCGCCACTTCGGCCACCATCAGCCTGCACGAGGACTTCATCGTCACCCGCAGCGTCCGCGAGCTCGAGTACGCCTCTGCCAGGCTTGTGCACCAGCAGGCCAAAAACGCCTGGGCGCCAACGCAGCCGGCCGGACTGGTGGTGGCCCTGAGCGGGCCGCCGTTCTGCGACTCCATGGGCGTCTCCCGTGATCAGTCGGCCGGTTCTGATGTCGCTGTACTCGGCATCCCGCAACCGTGGGATGGATCTTGTGCAGCTGCGGTATTCCTTCCGTATCGACCCGGCGCCGAGGCAGCGGATGGCGTTGGCCAAGGCGTTCGGGTGCGCCCGCGTGGTGTTCAACGACGCACTCGCGCTGCGCACCCACACCCATGAGCACGTCCTGCCGCCCATCACCGATGCGTGTCCCGCACGGTAGATCACTCAGGCCAAGCAGCGGCCCGAGCAGGCCTGGCTAGGCGAGGTGTCGGCGGTCGTGCTGCAACGGCCCTATCCGAGGGCACCACCGCGTTCGCCGTGCTCTGCTGCCCACGCATGATGACTAGGCATTGAAAGCAGCACGATGATCGAGGGCCCAGTTCTCGAATGTGCCCGGCGGGCGCCCGAGGATCCTTTTCACTTCCTCCGTGATGCGGGCGTTGCCCCCTTCCCGTGCCCAGGTCGCCCCGGCAATGACCGTCTCGATGGCAAGGGTGTCCATCCCGACTGACTGCATCCGCACGCGCGCCAGGTCAGGTGGCACGTCAACGGTGGCGATCTGCCGTCCGAGCACGCGCGCCAGGCAAGCGGCCTGGTCGGAGAGGCTCAAGAGTTCCGGCCCCGTCAAGGTGATGGTCTGCCCCGCGCCGACGTCGGACAGCAGGCATTCGGCCGAGACAGCGGCTACGTCCCGCGGATCGATGACGCCCTGGAGACCGGAACCCGTCATGTTGGGGATCGGAAGACCGTAATTGATCAGGTCTGCCCAGCGGAGGAAGTTCGAGGCAAAGCTGGATGGGCGCAGGATTGTCCAGGACAGCCCGCTGGCAGTCACGGCGTCCTCGGCGGCGCAGTGCCAGGTTCCGACGATCCTGTTGTTCGGCCCGCGGGCGCCCGCACTGGTGGCGGAGAGCTTGACGATTTTGGTGACGCCCGCCGATCGAGCCGCCTGAAGAATCGCTCGGTCGTGACGCGGCACGGGCGACTCGGGCGTCGTCAGCAAGAAGACCGCTTCCACGCCGGCGGTGGCGGCATCGAGGGAACGCTGGTCGTTGTAATCACCCTTGACGACGTCGACAAGGGGGTGCTCGGGAAGCACCTCAGGGTTGCGCGCGAGGGCACGGACGGGCACGCCACGGGATTTCATGACCGCGAGGATCGCGCTCCCGATATGGCCCGTCGCGCCGGTGACAAGGATCTGAAAGTCGGACATCGAGCTAACACCTCGCTGTGGCAACTGACCGGGCGCCGCCGTGAACGAGCACCAAGGTGCAGGTAAGCGCCGGAGCAATGCGTATCGTTACGGACGACGACATGGATGACATCACGACGTGGGGTCCGGCTGGGCGCGATGGGCTGGGAAAAGAAAGCCCGCCAGGAACATGAGGGCGGCCATCCCTCCTGCCACCACGAACGCGGCGGACGCGGCGACCGAGACCGAAGAGCCATGGCTAGCCGCCTCGAAGAAGACGGTGCCAAGCACGGCAGCGCCCACAGAGCTTCCCGCTTGCTGAAGTGCCGAGAGCGCGCCCGTTGCGGTACCCATCTCATGAGGTTCGACGTCGGCGAGCGCCAACGCGAAGAAGGGCCCCATCATCAGGCTGGATCCTAGCCCGGCCACTAGCAGAGAGGGCACCAGTCGCCACGGCGTGACGTCCGCCTGCATGACCCACAGAAGTGACAGAAGTCCGATGAGGGTTATCGCTGCTCCGCCGTGGAATACCCTTCGGCCGTACTTGCTCAGTTTCGGCATCACGAGCGAGCCGACGATGATTCCCGCTGTCATTGCCACCCCGGTCAGGCTCGTCTTGGCCGGCGAATAGCCCAGTCCGAGCTGCAGGTACAGGGTGAAAGCCAGACCGAAGCCGGAAAGCGCGGCGAAGTAGACGAGGCCCACGGTTATCCCGGCAATGTAGGAACGTTTCCGGAATAGGCCCGGCACGATTAGAGTATCGGCACCCAGGCGACTCCGGCGCGCTTCATGCCGGGCGAACACCATGAAGGCTGCCAGCGACCCGCCCATCATCGCATACGTCCAGATCGGCCAGTCGTAGTCGCGGCCCTGAACGATCGGGAAGATCATCAGGAGCGAGCCTACGGAGGCCAGGACCACGCCTGGCAGATCGAGCCTGAATGCCCGCGCAGGCGGATCGGGCGGCAAGGTGAGCAACGCGGCCAGGCCGCCGATCACGCCTATCGGCACATTCATCAGGAAAATTATCCGCCAGCCAGCGCCCAGCAGGTCGGCCTCCAGCAGCCAGCCCCCGAGAATCGGGCCGCCCAAGGAGAAGAGCGCCATGAAGGGCCCCATGGCGTTGAACGCCAGCGGCAGGCTCTGCGGCGGAAATATTTCCTTAATGATACCCAGACCCTGCGGAATCATCGCCGCCCCGAACAGTCCCTGGAGGGCCCGCGCGATGATGAGCATTTCTGACGTGCCGGCGGCCGCGCACAGCCCAGAACTGAGGGTGAAGCCGGCCATGCCGATGAGGAACATTCTCTTGCGGCCGACGATGTCACCGAGCCGACCGCCCGTGATCAGACCGCAGGCCAGCGCCAGGGTGTAGGTCGCGCTGTACCACTGAATCGCCGACGTGCCGCCCTGCAGGCTCGACCGGATCGTAGGCCCGGCGAGGACCGTGACGGAGACATCGAGAAGCTCCATGGCGGAGCCGATCATGATGACGACCAGAGCGGGCCAGCGCCACCGGTAACCGGTGTCTGTTTCCTTCTCCCCCCGTTCCACATCGCCTTCGGCGACACTCATCTCTCTCCTGTTCGTTCTCCCGACGGGCCGCATTCTCATGGCGAGCCGCGCGATCTACGCTCGGGAGTGGAAGACGGCGCGCAGATCGCGGGGGACGAGGAGTGCTTGCGGCGCCGGCACAGCGCTCTCCAGGTTGGTGACTTCGATGTCGTACCTTGTCGCGAGCCAGGCAGTGGCCAGGATCAACTGCAACATTCCGAGCTGATTACCGAGACAGATGCGCGGTCCTGCGCCGAAGGGGAAGTACGCGTATCGGCTATGAGGTGTATCGCCGTCGAGCCATCGTTCCGGCAGGAATTCTTCCGGGTCCTTCCACCACCGGGGGTCCCGGTGCACCAGATAGGTACAGAACATCAGATGTTGTCCTGGCTGCAGCTTCCACTCCCCGACGCGGGTCTCACGGACGATGTCACGCCCCATCAGCCACGTGGGCGGATACATCCGAAGCACTTCCTTGATCACGGCTTCGGTGTAGGGGAAGTCGGCTGTCCCCAGAGGTTCGCCTGAGGCGGCAAGGTCCACGTCGTCGGCTTCGGCCCGGACTCGTGCCGCGAGGTCAGGATCCATCGCAAACTGGCGCACGATCCAGCTCAAGGACGCGCCGGGTACACCGTGAGATGCGCGTAGCACCACGTTGAGAACATCGTAGATGGCTTCATCGGTCAGCTCCGCTCCCGCACCATGAAGCAGTTCATCCAGCAGGTCCTGGGTGTGCGGCCGGGTGCCTACCTCTCGCCGGCGTGCGACCTGATCGAGGAGCACCGACCTGACGTCCTGCGCGGTACGGCGGAACCTGCGGATCCGGGGAGCGGGAAGCCAGCGGGGCAGTGTCAGCGAGCTGGACATCAGACTGACTGCCGCCGTTGCTGCCCGGTCCACGGCCTCGGCGACCGCCCGCACCGATTCCCGGTGTGCTGGATGCCCGCCCACGCAGAAATCGGCGATAGCCTGGCCGGAGAAGGATTTCATGAGCGAAAGGACATCAACCTCCCGGTTGGCCTGCTCATCCATGATGGCGGCGAACTGTCCCACCAGCCGAGAACTGTAGGCTGCCGACCCGGACGGATTCATCCCGCGCCAGCCCTTGCGTCGTGTCGACATCCACACGGGCAGCCGACGTTCGATGATGTCCTGAAATCTGGACGTCGCGCCCGACACGAGCGGGCTCTCCGCGCGGAATTCTGCATTCGTCCGGACCAGAACATCGTGTATCAATTCCGGATTCTGGACGACGATCGTTGACGAGCTGAAACGGAATACGTCCCCATACTCGCGTTGAGCTCGCGCCAAGAAGCCCAGGCGGTCGCGGTCGTACTCATAGGTGTTGCCAATCATAAACTGGCCGGACGGGCCAGGAATATACTGATATCGGTCGGGCATTGATTCCATCTCAGAAGAGAGGTAGGTCCGGCCTTCTGGCCGGACCTACCTCGGCGTTCATCCGGTAGGCGTTGCCCAGTGGTAACGTCCACCCATCTTGCCTCTATTGAGGCGAAGAACCGTGAGCGTCAGAATCTTCGTCACGCGAAACCCACTCCCTCCGACGTCGAAATACCTTCACAAGAGACCACGTGTACCCAATTCGCATGGCCGTGCCTCTTTCACATCGTCACAGTAGTAAGGGCCAGCTTCACATCGGCTTCACATCTGTTTCAACGCTCGCAGTCGAGCGGTTGCCACTTAGCGGACGGAGGTGCGCTGGTTCGTGTCAGCGCCGCGGCGGCTGAGGCCCGGGATCGGCTCCGATCAGGCAACCGTAAGGTGCGGACCGAGGTCGTCGGGTCAGGGGGATGGTTCGAGGACGAAGACTGGATGCGGCGGTTGGTCCTCGTCTGGTAACAATCGTGATCGGGCAAGGTCTCCACGGCCATGGTCCACCACTGCGAAGGAGATCGCCGACATACGTCGGATCCAGTTGTGAGCCGGTCCTGCGGCGACATCGAGGGGTCAGCGCGGTTTGCCCCAGGTCGGGTACGGCAGCGCGAATCGCAGCCACACGGTGACCGTTGTGTTCCTGACCACCTGGACACCCGGCTGTGGGTGCTGACGAGCCACGATGCCCTGCGTGGGAGGTGACTCGGGGTCGATGTGCCGAGCGTCCAGACTCACGTGGGCACGCGAGGCCTCGAGCCGGGCGTCGTTGATCGCCATGCCGGTGAGATCCGGGGTGATGGTCATGTGGCGTGGCAGCGGCCAGAAGGGCGGCTGCGGTGAGCGTGCCATGTCGAAGTCACCGAAGTAAGGGCCGGCCCAGGGGCGGTAACTCGGGCCGGCCTCCCAGTGAGGGCGCAGCTCACCACTCGCGGAGACGACTTCGCGAATCACCGGTTCGGCGCCGTTCGCCACACGCGTGGCGTCTGCCGCGCACATCGGCACGGGCCGGGTGACCCCTCCCGGTGGGGTCCACGGCACATCGCTCGTGGACATGCCGTGGCGCGGGTCGAAGAAGCAGGCCGGTCGTCGCTCGGGAAGCGGGCTTCCGGTACGGCGCGCGTCCAGGAGCGCCAGCGTGAACCTGCCCTCCATCAGGCATTCGGTCACGGCGCTCACGTCCTCCAGGCGCACCACCCGCGTGACCGTTCTCTTCGCGGTCTCGTAGCTGTCGAGAGCCTGGATCATGTCCGCTCTCATGTCCTCGTCGGCTTCGGGTTCCCCGGGCCGGAGGTCCAGCTGATCGAGCTCCTCGCCGAAGCTGGTGATGTCCTCCTCCACGGCGGCGAGCACACGCTTCAGCTCTGCCCGGCGGGAGAGAAACGCGGGACCTTCTTCGCCGGAATCCAGTGGCCAGCACGACCAGCACGACCAGGGTGAGCGCGACGGCGATTCCTGCTACGGGATCCATCCGGCCTCCGGGCATCGTTGCTGATGCCGACCAGGCTTCCCGGCTCACCCCGCTGTCCACGCTAGTTCATGAGCACCGGCCGTAGACAGCGCACGAGGCGCGCAACGTGCGACTCGATGGGTCCGCCGCGCCCTCAAGCCACCTGCGCCGCGGCCGACGGCGCGCCCGTACAGACAAGGAAACCGCATGACCACCACCGCGCTCATCGTCGGAGACCTGCAGGCGGGCATCGTGGACAACTACCCCTTCGCTGCCGGCGTGCTCCCCGTCGTGGAAAAGGTTCTCCCGGCGGCCCGGGCCTCCGGAATCCCGGTGATCTTCATCCGTTTCGGGCTCCGGGCCTCAGGCCTCGATGTGGCAGCGGGAAACCGGTTGATCAGCGGCCTGCACGGGGCGGGGACGCTGTTTCACGAGGAATCCGCCGAGACGCTCGTGCACCCGCGCATCGCGCCGTTGCCGGGCGAGGCCGTCGTCCTCAAGCGCCGCGCCAGCGCCTTCGCGGCGACCGACCTCGATCGGCTCCTGCCCGCGCAGCACATCGACTCGATCGTGCTGACCGGTGTCGCGACCGGCGCGATGATCGCCGCCACCCTCTACGGTTCGAGGCCGTGCCGACCACGCTTCGGCCGGCCGCCGCCCGCGCGCGGCCGGACAGGCTCATCGGCGATCAGGACTACTCCACCCGCACGATACGCCTCGACCTGCGCCGGCGTGGTATCAAGACGCTGGCATGCGAGCGTGGCAGGACAGACTGGGCCGGTGGGCGTGAACGCTCAGGGTTTGGCTCTCCCGGTGGCCCAGGCCCACGCGGCGATGGTGCCCCTGTTCCAGGTGCTCGTCTTGCTCCGGATGGCCGAGGCCGAATGCGAGCTGGGTCGCCGGGGTCCTCCTGGCCGATCTGGGGCGCCCCGCTGGCCACCGCACCGAGGCCGCCATCGCCGTGCGCATGGCCAGCGGGGTCAACGACGTGGTGGACGTGGTCGACAAGCTCACCTGGAAGCAGAACGACTCCACGTGAGAGGGCATATAGCCATGCTCGTGCACGAGGTCATGAGCAGCCCGGCCATCACGGTCCGCCGCACAGACTCGGTATGGCGGGCCATCCGGACGCTTCACGAGCATGACTCACCGCCGCCCCGTCGTCGACGCTGGCCGGCGTGTCAGCGAACTGGACCTGCTGCGCGGGGATTTCGAGCCGGACCCGCGCGCCACCGCCCTCCCCACGCAAGAGGCGCACGAACCGCCGCCCCGCAGGCTTATGGAGATCATGACCCGCTCGGGCCGCAACCGCCACCGATGCCACCACCGCCATCGGCCTCATGGTGGGCAAACGGATCAAGAGCCTGCCCGTGGTTCGCGGCGAACAGACCGTCGGCATGGTCAGCGGACGGACCCGGACGCCGACCCAGCTGATCGCCGTCCCGGCCGGGCCATCCTGCCCTGCCCCGGCCGGGACGGCCGTCATGCCGACCGCGAAAGCGGTTCCCGGCCGCCGCTAGCGGGCCTGGACCCAGCTGTCGACAATCGTGCAGCCCCAGGTGTTGCCGCTGGCCGACGAGGAGGTGGTGGTCCCCGGGGAACGCCAGGGACCGACGACCGTCCGGGTGTAGGGCCAGTGCGCGGAGTTGCATTTGGCCGCCACGCGATAGCCGCCGAATCCCGACGCGCAGCGGGCCACCGCCGTGTTGATCTGCCTCTCGATGTAGTCCGTGCAGTTGTACACGTCCGCCTGGGCAGGTGTGGCGACCGCGCCAACGAGGCCGGCGCCGAGCGCCGCCGCCACGGCGGCCGCCGCGATTCCGCGTGCGCCGATCATGTTCCATTTCCACGTGATCGGCTTGTCCAGCGCCATCGTCATGCTCCCTCCAGAGCCCATGCGTGGGTAAGCACACCATCGTGGTGCCACGGCGGGATCACCTCGTAGCAGTGTTGATTCATCACCAGGGTGTTGACCGCGCGCCAGACTCCCACATCGCTGATCCGCCACAGGGTGACGAGCCGTTTCCCGGTCAGCAACCGGGATGGGGCGATCCGTCCGTCCGCGTCGACGTGGCCCAGGATGCCTTCGGCCACGAAGTCCTCACTGTCGCGGAGATCGGCGGCCTCGCCCGGCCACGCGAGGATGGAGGAGTCGCGCTTGACGGCCCGCAGCCGGTGGAGTTCCACGCGCTGCCGGAGAAGACCATCCGGGGGATGCAGCGGGGCGCCGACGCGCCTCCCAATCCGAAACCGTGGTCGCGAATCGCCGAGTCCCGCTCGGCCGCGCTGGGGGTGTAGAAGTATCCGCCGCTCGGGGTGGCCAGCTCGTGGAGCTGGGCAAGCTGGGGCAAGGTCGACGGGGAGTCCGATGCTGATGCGGGACAAGCGCCTCAAAGGCGGGCCGATGGCCAAGGCGGCGGTGATAGGCGTCATGCGGATCGACCGCCGCCGAATTGAGGAAATGGTCACTCGTCGTCCTTCACGGTGAAATGTCTTGAAGGAGCTGGGCGGCTGCCGGGGTGCCCATGGCAAGGGTGCTCGCCGACGTCCAGCCGCGCGATCGGTGGATCAGATCCACCAATGGAAGAAGTACGCGACGTAAGGGTCTCGGTCAGGGGTGATGGCGATGGCCGCGAAGCAGTTGTCCACCCGGTGGCCCCAATTGATGTAGGTTTGCCGATGGTGTCTACAGGACGCGACGGTGTCGTACGGGCCTGCGGTCCCTGTTGCGGCGGGCGTCACCTCGGTGCGCTCCGGGCCCGGGCTGGCGGTCGTGGCGGCGCCGGCTGCGGTGGCCGGCGCGAACACCGCGAACGCGATTGCAGCAACCGCGGCGAAACGTGTCATGAGGGTCATTTGCCGCACGCTAGCAACGAGCTCCTTCATCTCGCATTCAGCACACCCTCAGTTCCGGCGATGACCGATGCGGCGATAATGCCGTCGATATTCTCCCGGCGTCTCTGCCGCCACCAGCACAACAAGCGAACGGGCCCGCCCCATGACGATCGCCGAAGCGCCCGCGATACGCTCACGAATATCCGGCAAGTGTCCGCGTCTTTGTCCTGGACCTGCGATTCCCGGGAACGCACGATCATTGCGTAACCCTGCCACGACGGCACGCACGAGCCTGGCGCGTCAGCGCCAGAGCGAACCTACAGGCGGGCGCAGGACCGCATCCCCCTGGCGTTGCCCGTTCGTCCGCCCTGAGTATCGCCCTTTCACCTGCGATTCGGTGCGGGTGTCCGGGGAAGCTCCGCGTACGAGTAACCACACTGCGGATTCAGCGGCAAATCGCGGCCACTGGCGATGGTGGCACATGGCATAGGCTGTTAGATCCCCCTTCTGATCAGCTCGCGCACGGCGGGCGGGTGTGGTCCGGGGGGTGGTGAGGAGGCGGCTGATGGCCGCAGCGCGTTCGCCGGCGTTTCAGCGGTTCCTGGCCGGGGCAGCCAGACCCGTCGCGTTCACCCGCGACTGCCTCGACGAGATCCCCGACATCGGCGCGCTGTATGTGTTGGTGGGCGAGGAACGCACCGCGGCGGAGGACATCCTCATCGCCAAGCTCGCCGAGAACGACGGGCGGGCCGCGGCCGCCCTGGCCGAGGCCGACTGTCTGCGCGCCCTGCCCGCGCTCGCCATGGCGACCACCGAAACGGCGACGCCCACTATGCGCGTCTTCGCAGCCCGAGCACTCCTCACCCTGGGCAGCCACGCGGGCCACGCACCCCTTGTGCGGATGCTACGCACCCATGACGGCAGCGGCACCGACCGGGCCAGCGCTGCCCGACTGCTGGCCGAGTTCCCAGACCCGGACAAGGAACTTCTGCTGCTCGTAGCGTCGACCGATCCGAACGATATCGCCCGGTCCGAGGCGACCCACGCCCTGCTGGCCGTCGTGGGTCTGGACGACGAGAAGACCTGTCAGGGCGAGACGCTGCGAAGCATCGCGGGCCGGCTGCTGTCCTCACTGCAAACCGTGCGCAACGAAGCACTCGCCGAGTTGCAGGCGATCCTGACCGCGTGGCAGGCCGGTAAAACCGCCGAAGAACTCGCCCTCACCTGGTGCGCCGACAGAAGCAACAAGCCGCTGCGCCGGTTCATCGAAAGCATCGACAGCACCAGAGCCGACTTCCGGCTCCACGGGTTGGCGGAACTGACCGGCAGGGAACGCATCCTGGTGGAAAACCGCATCCTGCTACGCCTGCACGCCGATCGCCGCGCCGTCCGAGCCGCGGGCCAGCTGGCAGTCCACCGCGCGATCGAACCGCTGGGCGAACTGCTCGACACTGCCACCAGTCACGCACGACAGGAAATCCTGACAGTCCTCCGCAGCCTGACGGAGTGAACCGACGATCGGCAGGCCCGGTCGCTCACGGAATACCGCCGACGACCGCCGAAGCCCTGGGCCTAGCAGTGCAGGCGCCCGGTGCCTCGCGCCCGCGCGGCCATGAGTCGCAGCTGGTCACGCGGCTCGGATGAGCCCTTTCGGGCCAGCCTCGTGCACGTTCTCGTGGTCCCCCGGTATGCGGTGCTGGCCCTGAACGGGCCGGAGCCGGGGATGGTCTTGGTGTTGAACCAGTAGTTCAGCACTCCCGTGTTACCGGCACTCGTGAAAGTCATGATCTTGCTACTGGAGCTGCGGCGCGAGATGTCGGTACCGGTCCTTTCCCGGACGTGACTCGTCGGCACGTTCGATGCGAGCACCCATGGGAGCCGAGCCTCGAACGGTGCGACCGGCGTCGCCGACGCGCGGCCGCAACCACCGATCGACCCGTATAGGACGGGCGGACGAAGCCTCGGGGACTGAGCTGTCCGGAATGGGCCCGACACTATCCGCATGATGGCGGTCACTGTCGCGGTGGCGTCGGGCGGCGGCTTGCGAAAGACGCGCCTGGATGGACGGCACAGATGGGCATGCCGCGGATTCCGCCGTGACCACGCTCCTTCCCCAGAGAGCACGCCAACTGCCGACAAGTGCGCCGTTCAGATCCAAAGCTGAGCTGACACCGGTTTGAAGCCGATCGCCGCAAACATGGCTGACATGTCACGCCGGTTGACCGACATCGGGAGGCGGATGTGTCAGCGTCGGCATTCCCGCCGTGGGACTTCCGTCGAGCCTGCTCCGCATCCGACCGGGTCACGACGCTCGGCCGGACCAAACCCTGGCGTCCGTGGGCATATGCCCCCAACAGGAGGTTCCTCATGCGCCTTATTGCTCGTCATGCCATCGCGGCGGCGGCGGCCGCTTCAGCGCTGGCGATCGCTGCCACGCCGGCCATGGCGGCGACCGGCCAGCTCACTCTCCGAGGATGGGGAGAGAGCCTGACGGTCCTGAACCCGAAGGCCGGTTGCATCAAGACCGCTTTCGCCATGTCCCAGGTCGCCAACAACACCAACGTGGCTGTCACCGTCCACACCGACCCCGGATGCGCCGGCTGGGGGCTAGTGGTCGCGCCAGGCGACACCGCCTTGGTCGGGGCCAGTCACAGCGTCAGGGTGCCGTCCTGACCGTCACCGGTCCTGGCGGCTCGGTGAGCCGGTCTTCCTGACGGCGAGGCGGCGTCATGGCGGCGCTCTGCCTGAGACCTGTCCCGCATTCCAGACCGTCGCGATATTCGCAGAAGGTGCGAACTCGCGACGGTCTGCTCCTTGTCGCAAGCGACGCCGGCATTCACGCGGTCACGGCACCGCGGATCACGGAGGGCGGCTGCAGCGGGGGCTCAACCTATACCAGTTACCCTGGCCCGACCCACAGACCCGCCCACCGAGAGCGCGGCAGCCCTGCGCGAGATGGTCGAGGAGGGCCCGATCAGCCACGTCGGGGCGGCCGACTCGACGTGGCCGAGCTTCGCGCGTTCCCCGCTTCGCGACGCTGCAGCATCCGTACACCTGTTCCGACGCGACATCGAGGCCGGCGTGTTGCCCTACGCGGCAGAGCATGATCTCGGGGCGCCGGCCAACGGCCCGATCGCGCACGGCGTGCTGGATGGCGGCTTCGATGAGCACACCACCTTCCCCGCCGACGACTGGCGCGTGAGCGGCGCCGGCTTCCGCCGCCATGTCGGCGTGGTCGGCGACCGGCGCTTCGCCGAGCGGCGCGGCGGGCTCGACCGCACCCCGAACCGCGACAACCTAACCGAGATCGACCACATCATGTCGCCCGCGTGCCGTGCAAGGACCCGCGCAGGAGGGCATGTGATGACCACTGTCGCAGTGCTGGGCACCGGGCGGATGGGGTCGGCGATGGCGGCCGGCGCACGGCCGGGCAGGGCCTGGACATAGCCGGTCAGATCCAGGACGTCTGGTCGCCTTCCACGAGCTCCAGCTACTGGTCCAGCCACCGAGGATTCCGCACTGGCGGCGGCGGTCAAGCACGCGGCCCGGACATCGGCGTCAGCGGCGAAGCTGACGTGCAGCGGCTTGCCACCGGTGCCGAACGCTCGCCGGACACCGCGAGTGCCATGACCATAGCGAGCCGGTCGACGTAGAGCCCGAGCCCCGCATCGGCGCCAACGGCGTGGGCCAGCACGCCAGCAGTGGTGCCGTGCCCGCCGGCGGTGTAGTGCGACCAGCCGAGCGCACCCCCAGTACACACCCAGGCCGGATGGGCTTCAGCCGCTCCGCCGTCAGCCAGATCGCCAGCGGCAGCAGCCCGCGCCGCACTACCTCGGCCACTACCTCCGCTGGTGTGCCCGCGATCCGCTGCTTGCCGGCGGCGTCGGTGAACAGCGCGATCGCGTCCGCGAGCGGCGGCAGGTCCACCTCGACCGTAACGGGCGGCGTCGAGGACGAGCGGTCGCCGCCTACTCGTGATCAGCACCATGCAGGCTCCGGACCAGGCAAGAGCCTCGTGGCCAAGATCGACTGCCATAACCGGCAGCAGGGGCCGCCTTCCTTGCCGGAAGACGGCCCTGCAACACGTGGTCAGCTCACGAGATCAGGTCACGTACCACATGAACCACGTGGATCCTTGAGCATGGAGGGTGTCGGTCACGCCGATGCTCACTCGATAGTTGCCCGTTTTCGTCGGCGTTCCGGAGATGAGTCCCGACGCCGGGTCAATGGTGAGACCTGGAGGCAGCCCTCCCGCCGAGTAGGTCAACGTGCGTCCGCCAGGATTCGTCACTTCGATCTGCAGGCTGGCCGCCGTACGAACGGCGGTCTCCTGGTCTCCTGGGTTGACCGGATACGGAGTCTTACCGCCGGGGATTGGGCTGGCACCGGTGACCGATACGGCGGACCACGCCGCGTTGACCGTGTTGTACTCCAGGCCGTGCGCGCCATAGAGGTCGGCAGCTGCTTTCAGGGTCCCGATCCGAGCGGTGGCGTAGTTGGTCTTGTCGGTGAAGTATTCCGTGAGGGCCCGGTACCAGATTTTCGCTGCTTTGTCGTTTCCGATCCCGGTAACCGACATGTTGTTGCAGGTCGGGCTACTGTCACCCTGGGCAGGGTTGCTGCCGACCGCGAGCAGATAGAAGAAATGGATCCCGGGATTCGAGTTGTCCGGCACACCCATGCCATAGCAGCCGGCCAATGGATTGGCCATCGATACCGGCGCTAGGAAGGTGCCCTGCGGGAACCCGGCGCCGAGGCGCTCACCGATGAGGTAGTCCGGGCGGTCGGTCCGGTTGTTCGCGTAGAATTCGATCATGGTGCCGAATATCTTCGCTGTGGTCTGTCCGATCGCGTACGGCTCCGCCAGCTCGTGGTACTGACCATCACCCCCCGTGCTCCTGGGCAGTCCTGCTGCCGAGGACGCTACCCCTTCGGCGAAGGCGGCGCCGACCTGGTCCAGCGTGGCCGGATTGACCTGCCGGGCTTTACCGTCCTGCGCGAACATGTTGAATCGGCTGCCGTAGTAGATCCAAGCTGGCCGGTTGAGGTCAGGCCGGGGCGGAGCGTATGAAGGCAAGCCGGCGCCCGCAACTCCGTTGTCCAGCCCATGAAGCTCGATTCCCTGCCCATCACCAGCGATGCCCTGCCGCCCGTGCACGTTGGCGAAGTAATCCCACGCCTTCGCGGCCGCGTACTGCGCGTCGACAGCCGCGGTCACGGGGTCGGTTGCGGGGTCGCCCTGGGTTCCCGTGCCCCAGTCGTTGTCCTGGTCGGTGTAGAGCACGCGATCGACACCGCCGCTAGAGTTCCGCTTATTGCGGAAGCCCTTCATGTCGCCGCGCGTCGTGTCCTTCAGCTCATATAGTTCGCCGTTGTACACGGTGGTTAACGGGACAGTTCCCGCGTGAAAACCGTGGCCGACGCCCGGCACCTCGTCGTCGGCCACGGCGACGGGGGCGCCCGCCACGGTGACCGCCAGACAGGCGCCGGCCACGATCAGCCAGCGAGCATTGCGAATGGCCATGTTCTCTCTTTCGACTGGGTGAGTGCGCCAATCATTGTGCGTGATTGACAGCACTCTGATTTGTACGACGAACCTGCCTTATAGGCATTCTGGTGCAGAATCGAGGCCCGGAATCCGACACGTCGGATACAACCGGTCTCCGGCGGCGGCGGCAGACAACACCGGTGTCAGCCACGGCCTCTTCCACTACCCGCGGGGAGTCTAAAACAGGCCGGATTCATATCGGCTTCAACCTTGCTTCTCCTGCGCTGGGACATACTCGGCCCCATTCACAGCCTTCCGATGCCTGCGGGCAGGAAGGAGGATGCCTACTCGGATACAGGTGCGGCAGGCACAGCCCGAGAGGTCGCCCAGAGCACAACCGACGCCGACCCCCTGCCCGCCGACCTACGCGATGGGCTCGCCCGGATCCACTCTGATGGCCGGGGTGGTAAGCGTCCCTCGCGGCGGTGGCAGCAGGCGGCCACGGGGGACAGCTTGGACTACGTCTACCTCATGCTCGATCACCCGGGCGACGCCGTGGGTTGCTACCAGCGGTCGGCGCACCTTTGCCGCGAGCTGAGCGACGCTACGGCAACGCCCTGGAACTCAGCCGGCTCGGCGAGGTCCACCGCCGCGATAGCGACCCCGCTTCGGCCGCGTGTTCGCCTGACAAGTCGACACACCTTGGAGCCCTGCGGTTACCACCACCTCGTCCGCCGCCTCCGGGCCGACGCGGAAGTGCGCCTGCTGCTGTGCCCCCCGCCCTAGCGGGCTGGACGCTGGGTCTGCTGATCACAGCGGGCCCGCTGCGCGTTGGTTGCCCTGACTGACCGGGGAGAGAGGGCTCCGCAAACTTTGGCTGGACGCGGAGTGCCAGCTCGACCTGATGAGCGGCGGTCTCATCAGACTTCGCCATCGGTCGGATGAGATGGCGGTAGGCCCGAGGGGGCGCGACGGGTCGGCGGTGCCCTGCAGTCCGAAAACGGTGTCGACGAGCACCAGACCGCTGCTGGCCTCGACGCGAAGCACGTGACAGGCTAACGGGACGGCGAGCAACAGCGTGGTGCCGCAGTTCAACTGGGGCACGTACCAAGGACCACTGTCAATCTGGGATATCTTTCCGGAAATTCGGGCATACCATCCTGACTTTTTCGAAGACGACATCGCTGATGAGTCGAGCGCGCGAATGGGGAAGACGAAACAGGTGGCGACGAAACGCCGCAGGACCGCTCAGCCAGCCACCTATGGCGTGATGCCGAGCTGACTCGCGATGGTGGTGGTGTCGAAGTAGATTCGCTCGCAAATGATCTTGTGGCCTTCAGGGCCGTCAAAGAAGAATAACGCCACCATCGGACAACGGAAGCTCCGGCCGGTCGGCGGCGTGCCGTACAACTCGCCCAGATGGGTGCCGAGAAGGTCAAACTCCGCGAACACCACGGTGTCTGAGTGGTACAGGCGGACATTGTCGTGGCGCTGGTCCGGAAAGGCCGCCCTCGACCGGTGATAGTAGCTCAGCACCTGTTCCTCGCCGTCGAAGGTCTCGCCGGTCGGGATAAGTTCGTAGCGAGGGTGGCTCATCGTCGTCATCGTAACGTCGAACTCCTGAGCAGCCTCGGACTCGAAGTGAGCGCGAACGAGCGCCTCGCGCGCTTCGCGCACGGTTGACGAGGTGGTCACAATGAATGTCTCCGGGTATATAGATCAAGACGGTCGGGCACGGGCTGCATATGCACGTACGAACCTGGGCCGGCCCTGTACCGCAGAGAGAGCCCGTCGGCACCCCTACACGGTTGGACCAGGTCGGACGCTCGTCCGTTATAGAGAATTTCTCCCTTTTTGGAGATTTTCCTTCCCATTTTCTTCGCCGATGATGGAAAATATCCAGCATGAGACTATAGCGGCTCCCTCCCTGGCGCATCGCGATACGAGCCCCCGATATCGTGAAAGGCCGGGAAATGTCCGCTTGACGTCCGGCCTCCTGGTCGGCTTCATGGTCGGCCCCGCGTTCGAAAGGCGAGCCCTCCGAACGGGGACGCCGAGGCCGAGACGATCCCCGATAGGATCGCGACGGTCGGGTATCAGGGGACGAGTCCAGGGGAAACGCAGCTACGGATTAGGTGGCGGCCCGAACATGTAGGCCCGCAGGCCCGGTCTGCGGCTTTCACGTGGAACCTGGGGGGAAGGCTGGCGCGACGCGGTGAGAGGGATCACGCTGAAGCGGGTGGAGCTATGAGGCGTTGAGTACCGTTGCGGAGCTGGCATTTGGCAACGTCTCGCTCCCGGTGTCGCGGTGGGAATACCGAAACCACTTGGCGGGGTAAGGGTTCTCGGCGTGCCACCGTAGCGGGTTAGCCGCGAAGCGGTCGCAGCGCCGCGCTCCAGGCAACGACCTGGTCGAGCATTGTGTTCACCGCGTTCTCGTGGTGGGGGGCTGGAGTGAAGCGGCTGAAGTTCTCGAAGTCGGTGAACAGTGACAGCGTGACCTGAGCCCGCACGTCAGCTACTTGGAGCTCTCCCATGACCAGCCGTAGGTGCTCGACGGCCCGCGTGCCACCGGCGTTGCCGTAGCCGACGAACCCCGCCGCCTTGTTGTTCCACTCGTCGTGCAGGAAGTCGATCGCGTTCTTCAGCGCGCCCGGGGCGGAGCGGTTATATTCCGGGGTAACGAACACGTAGCCGTCGAACGAGGCGATCTTCTCCGACCAAGCTTTGGTGTGCGGGTGCATGTACTGCCCCAGCGCGGGCGGCATGATCTCGTCCAGATGCGGCAACCCGAAGTCGA
This sequence comes from Nonomuraea sp. NPDC049709, assembly GCF_040674815.1. Classification (NCBI taxonomy): domain Bacteria; kingdom Bacillati; phylum Actinomycetota; class Actinomycetes; order Streptosporangiales; family Streptosporangiaceae; genus Nonomuraea; species Nonomuraea sp. NPDC049709. The sequence goes on from NZ_JBFANM010000126.1 coordinate 17,619, forward strand.
TGAGATCCACGATTTCGTATTTGGCGTCGCCGCGCCTGACGGCCAGTCCGAGGACCCAGCGGGCGATCTCCTCGCCTTTTCGGCCGGGCCGGGTGCTGCCGATGATGATCGCGATGGTGGTCATGGTTGTCTGTCCCTTTCAGGCAGTGAGATGAATCTTTCGCGGGCCCCGGTCGTCCGCGCCTCCGCGGTGGATCGAGGCCCGCGCGGTCAGGGGGCGCATGGCGCGAGGCCGAACTCGTCAGTCCGCCGGTGACAATGAGCAAGCCTGGCCGACAGGTCGAGGCCGGTGCGGGTATGGGCTCGCGAAGGAGCGAGGATCGCATGGTGATGGACACCACCTCTCCGCCGGTGTCCGAGCAGTGTGACCAGACTGCCGGCGGCCTCGGGCCTGTCGGGTGCTGACTGCGCAGTCATACGAAGGATGAGCGGCTCAGCTGTAGGTGGTCTGTTCGGACGTGGTTTGGTCATGCCAGAGCAGCGCCGCGACTGTGATCGCAAGCCCGGCCATGATGATGGCGCTGGTCAGGACGCTTATCTGAAATCCGTCGATGAATGCCTGACGGGCAGCGCTGAGCAGTGTGACTTTGAGCTGCTCAGGAAGGGTTTCGGAGGCTTCCACGGCGGTGCTGAGGCTGTCTCGCGCCGCATCTGCCGCTGCGCGGGGAACGTCGGTCGGCAATGCTGCACTCATCTCGCTCCGGTACACCGCGGTAATGACGCTGCCCAGAATCGCGATGCCGAGCGCGCCACCGATCTGGGGCGCGGTGGACGAGATCGCCGAGGCGGCGCCGGCCTGGTGGGATGGGGCGGCGCCGACGACCATGTCGGTGGCCAGCGCCATCATCGGGCCGAGCCCGGCAGAGGCGATAACGGTCCCGGCCACCAGGAGGGGCAGGTCCCCGGCCTGGCCGGCGATGCCCGCCAGGGCAAGTGCACCAGGCTCGCTCGGCGTGGCCGCCTGAGCGATCACCACGAAGCCGGCGGCTGCGAGAGCGAGTCCTGCGGCGATGATCCGGCCCGGGGCGATCCGGCCTGCGATTCTCGAGGCCAGCGTCGACCCGGCGATGACGCCGACGGCCGACGGGGCTGTCCACATACCCGCCTCCAGCGGTGCGAGCCCACGTGCCAACTGCAGGTACTGGGCGATGGCGTAATTGGCACCCCACAACACGAAGATGCCGAGTGCCAGAGTGGCCGCTGCGGTGCTGAACGTACGGTCCGCGAACAGCCGCAGGTTGATCAGCGGCTCGGCCAATGCGCGCTGCCTGTGCACGAAGGCGATGCCGAACACCAGACCGGCAACCACGGGCAGGACAGTCGACAGGGTGGGTCCATCGGCGGCGATCTGCTTGAGCCCGTAGACCGCGGGTAGCACCGCGGCCAGCGACAGGAACGCGCTGCGCACATCCAGCCGACCAGCTTTCGTACGCTGCTCGGGAAGCAGGACCGGTCCCGCCATCAGCAGTAGCGCCATCACCGGCACGCCCAGCAGGAATACCGATCCCCACCAGAAGCGCTCCAGCAACCAGCCGCCGACCAACGGGCCGATCGCCGTGCCACCAGACACGCTGGCGATGACGATCCCGACAGCGACTGTGCGCTGGCGAGGCTCACGAAACATGGCGACGGTCAAGGACAACACGGATGGCATCAGCGTGGAGCCGGCGACACCGAGCAGCGCGCGGACCGCGATAAGCGCTTCCGCGCTGGGTGCGTATGCGGCTAGCGCGGAAGCCACGCCGTAGGCGGCGGCCCCGATCAGCAGGAGGCGGCGGCGACCGATCCGGTCGCCCAGGGTGCCCATCGTGATCAGCGATCCGGCCAGCAGGAACGCGTAGACATCCACGATCCACAGCAGCTGGGTGCTGGTGGCCGACAGATCTCGGCCGATGGCAGGCAGGGCTAGATGCGTAACGGTCAGTTCGAGGGAGGCCAGCAGGGCGGGAAGGGACAATACGGCAAGCCCGATCCATTCCCGTCGCCCTGCGCGGTCAGTGGTGCCCGGTCCGACGGCCGGGGGGGTGTTTGTCACGGCACCCAGCATGAAACCTCGACTATAGACGAGGTCAAGCTCTAGGATGCGCGTGTGACGAAACCTCCTTTCGACGCCAAGGAGCTCACCATCGGGCAACTGGCTGCCCGTTCCGGGGTCGCGGTGACCGCTCTACATTTCTACGAGGAGAAGGGCCTCATTCGCAGTCGCAGAACCCCGGGCAACCAGCGCCGCTACACTCGCGACACACTGCGCCGGGTCGCCTTCATACGGGTGGCGCAGCGGGTCGGCATCCCGCTGCGGATGGTGGGGGAGGCGTTGGCGAGGCTGCCTGAGGAGCGGACGCCGACCCGAGAGGACTGGGCGCGGTTGTCCGCCGCGTGGCGGGCCGAACTCGACCTTCGCATCGACCAGCTCACCCGTCTGCGCGACATGTTGTCCGACTGCATCGGCTGCGGATGCCTGTCGATCGACAGGTGCGCGCTGCGCAACCGTAATGACCGGCTCGGCGACGAAGGCACCGGCCCGCGCCGTCTGCTGACCGCCCGGATCGCCGACGACAGCCGCATTCCACCGTCCTAAGCCCGCGGGTGATGGGTGCAGGCAGCCGGTGTGGGAATCTTGAAGGCGTAACCTCGCCTCGCCAGGTGATGTTTGACATCCTCTCCTGGCTGAAGATGGGGGATTCCCACGGCGCACCTACCCCCGCAAGGAACCGGCGTTGAGGTTCACGGTTCACCGGCCCGCCCAACGGCGTGCCTCTCCGCGCGGAGGCGGCATGCCCTGCCGCGTGTGCGATGGTGCGGGCCGTGTTCACCGTGGCGTTGCAGACATAGCCGCAAGACCGGGCGCCGGAAACGCGCTTGGCTCGCGTGCCTGATGACCGGCGCAGGGACTTGGTCGGGAGAGCTCGACCGGTCTGGCGTGCCGGTTCGATGGGGTCGCGGTCGAGGAGGTGAAGATCCGGGCCGTGATCCGGTCGGGTAGGGGCACGCGGGAGGTTTCGGGCCGTCACGTTGGCCGGAAGGCCGGATTTGACTCGGGGGATTCTGGCCGCGGGCTGGGGTGAGTTGGTGGCCCCGGATGGGGCGCAAGGCTCCGGGCTGGGTGGTGACGGTCACGGCGGTGTACACGGGTCAGCGGTGCTCGGCGTGCGGGATCGTGGACCCCCTCTTACGCACTGACAGCCTCGCGATCGCGGCCCTCACCGTACCACGCCGGCACGAGCCGGGCTCGGCATGAGCCAGCCCGGCGCAGCAGCCGCGCCTTCCCCGTCTCCGGCAACCCGAGCACCTCCTGCATCTGCCCGGCCGACAGCACCGCCGACACCGCCACACCCCGATCCACCTCCTCACCCGTACCCGGCCCGGACACCGGCTCCAGGGCCGCACCGAACATCCCATGCCAGCGCCCCGGCACGATCATGGAGAAGCCGGCAGCACCTCACCCCCTCAGCAACAGCGCACACCCAGCGAAAGCACACCCACCCCACCGTCGGGGATCCGCACCCCGCCCACACCACGGGACAGGCGGCACACCTCACCCCGGCCCGCGCCTGCGTGAGCTGCCGGCACCGCTCGGCGAACCCCAGTGCGCTCGCCCGCCCCGGCCTCCAGCACGTGTGTGCTGCCGCCTGACCGCGAGATTCCTCATGAACCGGGCATGCCGCAACGCTCCAGCAACACCACCTCCTCGTGCACAGCCGTGGGCTGGAGCCGAGAGCGGGACCTGCCGAGCCATCTACCGATCACCACCGACAAACGGGGAGGCGGTTCCGCGTTCCCGCCGTTCGGCGTTTCATCCCGTCTTGAAGGACGAGGCCTCCATGCTGTAGGTATCCGATGCGAAGAGGCCCGTCCCGGCTCGAATGCCCGCCTTCGTCGTTCACAACCCGGCAAGCGTAACAATCAGGATCTAGAGATCATTGAGTTTGAGACGATCACCGCCGACCCGGCTGCATGCTCGGATCGCGCCCAGCAGTGTCGACTACCGGGCTGTCCCAGTCGGAGACAACCAGCGGGCCCGCCGGTGGCGGGGTCGTACTTCCGCCGTCTGATGGTGGCGATGTTGCCGCCATAGACGTGGATGCCGACGGTGGGTTCGCTGCCAACGGCTGCGACGGCATGGACATCGTCGGCGGTGCTGCTCACCACCAATCCCACCTCGTCGAGGGCCTACAGGCGGTCAGGCTCCATGGTGCTCTCCTTTGCGCAAGGTCTTCAGCGCGCTGCTCCAGGCGACGACCTGGTCCAGCAGGGTGGTCAGGGTGTCCTCGTGGCGGCCGTCCGGCTGGAAGACGGTGAAGTCCGCGAAATCGGTGAACAGCGACAGCTCCACCTGCGCGCTGACGTGCGCGACCTGGAGACAGCTCATCACCAGCCGCAGGTGCTCGATGGCGCGGGCGC
>NZ_JBFANM010000127.1:0-2623 GCF_040674815.1 Nonomuraea sp. NPDC049709
GGGCGGGGGGGGGGGGGGCGGGGGCGGGGGGGGGGGGGGGGGGGGGGGGGGGTGGTGGGGGGGGGGGGGGGGGCGGCGCCGCCCATAACCACACGCCCGGGGCGCGGCCCCCCCCCCGGCTCTTCTCTTTCTCGGCCGCGCCTCCCCACGGACGGACCACTCCACCCGCCTCGCCCCGCTGCCCCCGCGTCGCCGCTGCACCGAACCCTCGCGACCCGAACCCTCGCGACCCGAACCCTCGCGACCCGAACCCTCGCCACCGCACTGCGGCATCGGACGCTGTGGACGCTGTGGATGTTGCGGACGCTCAGGACGCCGAAGGAATGGCGGACCTTCCAGACCCCTTGGACGCCTGGGATCCCTCAAGCTCCGTGGCCGACCAGAGCCGCGCCGCCATCCAGGCGACCCCGACCCCCGCCATCACCAGACCGGCCAGATAGACGGGCAGCGGCACCACGTTCCGCAACGATCCGGGCACCATGCCCACGGCGTAGAGCAGCACACCCACCACGGGCATGACCCCACTCCTGATCGCGGCGGCACTGAACGTCACCACCCCCACCAGCAGCACGACCGACGTGACCAGGAACGCCCGCCCGGTGGCCCCGGCCAGCAGCCCGCTCACGACGCCGCCGCCGAGGTAGGGGAAGACGAAGTGCAGCGTGTACTCGATCGCGAACGCCCCGGCCAGCCCGGCCGAGTTGAGCACGTATCCGACGAGCCCGAGCGTGCCGGAAGTGCGGCGAATGAGCAGGTAGATGCCGGTGATCGCGAGTAATCCCGTCAGGGCCCCGAACGGTGCGATGGCATGGGTGAGCGCCGTCTCCGGCAGGAATCCACCGCGACGGGCGGAGTTGACGAACAGCAACACGGCGCAGGCGAACCCCGCCCCCGCGGCAACCCGATGAACACTCATGTAGGGCGTCCTTCCTCTCGATCTTCTCGGTGATAACACTCGTTATGATGCTCGTTATCGCCGGATATGGTGAGAGGGTGCCGAGAGCCGTAAGCACCTCGAAAGAACTCGGCGCGCTGCGCCAGGACCTGCTCGACGCGGCCCTGCGTGTGCTACGCGAGAAGGGCGCGCTGCATCTGACCCTCCGCCGCGTGGCCGACGCTGCCGCCACCTCCACGATGGGCATCTACACCTGCTTCGGCGGCCGTGCCGGCCTGCTGGAAGCGATCTACGAGCACGGCTTCCACCTCCTTCACGAGGCGATGACCAGGTCCCTGGACGGTCACACGGATCCGCTGGCCCGGATCATGGGGGTCGCGTACGGCTACCGGCAGTTCGCCCTCACCGACCCTGCCCTGTTCGCGCTCATGTTCGAGCGCCCGGTCCCGGATTTCGACCCCTCACCCGAGCAGCGCAACGACGCCCTGCGCCTGTGCTTCGACCCGCTCGCCGCCGCCACCTCGGCAGCAGCCGAGGCCGGCCTCATCCAGTCGACGGACCCGGAGCGCTCGGCGTACCTGGTGTGGACCACGATCCACGGCCTCGTCGGCATCGAGCTGACCTGCTCGCTCCGCAGCCCGCTCCCCGGCTGGTTCCTGAACTCCAGCGAGGAAGGCGAACGCATCCTCAAAGACGGCGTCCACGCCCTCCTGTCCGGCCTCACCTGAACACCACACCCCAACCCCCGAGCAGGTACGACTTACACCCTGAACGACAAGTCCCGGGATAGCGCCGGCCGGCAGGGCACGTGCGAGCGAGTTCCCTGCCGGCCGACCGGCGAGCTGCCCGCCGCCGCCACCCATGAGGTCCGTGCGGAAGATCGAAAACCTGACGGGGACGGTGGTGGCGGACAGCTCGGTCAAATCACCAGACTCACGCGCCCAGCCCGCGGCCACCATGACGGTGCCACGCCCGCTCGACGCACTGCACGACGCTGTCGTGCGATCAAGGAGTGGTGATGCAGTGCATGGCGGGAACCTCTGCAGGCATGCCCGCGGCGGTCGGATCCACTATGGTCGTCAGCTCACCGGCGCTTGCGGCCAGGCACTGGCCGGCACGAGCAGGATCGACGACGGCGTTCGCGATGGGTGCGGCGGCGAGCAGGCCCAGGGACGCCAGGGCGGTGGCGGCCAACAGCCGCACGGGTCGGTGCATTGGTATTCTCCCAAGAGAGAGTAACGGTTTGCACTCGTATAATTACACAGAGTAGTCATTGTTCAACAGTGGAATCCCCGAACTCCCGCCATCTCCCCAAGCCCGCCTTCCCCTGACAGAGGAGCTCCGGACGCCGCTTCCCGTGGCGCGCGCCAAGCGCGATCTGGCGACCGTCCCGGGCCGTGCGCGGCGACACCGCGGCGGCGGAGCTCGTGATCGCCGAGGCAACGGCGGTCTTCGCCGGCCACGACCCTGGGACCGCCGACACTCCGGGATCGCCGACGCGGGCCCCCCGAGGATCGCTGGCAGCTCGGGACCGGTGGCGGCCCCCCGGACCGGCGAAACCCCGCACCGGCGGAACCCCGCACCGGCGGAACCCCGCATCGGCGGAACCCGCGGACCGGCGGAACCCGGACTGGCGGAACCCGGACTGGCGGAACCCGGACTGGCGGAACCCGGACTGGCGGAACCCGGACTGGCGGAACCCGGACTGGCGGAACCCGGACTGGCGGG
>NZ_JBFANM010000127.1:2722-21976 GCF_040674815.1 Nonomuraea sp. NPDC049709
AACCCCGGACCGGCGGAACCCCGGACCGGCGGAACCCGCGGACCGGCGAAACCCCGCACCGGCGAAACCCGGACTGGCGGAACCGCTGGGAGGCGTTCGCGACCTGTGGGCTGCCTGCACGTCGCGAGGACGGAAACGACCGGGGCGAGGACGGAAGGACCGGGGCCAGGACGGGTGTGGGTGTGCTTAGCCGATGGCCAGGGGTTCGTCGTTGGGGTCGTGGTCGGAGTCGGGGTCGTCGGCGAAGCCGGGCACCCAGCGGATCACCTCGTCCCGGAACCGGGCCGTGGTGCCGAGCTGGCAGAGCACGCCGATGCCCGCCGCATGGACCCGGTGGATGAGGACGTACGACGTCGGCAGGTTGAGCTGGCGGATCACGTTGGTCGGCCGGAGGTCCGTGACGCTGGCCGCCTGCGCCTGCAGCCACTCCCGGCTGAACGTGAACTCCTCCACCGCAGTCGGCTCCACGTACGGCGCGAGGAAGGCGCGCAGGGCGTCGGGATCGATCTCGATGCCCTCGCGGATGAAGCCCTCCTGCCGCAGGCCGGCCGTGACGGTTTCCATGTCGCCCTGGATGAAGATGCGCGTCAGCTGGCCGAACGCCTTGGGGTAGCCGTCCGGGAGCCGGTTGACCGCGCCGAAGTCGAGGACGCCGAGCTTGCCGTTGGCCAGCATGCGGAAGTTGCCCGGATGGGGGTCGGCGTGCAGCATCCCGACGCGGGCGGGGGAGCAGAACAGGAAGCGGACGAAAAGCAGGCCGGCCCGATCGCGTTGCTCCTGGGTGCCCTCGGAGATGATGCGCGACAGCGGTGTGCCGTCCATCCACTCGCTGACCAGCACCATCTCGTTCGCCGCCACCACGTCCGGCACGTGGAAGTCGGGGTCGTCGTCGAACTCCAGGGCGAAGGCGTGCTGAGCCTCGGCCTCCCGCAGGTAGTCGAGCTCCTCGGCGACCCGCTCGCGCAGCTCGCTCAGCACGGCCTTCATGTCGAGACCGGGCAGCAGCACGCCGAACAGCTTGCCCAGGCGCGCGAGCTGCGCGAAGTCGCCGAGCAGGGCCTTGCCCGCCCCCGGGTACTGGATCTTGACGGCCACCTCCCTGCCGTCATGCCACACGGCCCTGTGCACCTGGCCGATCGAGGCGGCCGCCGTCGGCTGGTCGTCGAACGACAGGAAGTGCTCCCGCCAGTCGTCACCCAGCTGCTCCGTCAGCACCTTGTGGACCGTGGACACGGGAAGCGGTGGCGCCGCGTCCTGCAGCTTGGTCAGCGTGGCGCGATAGGGCCCGACGATCTCCTGTGGCAGCGCCGCCTCGAAGATCGACAGCGCCTGGCCCAGCTTCATCGCGCCGCCCTTGAGCTCCCCGAGCACTTTGAAGATCTGCTCGGCGGTGCGCTGCTGCACTTCCTGGGCGACGATTTCCGCCGGCTTGCCGCCGATACGTTTGCCCAACCCGAGGGCGGCGCGGCCCGCGAAGCCGAGTGGAAGGGCTGCCAGCTTGGCCGAACGCGTGACAGCACGGCGCGGAAGATCGCTCACACTGATGCGCGGAACCTCGGCGAGATACCGCTTCCCCCCTTCGTGGTCGTCCTCTGAGCACGTCAGTTGCGGTTGGGTGCCGTGACCATTCTTAGCGAATATGGATTGTTTCGCATACAACGACATTGCGGGTGGGCCCGCCACGACCGCCTTTTCCAGCGCCAATCAGGGGTTACGTCGATTGTGCCGTTGGTCACAGCGGACTCCCTGCCGTCGAGATGAGCAAGCGCATGGCCGACCGCCCCGGCCGCGACGGCGGTCGCGAGGGCCACGTCACACGCGATCTCGCCGGGCGGGTAGCCGCCCAACCGGGCGGTGACGATCGGCCAGTCGGGGTCCCGGTCGCGCCGCGTCAGGTCGAGGCAGTGCAGGCACGCCGTGTGCCCGGGCAGGACCAGCGGGCCGACCGTCCCATGACCCTCGAAGGCGGACACCAGGAGGTGGGGGATGCGCAAGGAGTTGAGGTCGTTGATCAGCACCCCGTCGAGAGGGGTGACCGGCGCCAGGATGACGAGGTCGGGCCGGTCGGTCTTGTCCGCGAGGTACGGCCCACCGGCCAGCGCGTTCACCGTGGGTCTGAACGATTCGAAGGATCTCCCGGGCTGTCCGGTGCCGTCGCTCGCCCACTCGGTGGGAGGCACGGCGGGCCTCACGGCTTGGGGTGGTGAGCCGGCTGCCTTCCGGGAGTCACGTCCCTTCTCCCGTTCCCGTGGCCTCCTCGAACCGTGGTCGTCGTCGGCACCGCGCTTCCCTGTGGTGCCGGCTGGGGATCTGGCGCCCCCTCCAGTCGTGCCGGCAGCGGGGGCGGCTTGGCCGGGTGAGGTGGTGGCACCAGTACGGCGACCTGGTCCGGCGGCTCCACGAGTGGGGCCTGGTGCGAGGGGTTCGGCGGGGGCGGTGTTGAGCTCGTCGGGTTCAGCGGACGCCGGGCCGCCTGAGGTGAGCCTTCTGATGACCGCGACCGCCCCCGCCTCGCGGGGCATGCCGACCTCCGCCCACGTGAGGCCCCCGGGCGTGATGTCCGCCGGACGGGCCTTGCCCGGATCGATCACCCGGATGTTGCCCACCCCGGCGGCCGCGAGCAGGGCGACGACCTGCGCGCCGACCCGGCCCGCCCCGTAGACGCGAACCCGCGACGCCCGCCGGCGCTCGAACAGGGTGATCATGCCGTCCGGCGCGGTGGAGCCGAGGTCGAGGGCGTCGAGCTCTGGTTTGAGGCGGTCCCTCTCCGCCAGCGGGAGGTCGCGGAGAGGTCCGGGGCCTGCCGCGGCGTCGTGGAGGGCGCCCTGTGCGGTGAGCTGGTCGAGCAAGGATCGGGCACGGTCCTCGTCGAGGCCGGCGCGGGCCGCGTCGCGCAGGACGGACTCCAGGTCGCGGGTGCCGTCGAGGCCCTCGATCCACTGGAGGACGGGTTTGGTGAAGCCGCTCAGCATGACTGCTCGGAGGGGGTGCACGCCGTATTGCATGGCGTGCTCGTCGCGGACGATATGCCGGAGGGTGGGCTTCACACGTGGCCTCATGGCGGGAAAGGTTTCCACGCCTGAACAAGATCCCGAGAGGGTTCCGCTGCAGCTGTGGATAACTGCGGGCGGGGCGACTCAGCCTGTGGATGAGCGGGGGCTCAGTGGAAGCGGTCCAGCCGGCTCACCAAGGCGGTGAGGTCAAGGCGGTGAGGTCCAGCCGGCTCACCAAGGCGATGGGGAAGGGCTCAGGAAGGTGGTCGCGGGAGATCGAACGTGCGGCGGGCGGGTTACGCTTCCCCGCATGAACGAGCTCTTGGTTGATCGCAAGGACGACGGAGTCGTAGTCATCACCCTCAACCGTCCCGACATGCGCAACGCCATGACCGACACCATGACGGCCCAGTGGCGCGAGACCATGTCCGAGCTGGCCGCCGACCGGGAGGCCCGCTGTCTCGTCGTCACGGGTGCCGGGACGGCGTTCTCGTCCGGCGGTGACCTGTCGTGGATCGGGGAGCGGGGTGCCGAGGCCGTGCCGCGGCTGCGTGACCGCATGCTGGCCTTCTACCGCACCTGGTTGATGATCACTGAGCTCGAGATCCCCACGATCGCCGCCGTCAACGGCCCGGCCGTGGGGGCGGGTCTGTGCGTGGCGCTGGCCTGCGACCTCGTGTACGCCGCCGACGACGCCAAGCTGCTGGCCCCGTTCACGTCGCTGGGGCTGCACCCGGGCATGGCGGCCACGTACCTGATCCCCAGGAGGGCCGGCGCGGGCGTGGCGCGGGAGATGTTGCTGACCGGTCGCAGCATGTCCGGGACGGAAGCGGCAGATAAAGGGCTAGTAAATCAATCTTTCCCGAAAAATGACCTAATGTCGGAAGTTCAGGGCATCGCGGCGAAGATCGCACAGAACGCTCCGATTGCTACCAGGCTCACCAAAGTGGCCCTGAACCACGACCATCAGGACATGGAAGCCGCCCTGAGGTGGGAATCCTTGGCCCAGCCCGTGACCATGGCCTCCGCGGACATGATCGAGGGCCTGGCCGCCCATCGGGAAAGGCGCATGCCCAAATTCACCGGCTCTTAATCATCTGACCAGCAGAAACAACGTCCACCCTCTGTGGAATTTCGCCAGTCTCGGCTACCGTGCATATGTGCCCCCCGAGACAGTCGAGGTTCGTCGCAGTTCTCGTCGCCGGCGTACGGTCTCCGCCTACCGCGACGGCGACAAGACGATCGTGCTCCTGCCCGCCTGGCTGAGCGGCGAAGACGCGGATGAATGGGTGAGCCGGATGCTGGATCGGCTGGCCGCGAAGGAAAAACGGCGAAGGCCGACCGACGAGATCCTGCTGGAGCGGGCCAAGGAGCTGTCCGCGAAATACCTGGACGGCGAGCCCGACCCCGTGAGCGTGCGCTGGGTCGACAACCAGCAGCACCGCTGGGGCTCGTGCACCCCGGAGACCGGCACGATCCGGATCTCCACCAGGCTCAAGGGCCTGCCCGAGTGGGTCATCAACTATGTGATCATCCACGAGCTGGTGCACCTGCTGGTGCCCAGCCACGGGCCCAAGTTCTGGGCGCTGGTAGAACAGTATCCCAAGGCGGAGCGGGCCCGCGGGTTCCTCGAGGGGTTCTCCGCCGCGGCCCACACGGCACCGGAGGAGTGTTGACCCGCATCGCCGCGGTCCTGGTCAGACAGCACATGGCGCAGGCAGCGCCGCCGGGCGTCGATCCCAGGGAGTTCTTGGAGGCGGTGGCGGAGGACACCTACGAGATGGTCGCGGGCCTCGAGCTCGTCACCCCGGTGCTGATCACCAGCGTCCCCGGCCTGGACGACATCGTCTGGCCCGGCACCGAAGTGATCACCATCCCCGAGGGCGAGCCGCTGAGGGCCACGCTCGGACGCCTCCAGGCCGACCAGGCCGCCCTGATCAACGCCGACGCCCCCGACCTGCCGCCCCTGCTGGTCGGCAAGCTGTTCAGGGAGCTGGGCCGGGCCGAGATCGCGATCTGCCCGGCGGAGAACGGCGGAGCCGTGGCCATGGCCTGCGCGCTGCCCCCGCCGGCCTGGGCGGAACCCGATCTGGACGCGTACGACGTGGTCAAAGACCTGCGCGCCCAGGCCCCCGGCCCGCGCAAGGTCGCCACCACCCCCGGCTGGCACCGCCTGCGCACGCGCGAGGACGTCGAACGCCTGGACCCCGGCCTCGAAGGCTGGGACAACACCAGGGCCCTGATCAGGGCACGGTGAGCTCGGCCAGCACGGCCCGATGGTCGGTGCCCGGCACGTCGCGCACGCTGACCTCCCGCACCCCTACCCGCTGATCCACCAGCACGTGGTCGATCGTGATGATCGGCGGCACCCGCTTGTTCGCCGGCCAGGTCGGGATCAGCCCGGCCCCCACCTGGTCGGCCGCGTCCTTGTAGCCCCGGGACAGCAGTCCGCGCATGGCGGCGTGGTCGAGCGAGGCGTTGAAGTCGCCCGCGATGATCCGCACCCGGTCGGCGGAGGCGGAGGGAAAGGCCGCCAGCGCCTGGTTCCACTCGCTGACCTGCGGGCCCAGCGGCGGGAACGGGTGCGCGTCGATGAACTCGATCGGCCGGCCCCCGGGCAGCGAGATCAGCGCCGCGGGCATCTGGTGCCCGACCGGTGGCATCAGGTCCCACAGCGCCTCGACCGGGTGCTTGGAGTAGATCCCGCTCCCGCCCGCGCTCCACTCGTCCTGGAGCACGCGATGCGGCATGAGCTCCTTGAGCCCGGCCGTGTCGAGGTCGGAGACCGCTCCGGGGGTCAGCTCCTGGGTGCTCAGCACGTCGGGGTCGAACTCGCGGACCAGCTGCATGATCGTCGCTATGTCGGCCCGGCCGAACAACATGTTGATCGTCATGACCTTGAGCGGCCTGCCGCCCGTGCCATCCGCGGTGCCCAGCGCCCTGGGCAGCACGCTGAAGCCGAGCGCCGTCGTCGCGAGCAGCGCGACGGCGGTCGCGGCGCGTTTGCGGCCGACGGCGGCGATCAGGAGGGGGACCAGCGAGCCCGCCGCGGCGTAGGGGGTGGCGGTCATGAGCTGCGTGGGCAGCGAACCTCGCTCCAGCCCGGCCACCCTGGCCACCGCCCAGGCCGCGAACGGGGTCACGGCCACCCAGGTCAACGCCGTTCCGGGGAACTTCCGGCGCCTGCGTACGGGTGTCACGATCGTGCCGCCGACCGCCGAAGTCTCCACACAAGCCCCCCATTTGGAACGACCCAATGGACTCTAGCCAAGCACGCGTGAACCCGAGCTGAGCGCGGCCTGTCCGCGTGCGGCCAACCGCCGCGTCGCCTCGTCGGACAGCTCTGGGATCTCGTCCACGGGAAACCAGCGCAGGTCGAGTGACTCGTCGCTCATCACGGCCTCGGCACCGGGAGGCGCCACCGCCGCGTATTCGACGTCGAGATGCCAGCTCTGCGGCGGATGGCACCAGACGGCGTGCTTGTCGACCGCGAGCGGCCCGGGCAGCAGCTCAAGCCCGGTAATCCCCGACTCCTCCCACGCCTCTCGCAGCGCCGCCGCTGCGAGGGACGTGTCGGAAATTTCACAGTGACCCCCCATGGGCAGCCACATCTTGGCCTTCGGGTGCAGCGTGAGCAGCACCTTGGCGCCGTCGTGCGACAGCACCGCGGTCGTCGCTGTCAGGTGCCCGGGAACGCACTCGCGCAGCATCGCGTCGTCATGCGTCCTCAGGTGGTCGAGGAACTCCGTGCGCAGCGCCTCTTCCTCGGCGGTCGGCGCGGTCCACGAGGACAGCACCGCCACCGCGTCGGCGTGCAGGCTCAACTCTTGCCGCCCTCGCCCTCGCCGTCGCCCTCGTCATTGGGCTCGTCATTGGGCTCGTCCTTGGGCTTGGTGTCGAGCTGGGAGATGTCCCAGGCCGCCTCGCCGCGTACGAACGCCTCGGGGTCGTCGAGATCGTCGGCCGTCGGCATGAGATCGGGGTGGCCCCACAGCGCGTCGCGCCCCTCGAGGCCGCGCTCGCTCTCCAGCGCCCGCCACAGCGCCCCGGCCTCGCGCAGCCGCCTGGGCCGCAGCTCCAGCCCCACCAGCGTCCCGAACGTCAGCTCGGCCGGCCCGCCGGTCGCCCGCCGCCTGCGTACGGTCTCCGCCAGCGCCACGGCGGAGGGCAGCTTGCCCTCGGCGGCCTGGTCGACCACCGTGGCCACCCAGCCCTCGACCAGCGCGAGCATCGTCTCCAGCCGCGCCAGCGCGGCCTTCTGCCGCTCGGTCTCCTCGGGCTTGAGCAGGTTGCCCCCGCTCAGCGCCTCCTGGATGGCCTCGGGGTTGTTGATGTCGAGCCCGCGGATCTGCTCCTCGAGCGCCGAGGTGTCGACCGTGATGCCCTTGGCGTATTCCTCGACCGCCCCCAGCAGGTGCGAGCGCAGCCACGGAACGTGCTGGAACAGCCGGTGGTGCGCGCCCTCGCGCAGCGCCAGATAGAGCCTGATCTCGTCGGCCGGGATCTCCAGCCCCTCGCTGAAGGAGGAGATGCCGCCGGGCAGCAGCGCGGCCGTGTCGGACAGGGGCAGGCCGATGTCGGTGGTGCCGACCACCTCGCGGGCCAGCGAGCCGAGCGCCTGCCCGATCTGCTGGCCGACCATCATGCCGCCCATCTGCTTCAGCATGCCCATCAGCGGCCCGGCCATCTGCTGGGCCTCCGGGGGCAGCCCGGAGCCGCCTAGAGCGCCGCCCATGGTCTCGACCATGCGCTCGGCGATCGGCTCGCAGAGCTTGCGCCAGATCGGGATCGTGTTCTCGATCCACTCGGACCGGCTCCAGGCCTGCGGGTTCGACACGCCGCTGGGCAGCGTCGTCGCCTCGTTCAGCCACAGGTCGGCCAGGCTCAGCGCCTCGACGATCTGGCGGCGCTCGCCTTCCATGACACTCGGGTCGCCCTGGGCGACCACGGCGTGCCGGGCGATGTTCTTCGCCATGTCCCAGTTGACAGGGCCCGAACCCTGGGGCGCCGACAGCATGTCGGCGAACTGGCGCATCGCCTGAGCCATCTGCTCAGGGTTGCCGAACATGGCGAACGGGTTCTCGTTGGGGTCGTTTTCGCGACCTGGCAGGTCAGTCACCGCTCTACCTCGTGCAGGATGGAGGAGTCCACATCCGCCACGTTAGTCGTCCTACGGCGGATCAGTGCAAAGTGAGGACCTGGTGCCTACCTCGAAACGCCCGCGCCAACCCGTCGTCGCCGTAACGGGCGCGGCCTCCGGCCTAGGCCGCGAAGTGCTCGCAAGGTTCGTATCCTCCGCGGATTTCCGCAGAGTGGTGGCCATCGACGACGAGCGCGGCGACGTCCAGGAAGCCACGTGGAGGGTGATCGACGTACGGGATCCGCTCTTGGCGAACCGGATCTCCGACATAGATGTCCTGGTCCATCTGGCCGGTGACTACGCCGTCGACTCCGACCCCGGCGAGCGGCGGGCGTACAACCTGCGCGCCGCCCAGACGGTGCTGACGGCCAGCGCCGCGGCGCGCGTGCGCCGGGTGGTGCTGGTCACGAGCGCGATGGTGTACGGCGCCGCGCCCGACAACGAGGTGCCGCTGCCGGAGGACGCCCCCGTGGCGGCCGAGCCCGACACCGGCGTGGTGGGCGACTTCCTGGAGATCGAGTCCCTCGTACGCAGGTCGCTGCGCAGCCATCCGGGCCTGGAGGTGACCGTCCTGCGCCCGGCCGCGGTCGTCGGCCCGGGCGTCGACACGGTGATCACCCGGCACTTCGAGTCGCCCCGGCTGCTGACCGTCAAGGGCTGCAGCCCTCACTGGCAGTTCTGCCACATCGACGACCTGGTCTCGGCGCTCGAACTGGCCGCGCGCGGCGTGGTCACCGGCGTGGTGGCGGTCGGCTGCGCCGGCTGGCTGGAGCAGGAGCAGGTCGAGGAGCTGTCCGGCATCCGCAGCCTCGAACTGCCGGCGGGGCTCACGTTCGGCACGGCCCAGCGCCTGCACCGCCTCGGCATCACCCCGGCCCCCGCGACCGATCTGCACTACGTCGTCTACCCGTGGGTGGTCGACTGCGCGGCGCTGCGCGAGGCCGGCTGGAAGCCGTCGTGGACGAACGAGGCCGCGTTCGAGCAACTCCTCGAGCTGCGCGAGAAGAGGACGACCGTGGTCGGCCGGCGCCTGCCGGTCAAGGAGGCCACGCTCACCGCCGCCGGGGCCACCGTGGCCGTCATCGGCACCGCCGCGATCGTTCGCCAGGTGCGTAAGAAGCGCCGCTCGTAAAGGTTAGGCTTTTTCCGTGGACGTCATCCGCTTGCTCGGCATACGCGACACCCCGCTCTCCGTCGACGAGGTGCTGGCCGCCGTGGGAGACCACGCCGCCGGCGGCACCACGTTCTTCGTGGGCACCGTGCGGGAGCAGGATCACGGCAAGCCGGTGACCCGGCTCTCCTACTCGGCGCACCCGTCGGCCGAGGCCGAGCTGCGGCAGGTCGCGGAGAAGGTGGCGGCCGACTTCCCCGTGACGGCGCTGGCAGCCGTGCACCGCGTGGGCGATCTGGAGCTGGGCGACGCGGCCGTGATCGTGGCCGTCGCCGCGCCGCACAGGGGCGAGGCGTTCGAGGCCGCGCGCCGGCTGATCGACGACCTCAAGGCGCAGGTCCCCATCTGGAAACATCAGGTGTTCGCCGACGGCGAGACCGAGTGGGTCGGCGCCGGCGAATAGGCTCATCGACATGTCACGACGCGCCCTGACCCTGCTGCTCGCGGGATTCCTGGTCCTCGCGCTCGGGCTGACTGGCGCGTTCAGGCCGGTCCCGTACGTCGTGCTGAGCCCCGGCCCGACGGAGAACACCATCGGCGAGGTCGACAAGAAGCCCGTGATCTCGATCAAGGGCAGGCAGACCTACCCGACCACCGGCGCGCTGAGCCTGGTCACGGTGGCCTACCAGGGTGGCCCCGCCGCCAACATCGACCTGCTGACGGCCCTGCGCGGCTGGCTCGACCCCACCGTGGCCGTGGTCCCCCAGGAGACCATCTTCGCGCCCGACCGCACCCAGAAGGAGGTCGAGGAGGAGAACACGGTCGAGATGACCAGCTCCCAAGACTCGGCCACCGCCGCCGCGCTCACCGAGCTCAAGATCACCTTCCGCGCGTTCGTGCAGGTGGCGTCGACGGAGAAGGGCATGCCCGCCGACGGCAAGCTGCAGAAGGGCGACGAGATCAACTCGGTCGACGGCAAGGCGGCCAAAGACGTCACCGTCGTGGCCAACACGGTCAAGACGCACAAGCCTGGCGAGAGCGTCGCCTTCAACGTCACGCGGGGCAAGGAGAAGGTCGACATCACCGTGCCGACCGTGGCCGGTCCCGAGGGGCAGACCCTGGTGGGCGTGAAGATGCAGACCGGCTACGAGTTCCCGTTCGACGTCGACATCAACGTGGGCGACGTCGGCGGGCCCAGCGCCGGGCTGATGTTCTCGCTCGGCATCCTCGACAAGCTCACGCCCGGCGAGCTGACCGGTGGCAAGAAGATCGCCGGCACCGGCACCATCAACCCGGGCGGCGAGGTCGGCGCGATCGGCGGGATCGCGCAGAAGATGGTCGGCGCCAAGGATTCCGGCGCCACGATCTTCCTGACCCCCGCCGGCAACTGCGCCGAGGCCACCAAGGCCGTCCCTGACGGCCTGCGGCTGGTCAGGGCGGACACGCTGCACGACGCCGTGCAGGCGCTCGACGCGCTGCGCACGGGCAAGGGTAACGTGCCCGCATGCGAGGCCGGATGAAACTTCTGGCCATCGCCGTGCGTTAGTCGTAGGGCTGGCACCGCGGTGTAGGTTGCCAGACACGGACCGTTTCTTCATTACGACGAGGGGTTGGCCTTGAGCTTCCGGACCCCAGGAGCCGGCAGGGCAATGCGCTTGCCCCGCCGACCGCGACTGCTTCTGCCTGTGGCGATCGCCCTTGTGGCGATTGTTGCGCTGTTCTTCCTTTTTTCCGGTATCTATACCGACTATTTGTGGTTCGACTCGACCGGCTTCACCTCGGTCTTCAGCGGTGTGGTGCTGACCCAGATCGTGCTGTTCCTGGTCGGAGCGGTGCTGATGGTCGGCATCGCGGGCGGCAACATGCTGCTGGCCTTCCGGACCCGGCCGATGTTCGGGCCCGCGATGTTCGGCGGGGGTAGCGGCGCCGACCGCTACCGCATGGCGCTCGATCCCCACCGAAAGCTGATCTTCATCGTCGGCATGGGATTGCTCGCCCTCTTCTCCGGCTCCTCGTTCTCGGGGCAGTGGAAGACGTGGCTGCAGTTCATCAACGGCGCGTCGTTCGGCAAGCAGGACCAGTTGTTCGGGATGGACATCTCGTTCTTCATGTTCGACTACCCGTTCATCCGGATGGTGCTGAACTTCCTGTTCACCGCCGTGATCATCTCGATCGTGCTGGCGGCGATCACGCACTATCTCTACGGCGGGTTCCGCCTGCAGTCGCCCGGCGTGCACGCCTCCAGGGCGGCCCGGATCCACCTGTCGGCGCTGCTGGGCGTCTTCGTGCTGCTCAAGGCCGTCGCCTACTGGATCGACCGCTTCGGGCTGGTCTTCTCCGACCGGGGCTTCGTCCACGGCGCCTCCTATACAGACGTCAACGCCGTGCTGCCGGCCAAGACCATCCTCGCGATCATCGCGCTGATCTGCGCCGCGCTCTTCTTTGCCGGCGTGGTGCGCCCCGGCGGCATGCTGCCCGGGGTCTCCTTCGGCCTCCTCGTGCTCTCGGCCATCCTGATCGGCGGCGTCTACCCGGCGCTGGTCGAGCAGTTCCAGGTCAAGCCCAACCAGCAGGGCAAGGAGGCCGCCTACATCCAGCGCAACATCGCGGCCACGCGGGAGGCGTACAACGTCGACAAGACCGAGGTCGAGACCTACAACGCGCAGGCCGACCCGACCAAGGTCCAGGCCAACGGCGACACCTCGGTCTCCGGCGTACGCCTGCTCGACCCGGCCCTGGTGTCCTCGACGTACGAGCAGACGCAGCGCATCAGGGGCTTCTACAGCTTCGCCGACTCGCTCGACGTCGACCGCTATCCCGACAGCACCGGCAAGCTGATCGACCACGTCGTCGGCGTCCGCGAGCTGACCAGCCCGCCCGAGGGCCAGAACAACTGGATCAACCGGGCCCTGGTCTACACCCACGGCTACGGCTTCGTCGCCGCGCCCGGCAACCAGGTCGACTCCAGCGGCCTGCCCGCCTACGACGCCAAGGACATGCCGGTCATCGGCCCGCTGGTGAACAGCACCAAGCTCAAGGAGTCGCGCGTCTACTACGGCGAGGAGCCGGCCTCCGCCGAATACGTCATCGCGGGCGGCAACCCGAACAACCCGCAGGAGCTCGACTACCCGGAGACGGGCGGCACGGGTCAGAAGAACACGACCTACATCGGCCAGGGTGGCGTGCCCGTCGGCTCGTTCGTCAACCGGCTGCTCTACGCCGCCAAGTACGGCGAGGCCAACATCGTCCTCTCCGGCGACGTCAACGACAAGTCCAAGATCCTCTACGTCCGCAACCCGCGGGACAGGGTCCAGAAGGTCGCGCCGTTCCTCACGCTCGACGGCAACCCCTACCCGGCGATCATCGACGGGCGCATCCAGTGGATCGTCGACGGGTACACGACCTCCAACGACTACCCGTACTCGCAGAGCGAGAGCCTCGGCGACATGACGCGCGACACGACGACCGACCGCCGCGTGATCGCCCAGCAGCCGAGCGACAAGATCAACTACATGCGCAACTCGGTCAAGGCCACGGTCGACGCCTACGACGGCACGGTCAAGCTCTACGCCTGGGACAACAACGACCCGGTGCTCAAGACCTGGAGCAACGCCTTCCCCGGCGTCGTACGCCCGGCCACGGAGATGAGCGCCGAGCTGCGCCAGCACGTGCGCTACCCGGAAGACCTGTTCAAGGTGCAGCGCTACACCCTGTCGCGCTACCACATCACCGACCCGGCCGCCTTCTACAGCGGCCAGGACTTCTGGAACGTCCCGGGCGACCCGACCCAGGGCGACAAGAACATCAAGCAGCCGCCCTACTACCTCACCACCACGATGCCGGGCGGCTCGCCGGCGTTCTCGCTGACCACGACCTTCGTGCCGAGGCAGGGGCCCAACCTGGCGGCGTTCATGGCGGTCGACTCGTCGGGCGGCTCCGACTACGGGCGCATGCGCATCCTGCGGATGCCGTCCAGCACGCCGATCCCCGGTCCCGGCCAGGCGCAAAACTCCTTCCAGAGCCGGTTCGCGGGTGAGCTCAACCTGCTCGGCGTGGGTGCCTCGTCGGTCCGTTACGGCAACCTCCTGACGCTCCCGTACGCGGGCGGCCTGGTCTACATCGAACCGGTGTACATCCAGGTGGCCGCGGGCGGCGGGCAGGAGCCGTACCCGATCCTGCAGCGGGTCCTGGTGTCGTTCGGCAGCAAGATCGGTGTGGCGCGCACCCTGGAGGAGGCGCTCCAGGAGGTCTTCGGCGGTGAGCAACAGCAACAACAGCAACAGCCGAGTGACCAGCAACAGGCCCAGCCCAACACGGCCACCTCGGCCTTGAACACGGCGATCGCCAACGCCAAGAAGGCCTATTCGGACGCGCAGAAGGCCCTGCAGGCCAGCCCGCCCGACTGGGACGCCTACGGCGACGCCCAGAAGCGACTGGAGGAGGCGCTGCAGGCGCTGGAGGGGGCGAACGCGCAGCAGCCGCAGCCGTCGCCCACAGCCTCGCCGACGGCCTCCCCATCGGCCTCGCCGCCAGCGTCACCGAGCGCCTCGCCGACGGCCTCACCGACGGCGTCGCCGACGGGATCGCCCACAGGAAACACGTCTTAGCCCATTCAGTTTGCGCCCACCCCGCGTCACCGATAGCCTTAAGGAGCACGACAACGACGCGGGGTGGAGCAGTTCGGTAGCTCGCTGGGCTCATAACCCAGAGGTCGCAGGTTCAAATCCTGCCCCCGCTACCAGCTCGGAGACCCGGGTTCCGGAAACGGAAACCCGGGTTTCTGTGTGAGTGGAGGGTTGCGGTCAAAGCACTCCTCCGGGCCTGTATAGTAAGTACTAACACACCGACGCGGGGTGGAGCAGTTCGGTAGCTCGCTGGGCTCATAACCCAGAGGTCGCAGGTTCAAATCCTGTCCCCGCTACCAAATGAAATCCCCGGTCGCCGGATCATTCGGCGGCCGGGGATTTTTCTTTTCCCCGGCACCGGAACGCCCGCGCGAGGGGTTGTCCGCCGCACAGGGCAGTGATTACATGATTACATGACCGACAAGGCAGCGCCGACACTCTACGAGTGGGCGGGCGGCACCGCGGCTTTCGAGCGGCTGACCGAGATCTTCTACCGCAGCGTCGTCAAGGACGACCTGATCGGGCCGTTGTTCGCGCACATGGACCCGGACCACCCGAAACACGTGGCGATGTGGCTGAGCGAGGTCTTCGGCGGCCCCGACCGCTACACCAGCGAACGCGGCGGCTACCCGAACATGCTCCGCCACCACCTCGGCAAGGCGATCACCGAGCCGCAGCGCCGCCGGTGGGTGAACCTGCTCATGGACGCGGCCGACGAGGCCGGGCTGCCCGACGACCCCGAGTTCAGGGCCGCGTTCGCCGGCTACATCGAATGGGGCACCAGGCTGGCCAGACACAACTCCCAGCCGGGCGCGACGCCACCGCCGCAGGCCCCGGTGCCGCACTG
The DNA here is from genome assembly GCF_040674815.1 of Nonomuraea sp. NPDC049709. Lineage (NCBI taxonomy): Bacteria > Bacillati > Actinomycetota > Actinomycetes > Streptosporangiales > Streptosporangiaceae > Nonomuraea > Nonomuraea sp. NPDC049709. The sequence goes on from NZ_JBFANM010000127.1 coordinate 17,439, forward strand.
GGGCTGGGGGGTCGCGCCGCCGTACCAGCCTTAACCTGGAGGAATGGGAGGCAGGCCCAGAGGGCGGCTACGCGTCTACCTGGGAGCGGCGCCCGGGGTGGGGAAGACGTACGCCATGCTCAGCGAGGCGCGCCGCGCCCGCGAGCGCGGCAAGGACGTGGTCGTGGGCTTCGTCGAGACCCACGGCCGCGCCCGCACCGCCCGCCTGCTCGACGGGCTGGAGATCCTGCCGCGGCAGACGATGACGTACAAGGGCGCGACGTTCACCGAGCTCGACCCCGCCGCCGTCATCGAACGCGCGCCCACGCTCGCCCTGATCGACGAGCTCGCCCACACCAATGTCCCCGGCTCCCGCAACGCCAAGCGCTGGCAGGACGTCGAGGAGATCCTCGACGCCGGGATCGACGTGGTCTCCACCGTCAACATCCAGCACCTCGAATCGCTGAACGACGTCGTCGAGCGGATCACGGGGGTGACGCAGCGGGAGACCGTGCCGGACGAGGTGGTGCGGCGGGCCGACCAGATCGAGTTGGTGGACATGTCGCCCGAGGCGCTGCGCCGGCGGCTGGCGCACGGCAACGTCTACCTGCCCGAGCGGGTGGACGCCGCGCTCGCCAACTACTTCCGCGTCGGTAACCTGACCGCCTTGCGGGAGCTGGCCCTGCTCTGGGTGGCGGACAAGGTGGACGAGCAACTCGGGCGCTACCGTACGGACCACTCGATCGCGGGCACCTGGGAGGCTCGCGAGCGTGTGGTGGTCGCCCTCACGGGAGGGCCGGAGGGGGACACGCTCGTACGGCGGGCCGCGCGCGTCGCGGCCAGGGGCAAGGGCGCGGACCTGCTGGCCGTGCACGTCACGAGCGCCGACGGGCTGATCGCCGGCGGCGACCCCGCGCACCTGGCGCGCCAGCGAGCCCTGGTCGAGGACCTGGGCGGGACGTACCACCAGGTGGTCGGCGACGACGTGCCACGGGCGCTGCTCGAGTTCGCCCGTGGCGTGAACGCCACCCAGCTCGTGCTCGGGGCGTCGAGAAGGAAGCGGCTGCTCACGCGGGGCGTGGGCGTCACGACGACGGCGCTGTCCGGGTCGATCGACGTGCACATGGTCCCGCACGAGGCGACCGGGGCGGGCCGCTACCGGCCGAGGTCGAGGGCCGTGCTGACCCGCGGGCGGCGGCTGTCCGGATGGGCGCTGGTGCTGCTCGGGATGCCGCTGCTCACGGCCGGGCTCCGCGCGATGGACCTGTCGCTGCCCAGCGAGATCCTGCTCTTCCTGCTGCTCGTCGTGGGTGTCGCCCTGACCGGCGGCATGTGGTCGGCGCTGACGGGGGCGGTGCTCGGGTTCGGGCTGCTCAATTGGTTCTTCACGCCGCCGCTGCACACGTGGACGATCGCCGGACCGGAGAACGTGCTCGCGCTGGCCATCTTCGTCCTCGTGGCGGCCATGGTCAGCACGGTCGTGGACCTGGCGGCCAGGCGCAGCAGGGACGCGGCGCGCTCGCGTGCCGACGCCGAGGTGCTGTCCACGCTGGCGGGTCACGTGCTGCGGGGTGAGGGGGCGCTGCCGTCGTTGCTGGCGCGGATGCGGGAGACGTTCGGGTTGAGCGCGGTGACCTTGCTGGAACGGGATGAGGAGCCCGGCGAATGGCGCGTCGTGGCCACCTCCGGCGGGCTGCCCGCCACGAGCCCCGGCACGGCCGACACCGACGTCGCGATCGACGACCGGCTCGTGCTCGCCGCGCGCGGGCGGCTGCTGGACGCGAGCGACCGGCGGGTGCTGGAGGCGTTCGCGGCGCAGGCGGCGGTCGCGCTGCGCCAGCAGCGGCTGCGGGAGGCCGCCGACCGCGCCGGGCCGCTGGCCGAGGCCGACAGGATGCGTACGGCACTGCTCGCGGCCGTGGGGCACGACCTCCGTACGCCGCTCGCCGCCGCCAAGGCCGCGGTCGAGAGCCTGCGCGCCACGGACGTCACCTGGTCGGACGAGGATCGCGCCGAGCTGCTCGCCACCGCCGACGAGTCGTTGATCAGGCTGAACCGGCTCGTCTCGAATCTGCTCGACATGAGCCGCCTCCAGGCCGGAGCACTCGGCGTGCGGCTCGAACCGGTGGCGATCGAGGACGTCCTGCCGCATGCCGTGGACGACCTCGGCCCCGTGCGCGACCGTCTCGTGAGCGACATCCCGCCGGAGCTGCCGGAGCTCCAGGCCGACCCCGCGCTGCTCGAACGGGTCCTCGTCAACCTGATGGCCAACGCCGTCCGCTACAGCCGGGACGGCGAGCCCGTGCTCGTCAGCGCGAGCTGGCACGGCGAGTACGTGGAGATCCGGGTCGTCGACAGGGGCCCCGGCATTCCGGCGGATGCGCATGAAAGGGTGTTCCTGCCGTTCCAGCGGCTCGGTGATCGCCACAACCACGCGGGGGTGGGGCTCGGCCTGGCGCTCTCCCGCGGCCTCACCGAGGCGATGGGCGGCACGCTGGTCCCTGAGGACACGCCCGGAGGAGGACTGACCATGACGATCTCGCTGCGGCGGGCCACGTGACGCGCGTGCTCGTGGTGGACGACGAGCCGCAGATCCTGCGGGCCCTGCGCGTCAACCTGGCGGCCAGGCAGTACGAGGTCGAGGTCGCGCCCGACGGCGGCACGGCGTTGCGCCTGGCCGCCGACTGGCATCCCGACCTGGTCATCCTCGACCTCGGCCTGCCCGATCTCGACGGCGTGGAGGTCATCCAGGGCCTGCGCGGCTGGACGTCGATCCCGATCATCGTCCTGTCCGGGCGCGCCGACAGCACCGACAAGGTGGACGCCCTCGACGCCGGCGCCGACGACTACGTGACCAAGCCGTTCAGCATCGACGAGCTGCTCGCGCGGGTGCGCGCGGTGACCCGCCGCACGGGGCAGCAGGACGGGGAGAACGCGACGGTGCAGGTGGGCGACCACGTCGTCGATCTCGCCGACAAGACGATCTCGGGAGGGGTACGCCTGACGCCGACGGAGTGGCACTTCCTGGAGATCCTGCTGCGCAACCCCGGCAAGCTGATCAGCCAGCGCCAGCTGCTGACCGAGGTCTGGGGCAGCTCCTACCTGAAGGAGACGCACTATCTGCGCCAGTACATGGCTCAGCTGCGGCGCAAGCTCGAACGCGATCCCGCGCATCCGGTGCACCTGCTGACCGAGCCGGGGATGGGCTACCGGTTCCAGCCGTCCTCGTCGACGTAGGGTCCGGGGTCTTCGAACGGGTTCACGTAGGTGTCGGACTCGCGTGGGTCCTCTTCACGTACCCATCGGGAGATCCCCCGTGAGACCTCGTCGTCGATCTCGGCGATCCGGTGCCGGTAGGGGAGCCTGTCCTGGTACATGTCCACGAGCGAAATCTGTGGATCGTCACCCATGTCGCGGCTGATGCGATAGATGTTGTCTTCTTCCATGGCTCTTCACGCCTTGCTGACCATCCGGACCGCTCGCTGAACGGCCCAGCCCAGCAGCAGGAGCCCGAAGACGACTTGCACGATGCGCATCCAGAGGGATGACCCCTGATCGGCATAAATCACGATGCCGACCCACATCAGGCCAAATATCCCAACCAAGACGACTGCCGCCCAGTTCAGCCCCCGCTGCCACATATGCGAAGTCTTACAGGCGGTCCGCCAAGGGCGGGTATGTCGGAAGTCGGCATCGCGTCAGCGGGCGGCAACGACGCCTTGCCCGGCTGCTTGCGCGGGGGGCTATCGGGGAAGGGTGCGGCCGGTTCCGACGCAGCGGCGCACGCGCATGCGGCGCGGGCGCTGCGGGACCGGCTCCTCCAGACAGGCCAGCAGCGCGGCCGCCGTACGGGCGTCGGACAGGATGCGCTGCACGGCCTCCCCGTCCTCCGGCAGCTGGCCGCGCTCGCCCAGCTCATGCTTGATGAACGCCAAGGGATCGGGCGCATCCACAGTTTCGGCCGCCACCGTCGCCCGCGCCGCCGTCAGCAGGCGCAGGTAGTGAGTGCGCAGGACGGCCTCGCGCATGCGGGCGTGCTCCAAGTCGTCGATCAGAGTCCTGGCGACTCGCAGCAGATCTCCGGCGTGCGTCGCCTCATCGGCGAGGAACGCGCGGATGTCGTCGAACTCCGACCGGGTCATTGCGGCCACCTCCGAGAGCGCAGTCTGCTCGTAGGTACTTCGTATCTGGGGACGATTGCGGATGACTTGCCGACCGCTTGACCCCGGGTGTCGTCCAGGAGGTCGATGGGAGAGGTTTGAGGGTCCGGTGGTGAGGGAAGAACTTCCTGATTACCTGAGTAGGCCTGAGTGGGTGCGTCAGGCTGCTAGAGTTGCTTCCCGCAGGGCGATCGAGGGGGCTCCCAGAGCCTCGAAGATGCCCGGCAAATCCCACTACCTTCAGGGTCATCCTTGGATGGTTTCGCATCTGTTCGGATGGGCTGGTAAGTTAGAGGGGTTGTCCCCGAAAGGGGGCGCGGCTTAATTCCTGCAGGTCGAGCGGGTCCGGTCAATTTGACAGGGACTTGAACGGCTGAAAGAATTAAGACACAACGAACG
>NZ_JBFANM010000128.1:0-21520 GCF_040674815.1 Nonomuraea sp. NPDC049709
CGCCCTGGCGGGGGGCGTGTTCGTGGTGTTTTGCGGGTGAATGTTGGTCATGCGCAAGTTGCCGGCCGCGGGGTCGCCCCCGGCGTCGACGCCGACGCCGGGGGCGACCCAGCAGGTGGACCAGGCGCCGGTGACGCCGCCGGAGGATCTGATGCGCGAGCACGGCGTGCTCAAGCGGATCCTGCTGATCTACCGGGAGGGCATCCGGCGGATCAACGCCGGCGAGCAGGTGCCGGCCCAGGCGCTGAACGCCGGCGCACGCATCATCCGCAGCTTCATCGAGGACTACCACGAGCAGCTGGAGGAGCGGTACGTGTTCCCGCGCCTGGTCAAGGCGGGAAAGCTGACCGACACCGTCCCGGTGCTCCTGCTGCAGCACCGGCGCGGGCGCGTCGTGACCGGCCGGATCATCGCGGCCACCGGCGGCGCCACGCCCACGGCCTCGCCCGGTCCGGCCCATCAGCGCCTCGTCGCCGACATGAGCGCGTTCATCCGCATGTACGAGCCGCACGAGGCCCGCGAGGACACCGTCGTCTTCCCGGCGCTGCGCGAGGTGGTCCCGACCAAGGAGTTCCTGGAGATGGCCGACATCTTCGAGGACGAGGAGCACCGCCGGTTCGGCGCGGCCGGTTTCACCGGCGTCGTCAACCAGGTCGCCGACATCGAGAAGACGCTCGGCATCTACAACCTCAACCAGTTCACCCCGCGCGGCTGACCGGCACCCACGGCTCAACCCGTGGCGGACACCGGCTCCGCCTCGGTACGCGGTCGCGCGGGATCTGCCGGGGGTGTCACATGTCGAGCTGCAGCGTCACCTTCTTGTGGGTCGGCAGGTAGCCGAGCGCGTCGTTGACGGCCCGCATGTGGCGGTTGCCGTCGGCGGTGTCGGTCAGCAAGCCGTCGAGCTCCGGGTAGCGCTCGCGGGCCTGGCGGACGGCCTCGGCCTTCATCCAGCGGGCCAGGCCGTGCCCGCGATGCGCGGGGAGCACCCCGGTGCCGTAGTGCTGGGCATCGCCCCTGCCGTCCCCGGGGACGACCAGCTCGGTGAAACCGGCGATGGAGCCATCCGACTCGGCGACGGCGACGACGGTGTGGAGCTGCTCGCCCCGGCTCTCGATCGCCCGCGCCGCTTCGCGTACCCGGTCGACGTCCCACGTCACGGTGCCGTAGTCGACCTCGTCCATCGGCATGTCGTCCATGGCGTGGCGGGACGCGGCGAACGTCTCGGCCAGCTCGTCCGGCACGACGCCGTCCCACGCGGCCAGCCGGTAGCCGGGGTGCGGGCTGCGTACGAGCTCCTTGAGGCCGGCCAGGTCGGCCCCGGCCAGCGGCAGCCGCGCGTAGGTCAAGGTCAGAACCTTGCGGAAGCCGCGCGCCGACAGGAACGCCTCCCCCGGCGCACCGGGCTCCGCCTCCGCGATGACGCGGCGCCGGCCTTCCACCCGGGCCGCGGCCAGCGCGGTGGTCAGCAGGGCGGACCCGACGCCGCTACGCCGCTCGGCCGGGTGGACCTGGAGCTCGAGCTCGGCCAGGTGCTCCTGGCCCGCCCTGGTGAACAGGCGGAGGAACGCCGATCCGGCGGGCACGCCGCCGGGCAGCGCGGCCAGCCAGGCCAGGCGGCGGCTGGAGGAAGTGGGGTGGGGGTCTGTCAGCGGGGTGATGCGAATCGACACGATGTCTCCGGCTTGGGGAGGTGGGTGGGAACAGGGCTGCGGTTTCGCCGCTGAACGGTCCTGCGCATCTGCTGCACACCTCCCTCGAGAACGGCCCCGGCATCGGGCGCGATCAGCACTATAGCGGTGTTGCGCGGGCGTGATCGTGACCCGGGTTCTCCTCGCGGAGCGCTGGCCGGGCTGCTGTCGCCGGTGGACGGCATCGAGGTGGCCGTCTCCGGCCTGGGCGTGCGGGCCGAGGGCGGCGCCGACCTGCTGCCAGGTGGCCACGCCGGCGTGCAGGAGGCTCAGGCGTCCGGGCGGCTCACCCGCCTTCGCCTGCGGCGACGGCCGACCAGCCCGCCGACGGCGGTGATCACGGCCGTTCCGACCTCGCCCACCAGGGGCTCGCGCTCCTCCTCCGCGGTGGGCCCGGAATCCGGGTGTGCGGGCTCGACGCAGCCGGCACGGCAGGCCTCCAGCTGGGCCGCGAACGCCATCCCCAGAAAGAGCGCGATCGAGCTGAGGAACGACCACAGCAGCAGCGCCATGACGGCGGTCAGCGGCCCGTACGTGTCGCCGAACGTGCTGTTGTACTCGGTGTAGAGGGCCAGGGCCAGGGTGAAGAGTGTCCATAAGCCCAGCGCCACCAGCGCTCCCGCGGCCAGCCACGTATGCCCGGGCTGCCTGCGCCTGGGCGAGGCCCTGAACAGGGTGACCGTGGAGGCGAGCGCGAGCAGGAAGCCGAGCGGCCAGCGGACGAACGCGAAGGCCTGGCGTCCCGCGTCGCCCCAGCCGTACGTCTCGCTCAGCGCGTCGCCGAGCTCACCACCGCTCACCAGGACCGTGAACCCGGTGATCATGCAGAGGCCGGCGGTCAGCGCGAGCACGGTCGCCCGGGCGTACTTGCGATGGAACGGCCGGTCCCGCTCGATGCCGTAGATCCGGTTCGCCCCCCGCTCGAACTGCGCCATCGCACTGGCCAGCGCGGCGAGCGTGGTGGCCAGGCCGAGCCAGAGCGCCAGCTCGTCCCGGGTGCCGTTCCCGCCTTGCAGCACCTGCATCACGGCCTCGGCGCCGCTCCCGGGCGCCAGCGCGCTCAGCGTGAGCCGCAGCACCCGGCCCAGCTCCTCCTGATGGGTGACCGCGCTCAAACCGACCAGGGCGATCGCGCCGGGGATGATCGCCAGGCAGATCTGGAAGGCCAGAGCCCGCGAGTGGCTCATGCCATCGCCGTAGCGGAACCTGACGAACGAGTCGTGCACGAAGTGCCAGCCGCCGTACTTGCGCAGCGTCTCCCACGCATCGTCGGCGGACAGCTCCTCGCCGCTCATGGTGCGGGTCTGGGGGACGGTGACCGTGGATCCCACGGCGGACGTTCTACCCCACTTCGCGGAATTCAAGTGGTTCGCGGCCCATCACGGAAACGGGGGGATGCCCCCTGCGCTGGAGGCGTTCCGCATCGCCGGCCACCCTGAACAGCCTCAGCCTGGGGTCGAGCGTCGGCTGTGCGTGGTGGCCATGGTGCCGTGGTCGCGGAGCCTGGTCAAAAGCCTTTGAGACGTTGCGGCGCGCTGGCTAGTCTGCCGTTCATGATCTCGCTCGCGCGGCGCCGCCTGACCCCTGCCGAAACCGGCCCGGCGCTGCGCGCTCTGAGCGAGTGGACGCCGGTCGATGCCCCGGGCGGCGGCCTCCATCCCGGGGACGTGGGGTGGTATCTGCGGTTCGACGACGCGGCCGTTCTTCTTTGGACCGATGGTGGGGAACCGGTGGCAGCCGGCTTCTTCGACGGCCCCGTGCTGCGCGTGACCGCCGCGCCGGGCACCGATCTCGGGGCGCTCGCGGCCGATGCCGAGGAGCTGCTCGAGCCCGGCAACGATCAGTCCGACGGTCTGCCTGTGCCCGGGTGGGAGCTCGATCAGAAGGAGTCGTGGCTCGTCATGTCGTGGACCCCGCGGCCGGTGTCGAGCCGGGCCGAACCGGTCGGTGCGGACGGTGCGGCCGACCGGGTGCTGGTGCAGCGGTCCGCGTTCGCGGGATCGACGTTCACCGTCGAGCGCTGGCGCACGATGAAGCGGTCGCCGGCGGGCGGGCTGGCCGTGGAGGCGCTCGTGCGTACGCCAGCTGGGGAGCCCGCGGCCGCGGCGACCGGATGGTTCGCGGGGTTGGGCAGGTGCGGGCTGCTCGAGCCGGTCGGCACGCATCCGGACCATCGCGGGCACGGCTACGGGCGCGATGCCGTGCTGGGCGCGTGCGCGGCTCTCGCCGATCGGGGTGCGAGCGCGGTCGCCGTCGTGACACCGTCCACGAACGAGGCGGCGGTGGCGCTCTATCGATCGGCCGGGTTCGCCGTCCTGCGCGAGAATCGCGATTGGGTTCGCGCCTGAGGAGCGAAGCTGATCGACCGCTCACCGCAGATAGTCGCCGGCCTCGGCGCCGAGTACGTTCAGAAGGGCCAGAGCCTCGGCGGCAGGGGAGCCTGGCGGCGCGCTGTAGAGCACGAGGTGCTGGTCGCGGTCCTTGAGCGTGAGCGTGTCGCAGTCGACGGTGATCTCCCCGACGACCGGGTGACGGAAGGTCTTCGTGAGCGTCGGTGCGGCCTGTACGTCGTGCCGCTCCCACAGCCGGGCGAACTCGGGGCTGGCGTCGCGGAGCTCGTCGACGAGTTCGGCCACCGCGGGGTCGGACGGGTACCGGGCGAGGGTGGAGCGCAGCTCCATGACGACGTGGTGCCGGAACTCCGCGGCGTCGGAGATGCCGTACAGCGTCGCGTCGGCGCGCGCCGGCCCGAGGAAGGCGCGGCGCGCGAGATTGCGGTCCCGCGGGGCGAGCTCGGCGAAGTTCTCCATGAGCGCGGCCGCCAGGTCGTTCCACGCGAGCACCTCGAACGCGGCCGATATCACGAAGGCGGCCGTCTGCGGCAGCCGCTCGAGGAGCGCGAGGATGCTCGGGCGGACGTCGCGCCGATGCAGTCCGGCACCGCTCGGCGCGGTGCCCGCGAGGACGTGCAGGTGGTCGGATTCGGCGTCGGTGAGCCGCAGCGCGCCGGCGATCCCGGCGAGGACCCCGCCCGACGGTCGCGGCGCCCTGCCCTGTTCGAGCCGGATGTAGTACTCCGTGGAGATGTGCGCGAGGACCGCCACCTCCTCGCGGCGCAGACCCGGTGTCCGGCGTCGCGGGCCCGAGGGCAGGCCGGCGTCCTCCGGCCGGAGCCGCTCGCGTCGGCTGCGGAGGAACGCACCGAGTTCCTGTTTGTCCATACCCCCAAGTCTGCACGCTGTGCGGCGATGGATCCTGGTACCGTCTGTGCCTGCATCCGGCCTGGCCGCCGGCCTGACACTGTCGGCATGACGAACGACATCGATATCGCACCCATCGGCCTGCTCACCGGCAAGGTCGTGTTCATCACCGGCGCCAGCCGCGGCATCGGGGCGGCCGCGGCCCGGCTCTTCGCCCGCGAGGGGGCCGCCGTCGTGCTCGCCGCCCGCGGCACCGACGCCCTCCAGCGGATCGTCACCGAGATCCGTGCCGACGGCGGCGTCGCGGACGCGGTGACCGTGGACCTCGCCGACCGTGCGAGCATCCGCGCCGCGGTCGACCGCGTGGAGGAGCTGCACGGACGGCTCGACGGCGCGTTCAACAACGGTGCGGCGATCCAGCAGCCCGGCCCGCTCGACACCACGAGCGACGAGGACATCGACGAGCAGTTCGCGGTGAACTTCCGGGCGCACTGGACCGCCATGACCGCCGAGGCCGCACTCATGCGCCGGGACGGTGGCGGGGCCATCGTCAACACCTCGAGCATCGGCAGCCGCCGCGCGAACCCCGCCCTCCCCGCGTACGGCGCCATGAAGCGCGCGCTCAACAGCATCACCGAGACGGCAGCCGCGACCTGGGGCCGCCAGGGCATCCGGGTGAACGGCATCACCCCCGGCGGCACCGCCACGGAGATGATCGACGCGTGGGAGGCGGTGTCCCCGGGCATCATCGAGCGCAACAACGCGGCGACCCCGCTCGGCCGCATGGCCGAGCCGCGCGAGGTGGCCGAGGTGGCCGCGTGGCTGCTCAGCGACCGTGCCTCGATGGTGACCGGCGCGATCGTGCCGGTCGACGGCGGCGCCGGCGCCTGACATGGCAAGCCGTGGCGGCACGGCGCCGGCCGTCTCACGACCAGGTGACCGGCAGCGAACGTACGCCGAAGATGAGCATCTCGTCGCGTACCGGGACCTGCTCGGCCGGCACCGCCAGGCGCAGACCCGGCAGGCGGGAGAGCAGCTCGCCCAGCCCGATCCGCAGCTCGATCCGGGCCAGCTGCTGCCCCAGGCACTGGTGAACCCCGTGCCCGAAGGCCAGGTGCGGAGTCCGCGGACGGCGCACGTCGAGCGTGTCGGGGTCGTCCCAGTGCCGGGGGTCCCGGTTGACCTCGGGCGTGGCGATCACGACGGTCGCGCCGGCGGGGAGGTCCACACCGCCCAGCGTCACCGGTTCGGTGGCGACCCGGCTGACCCCGAGCTGCAGGATCGACAGGAACCGCAGCAGCTCCTCCACCGCGTTGTCGATCAGGCCCGGATCGGCGCGTAGCGCCGCGAGCTGGTCCGGGTGCTCCAGCAGCGCGAACGTGCCCAGGCCCAGCATGTTCGCCGTGGTCTCATGGCCCGCGGTGAGCAGCAGGAGGGCGACATCCACCAGCTGCGCGTCCGTCAGGGCCGGGTCGGTGTCGTGGACGAGGCCGGACAGCAGGTCGTCGGCGGGGGTCGAGCGCTTGGCGGCCACCAGCCGCCGCATGAACGCGTACAGCTCGGCGCGCGCCGTGGCCTGCTCCCGCGGGGTCGAGCTCGCGTTCAGCCCGACGGCCGTACGCTGCTGGAACTCCGCGCGGTCGGCGTGGTCCACGCCCAGCAACTCGCAGATGACCAGCGACGGCAGCGGCAACGCGAACGCCGGCACCAGATCGGCCTCCGTGCCCGCCGCCTTCATCGCCTCGACGTGCTCGACCGCGATCTCCCTCACCCGCGACTCGAGCTCCCGCATCCGCCGCACCGTGAACTGTCCCGTCAGTGAGCGCCGCAGCCGGGTGTGCTCCGGCGGGTCCATGAAGACGAAGATCCCGTCCTCCCGCTCCGCCTTCGCCTCGGCCGGCTCGTGCGGCCGCAGCGACGTCGCGTCCCGGTGGCGCATCTTGTCGGCGCTGAAGCGCGCGTCCGACAGCACCGTACGGGCCTCCTCGAACCCCGTCACCAGCCACGCCCGAGCGCCATTGAGCAGGTCCAGCGGCCGGACCGCGCCCTGTCCCCGCAGGCCGGGCGGCGGATCGAACGGGTCGCGTCCGCGCTCCACCATCTCCGCGGGCAGGATCCGCCGCATCGTCGCGGTGCTCACGCTCGCGGATTTCTCGGTCATGGGGCACGTCCTGTCTCTGGAGGGAAGGGATCGCCGTCGTAGAGTACGCAGCTGTATCTAATAGGGAGACACCGTAGATCACCGCGATAAGATACGCAAGCGAACCTTAAATGCGGGCCGGATCGCTTCGGGTCTCCCCGGAAATTCCCGAAGAAGATGTCGCCGAGGATGTCGAGAACGGCCTGGCGGCTCCGTCTCACGGGTGGATGCGGCCACCGTGGCCGTACGACACCAAGGAGAACCAGCATGACGATCCGGCGGATGGACAACGTCCTCATCGTTGTCGACGACCTCGACGCTGTTATCGCGTTCTTCGTCGAACTCGGCATGGAGCTGGAGGCCAAGGCACCGATCGAGGGACGCTGGGTGGAGCGTGTCATCGGGATCGACGACGTCCGGGAGGACGTCGCAATGCTGCGGGCCCCGGACGGCCACGGCCGGATCGAGCTGGCGAAGTTCCACAAGCCGAAGGCGATCAGCGTCGTGCCGAAGGACGCGCCGGCGAACACGCTGGGCATTCGCCGCATCATGTTCGCCGTCGACGACATCGAGGACGTCATTGCCCGCCTGCGCACCCACGGCGCCGAACTCGTCGGCGAGCTGGCGCAGTACGAGGACAGCTTCCGGCTCTGCTACGTCCGCGGCCCCGAGGGCATCGTCGTCGGACTGGCCGAACAGCTCGGCTGAGGGCTGCCGGAGGCATCGTACGGCCTCGCGCGCCGGCGGTGAGGCCGGCGGTCTTCGACGGCAGGGTCAGTGCGAATGAACCTGCTCGTGCGCCTCTTCGAGCGTCGATCCCGCCAGGAGCGCCGCGATCCCGCTGGTGAAGTGGGAGCACTCGAAGATGTCCTGGTGCGGGCAGGCCAGGCCGTGGGCGATGGCGGTGCGTGCCACCTGGGCCTGGGCGATCCGTCGCTCCAGCTCGGCGAGCTTGCGCTGGTACAGCTCCCGCCAGCCGTCGCCGGCCGGCGAGCGAGACGCGATGAACGCTTTGACCTCCCGCAACGTGAAACCGACATCTCGCAGCAACACCACCACACCGACCAGTTGGACCGCCGATGGCGGATAACGCCGCTGGCCCGAGACCCGGGCCGGTGCCGGGAGCAGGCCGAGCTCCTCCCAGTAGCGCAGGGCGGAGGTGGCGACACCCGTGCGGCTCGCCAGCTCACCAATCGTCAGCTGCTCGTCCATTTGACTTCAAGCGTACTTGAAGCCGTTGACTGCGATCATGCAGACAGCAGGTACCTCTCTCAAGCAACGCGCGCTCAGAAGATTGGTGCGCCAGGCGCACCACCCCCGGGGCATCCTCGGGTGGGCGATCGGCTGGATGTTCGCCCACCGCCCCTCCAACCGGCAGCGCAACATCTGGGCGGTGTCGTTGCTGGACGTGCAGCCCACCGACCGGGTGCTCGAGATCGGCTTCGGTCCCGGCGTCGCCATCGCCGAGTTCGCCGGCCGCGCCACCCGGGGCCACGTCTTCGGCGTCGACCACTCGCAGGCCATGGTCCGGCAGGCCGCCCGCCGCAACGCCGCCGCCGTCCGAGCCGGCCGCGTGCACCTCGCGCACGCCTCCGTGGAGCGGTTGCCGAGCTTCGGCGATCCGCTCGACGCCATCCTCGCCGTCAACTCCGTGGGGTTCTGGCCCGACCCGGTGCAGCGGCTTCGCGAGCTGCGCCGCCTGCTGCGCCCCGCGGGACGCATCGCGCTCGTCAGCCAGCCCCGCTGCCCCGGTGCCACCCGGGACACCACGGCCCGGGCCGCCCAGGAACTCCAGGACCTGCTCACCCAGGCCGGCTTCACCCATCTCCGGGTCGAGACCCTTGAGCTCGACCCGCCCGTTGCCTGCGTGCTCGCCGGCAATCCGACCCGCATGCCGTCATGACCGCGGACTGTGACGGCCGGGCTGTTTCGACGACCCTCCAGGTCAACCGACCGCTGCGTTCTTCGCAGGGCAGGTACGCCCCTTCAGCGTGCGGACGCCATGAGCAATCCAGAATTGGTCCTCAATCGGCCCACAGGATCGGACCTCATTGCGGGTACCGATTCCTGCCAGGCTGAGTGCATGACAACGACAGCGACCCGCTTCGACGGCCGGCTCCTCACGCCTGGCGACGCCGGCTACGACACCGCCCGTACCGTCTGGAACGCCATGATCGACCGGCGACCACGCATGATCGTCCGCGCGGCGAGCGTCGCCGACGTGGTCGCCGCCGTGCGGATGGCCCGGGGACTGGACCTGGAGATCGGCGTGCGCTGCGGCGGCCACAACGTCGCCGGTTTCGCCGTGCCGGACGACGGTCTCATGATCGACCTGACGCCCATGGGCGGCGTGCGGATCGACCCGGCCCGTCGCCGGGCCCGGGTGCAGGGCGGCGCGCTGCTCGGCGCGCTGGACCGGGCGTCCCAGGCGTACGGCCTGGCCACCACCGCCGGCAACGTCTCGCACACCGGCGTCGGCGGGCTCACGCTCGGCGGCGGCATGGGCTGGCTGGCCCGCCAGTACGGCCTGGCCTGCGACAACGTCATCTCGTACACGATGGTCACCGCCGAGGGGGACCTGGTGACCGCGAGCCGCACCGAGAACCCCGACCTGTTCTGGGGCCTGCGCGGCGGTGGTGGCAACTTCGGCATCGTCACCGAGTTCGAGTTCCAGCTGCATCGCACCGGCACGCGGACCCTGGTCGCCGAGTTCGACTTCCGCGCCGAGGACGCCGTCCCGGTCATCGAGGGCTGGCGCGACCTGAACGCCGTCGCGCCCCGGCAGGCGACGTTCACCGCCAGTGTCGGCAGCGGCCCCACCGGCCCGATCGCCACGCTGGGGTACGTGTGGGTCGGCGACCCGGCCGAGGGCCGCCGGCTGCTCCCCGCGATGCGGGCGCTCGGGCGTCCCGTCGCCTCCCGCGTCACCACACCGTCCTACCTCGAACTGCAGCAACGCGACGACTCCACCGGCGGCCACACCTACCGCCGCTACTCCAAGGGGCACTACCTGCGGCGATTCCCGACCTCGGCGATCGAGGCGTTCCTGCTGCGCGGCGGCACCGACCTGAGCGCGAGCCCGTACCTGCCGGGCGTCGGCCTGCAGGCGCACGGCGGCGCGATCGCCGAGGTGCCGGAGGCCGACGCGGCGTTCAGCCATCGCGGGACGATGTTCGAGTTCGGTGCCGGGTCGCGGTGGACCGACCCGGCCGAGGACGACATCAGGATGGATGCCGCCCGCGCCGCCGGGACCGCGCTGGAGCCGTACGCGAGTGGGGTGTACGTCAACTCGCTGACGGCCGACGAGCTGACCGACGGGCAGGGCGGCGTACGGCGGGCGTACTCGGCGGCGAAGCTGGCCCGGCTGACCGCGGTGAAGACCGCGTACGACCCGGCCAACGTGTTCCACCTGAACCAGAACATCCGCCCGGCGCGCTGACGCGCATGTCCTCGGATGTGCCGCCCGCGCGGGATCAGGGTCCCCGTACCTCCCGGATGGCCCTGGCCAGCAGCGAGACCCCCTCGGCGATGGCGCTCTCGCCGAGGATGGCGTAGCCGAAGATGAGGCCGCCCGGTCCGGTGCCGGAGATCCGGTACGGGCCGACGCCGTGGATGCGGAGCCCGCGCCGCGCGGCGGCCGTCACCACCGCCGTCTCATCGAGGTCGGGCGGGAGCCAGGCGACCACATGCTGCCCGGCGGCGACCCCGGCCGGGTGCAGCTCGGGCAGGTGAGTGCGCAGGGCGCCGAGCAGCGCGTCGCGGCGGCGGCGGTACACCGGACGCATCCGGCGCAGGTGGCGGTCGAACTCGCCGCGCGCGAGGAAGTCGGCGAACGTCAACTGGTCGATGACCGGCGAACCGCGGTCGGCGAGCACCTTCGCCTCGGCGACGTCGGCGACCAGGTGGGGAGGCAGCACCAGCCAGCCGAGCCGCAACCCCGGCGCGAGCGTCTTGCTGGCCGTACCGCAGTAGACGACATGATCGGGCGCCAGGCCCTGCATGGCGCCCACCGGCGACCGGTCGTAGCGGTATTCCGCGTCGTAGTCGTCCTCGATCACGATCGCGCCGCGGCGCTTCGCCCAGCGGATCACCTCGGCCCGCGCCGCGGCCGACAGCACTCCCCCGGTGGGCCACTGGTGCGACGGCGTGAGCACGACCGCATCGGCGTCGGCCTGGTGGAGCGCATCGACCTGAACGCCGTCCGGACCCACCGGGATGCCGACCACATCCAGACCGGCGGCGCCGGCCAGCACCCGGGCGTCGTCGTTGGACGACGGGTCCTCCAGGGCGATCCGCCTGGCGCCGTGCCGGACGAGCACCTGGATCAGCAGCGAGATGCCCTGCCCGTAGCCGCTGCAGATCACCACGTTGCCCGGGACGGCCGACGTGCCGCGCACCCGGTTGAGGTAGTCGCACAGGGCCCCGTGCAGTTCCGGCACGCCACGCCCGTCGAGGTAGGCGAACCGGTCGTTGGGCGTGGTGGTGAGCACGCGGCGGACCGAGCGCAGCCAGGCGGCCCGCGGGAACTGTGACACGTCGGTGCGCCCGTACCCGAAGTCGACCCTGAAGCCGGCTGCGCGCGCGACCGGCCGTGCCACCGAAGCCGCGGGGCCCGCGTCGGCGGCGGCCGGCGGCATCAACGCGGCGACCTGGGTGTAACCGCCCGATCGGCTGGCGAGGTAGCCCTCGGCGACGAGCTGCTGGTAGGCCTCCACGACCACCCCGCGTGACACCCCCAGGCCGGCCGCGAGCGTGCGGCTGGGCGGCAGCGACGCGCCCGCGCGCAGCCGGCCGGCCCGGATGCCGGCGCGGATGGACGCCTCGATCTGCCGGTGCAGCGGCACCCCGGCATCACGGTCCAGCTCGATGAGCAGGTCCTCGGCCGGCCCCGAATTGGTCCTCAATCGGCCCACAGGATCGGACCCTATCGGCGGGTACCGATTCCTGCCAGGCTGAGCGACCCGCCGGGCCGCCCGCCCGGCGTCTCAGCCCGTCCATCGGCGCCGAATCAGCATTCGTTCCTCAACTCAGACCGGCCGGCT
The DNA here is from genome assembly GCF_040674815.1 of Nonomuraea sp. NPDC049709. Classification (NCBI taxonomy): domain Bacteria; kingdom Bacillati; phylum Actinomycetota; class Actinomycetes; order Streptosporangiales; family Streptosporangiaceae; genus Nonomuraea; species Nonomuraea sp. NPDC049709. Next base: position 12,074 of record NZ_JBFANM010000128.1, read on the forward strand.
ACCGGATCTGTGACGATGTCGGCGGGGTTGTTCGTCGCGGCGATTGTCCCGGGACCAGTGGGAGGCGGGCAGAACCTCACGGTACGCGGGTGCGCGGTTCAGGGCTGCGATCGCCGGGCGGCTCAGCGGAGCTCTTGGATGCGGACCAGGTTTCCGGCGGGATCACGGAAGGCGCAGTCGCGGACCCCGTACGGCTGCTCGATCGGCTCCTGGACGACCTCGGCGTCGTCGGCCTCCAGCCGCTCGAAGATGCCGTCGATGTCGGCGGTGGCCAGGATGATCCAGCCGTAGGTGCCCTTGGCCATCATCTCGGCGATGGTGCGGCGCTCGTCGTCGGTGATGCCGGGGTCGGCGGCCGGCGGCCCGAGGAGGATGGACGTGCCGGGCTGGTCCTTGGGGCCGACCGTGATCCAGCGCATCTTGCCGCTTCCGACGTCGTTGCGGACCTCGAATCCGAGGGTGTCGCGCCAGAAGGCCAGGGAGGCGTCCGGGTCGTCGTGCGGGAGGAAGGTCGTGTGGATGGTGATTTCCATGGGAGTCACGCTAGGCGTGGACGACGCGTTCCGCCATCAGCCCGGCCAGCACCCGCGGCAGCAGATGGGTTCTCTTTGATCAGGAGTTACGCCGGTAACCGGACAGTTCCGCACCACCACACCGGGTGTTCCCGGGTCAGGATTGTTCGGGTGCTCGCGGGACGAGCAGCCCTCGGTTGAATGCCTCGGTGACGGCGGCGGCGCGGTCGTTCACGCCGAGCTTGGCGTAGATGTTCAGCAGGTGGCTCTTGACCGTGGCCTCGGTGATGAACAGCAGGGCGGCCGCCTCACGGTTGGTGTTGCCGGCCGCCACGAGCTGGAGGACCTCGAGTTCGCGGTGGCTGAGCAGTTGCGGCGCGGGTGTCCTGATCCGGTTCATCAGCCGCGCCGCCACCGACGGGGACAGGACGCTCTCGCCCCTGGCGGCGGCTCGCGCACCCCGCAGCAGGTCCTCCCGGGGGGAGTCCTTGAGGAGGTAGCCGGTCGCGCCGGCCTCGATCGCCGGAAGTACGTGGGTGTCGGTGTCGTACGTCGTCAGCACCAGTACGCGCGAGGTGACGCCGAGCCTGGTCAGCTCGGTGATCGCGGTAAGCCCGTCCATGCCCGGCATCCGCAGGTCCATCAGGATCACGTCGGGCTGGAGCTCCTTGGCGAGCCGTACGGCCGCGGCGCCGTCCGCGGCCTCCCCCACCACCTCGAATCCCGGCGCGGAGGCGAACATGCTGCTCAGCCCGTCCCTGACGACGGGGTGGTCGTCCGCGACCAGCAGCCGGATCGGGGGCTCGGCGGCCGGATCAGCCGTGCGATCGGTCATGTGCGGCTCCCGGCCGGCAGCGTGGGGACGCAGGCCGAGACTCCGGTGCCGGCGCCGGGCCCGGACTCGATCCGCAGGCTCCCGGACAGCCTTTCGACGCGCTGCCGCATGATGGTCAGGCCGAACCCGCCGTCGCGGGAGGTCGGCTGCGGCCCGCCGTCCGCCGCCGTACCGGCTTCGAGACCGGCGGGATCGAAGCCCCTGCCGTCGTCTCGTACGTCCAGCGCCACCTCGTTCTCCAGGTAGGACAGCGTCACCCCGACCCGGGTCGCGTGCGCGTGCTTGGCCACGTTGGCCAGGGCCTCCTGTGCCGTGCGCAGCAGCGCGAACTCGGCCTCGGGTGCCATCGGCCGCACCGTGCCGGTCGTCGTGACCTGGACGGCGAGCCCGTGCAGCTTGGACCACCGGTCGGCGACATCGGCGAGTGCGTCGCTCAGGCGCGCGGTGTCCAGCGGCTCGGGCCGGAGCGCGTCGACCGAGCGCCGGGCCTCGGCCAGGCTCTCCCTGGCCAGCCTCTTGACGGCGTCGAAGGGCCGGCGCCACGGGGCCGGGACCTCGTGCATCTGTTCGGCGGCCTGGAGCTGCGTGATGATCCCGGTGAGCCCCTGTGCCAGCGTGTCGTGGATCTCGCGTGCCATCCGCTGCCGCTCGTCGAGAACCCCTGCCTCCCTGGCTTGGGTGAGCAGCTGGGCGTGCAGGCCGGCGTTCTCGGCGAGCGTCGCCTCCAGCAGGCGGTTCGTCCGGCTCAGCTCCGCGAGGGCCCGCACGCGCTGCTTCTTCTCGTCCTCCGCGAGCTGCAGGAGCCAGGCGGTGACGCACATCATGACGAGGTTGACGACCACGATGAGCACGTAGATCGTCAGGCCGGCAGCGGTCGTCTTGGGCACGCTGGACGCCTGCGCGGTGCCGGCCAGCACCGCCACGGCGGCCACGCCTGACAGCCGCCACGGCCAGGGAAGGACCGTGAAGGCGTAGATGTAGGCGGCGGGGGTGAACAACCCGAACATGGGGTCGCGCACCACCAGGATCGCGGTGATCGCCACCAGCCCGGTGAAGAACACCACCATGATCCGTGGCCGCTCCCACCAGGCGGGACGCAGGGTGAACATGACCAGCATCCACGCCGCGGCCAGCCCGCACAGGCCGAGGTTGACGAGCACCGCACCGTCGCCCGGCGCGTATTTCACCAACACGATGAAGACGACGAGGCCGGCCAGCAACGTGTACGGCACCACGGTGACCAGGAAGAACGGCGGCTGTTCCCGCGCCGCGGTCCTGGGCTGTGGCCTCTGCCCGCTCAAAACCCCTCCCACCGTGGCGAGTCTATTCCCAGCGGAACCAGCCGACCGCGACGACCGCGCACCCGACCGCGTAGGCCGGCAGGGCGGTCATCGCCAGGATGGCCAGGTTGAACAAGATCAGGACAGGCACGTAGAGGTCGAAGTCCGTCAGGCCGCCGTTGGCCTCCTGGGGCTCCCGCAACGCGGGGATGCTGCCGAGGATGATCAACACGATCACCGGTCAGTGGCCGGCCTAGCGAAGGCGCCGGCGGAGGCGGCGAGCACGGCCGTCCTGGCTGCCTGGTCGGGCAGGTCCGGGTCGGGTGGCGTACGGAGTAGGACCAGCTGGTGGTACACCGGTGCGGTGGCGGCGACGAGCAGCCGCCGCGCGTCGGTGTCCGGTGGGAGCTCGCCGCGCCGCACGGCCCGGCTGACAATGACCTCGCAGCGGGCGTACCGGTCCTCCCAGAGCCGCCGCACGCCGCGGGCGGCTTCCTCGGAGCGGAACGAGGCGGCGATCAGGGCTGAGACGATGGGCGGCTGCGCGGTCAGGGACGCCTGGCTCTCGTGGTTCAGCGCCGCCAGGTCGCCCTGCAGGGAGCCGGTGTCCTGGGGCTGCCAGTCATCGTCGCCCGCCGCCGCGAAGACGTCGGCGAGCAGGCCCCCGACGTCCCGCCAGCGCCGGTAGACCGTTGCGCGATGCACGCCCGCCCGTGCCGCGACGGCCTCCATGGTGAGCTCGTCGTAGCCGCGCTCCCCCAGCTCGGCGCGGACCGCGTCGAGAACCTGGGCACGGATGCGGCTGGTACGGCCACCCGGGCGGCGTCGGGTCGCCGGGCCGCCGTCCTCTGACGGTGGCACCGCGGGAGTCATCGCTCGTAACCCGTTTGCTCAGCAAGCAGCGTCATGACACCATCTTAAAGTAGCAACTGTCGCATTAGTGGCCTTGTCACTGCCCTTCCGAAGCGTTCGCCCGCCATGCGCAAGAGTCCAAGAGGAAACGATCCATGCAACCCCTTGTCCCCGCTGACCCGACCGTGCTGCATCCCATGCCCGGGCAGCCGCGGGTGGTGCTGCTCCGGCCGCTGGTCAAGTCTCCGCTGATCGAGGTCGGGGAGTATTCGTACTACGACGACCCGGACGATCCCACCGCGTTCGAGACCCGCAACGTGCTCTACCACTACGGCCCGGAGAAGCTGGTCATCGGCAGGTTCTGCGCGCTGGGCACGGGGGTGCGGTTCATCATGAACGGCGCCAACCACCGCATGGACGGCCCCTCGACCTTCCCCTTCCCCACCATGGGCGGCTCGTGGTCCGAGCACTTCGACCTGCTCACCGGTCTGCCGAACCGCGGGGACACCGTCGTCGGCAACGACGTCTGGTTCGGCTACGGCGCCACGGTGATGCCGGGCGTACGGATTGGGCACGGCGCGATCATCGGGGCCGGCGCCGTGGTCACCTCGGACGTGCCCGACTACGGGATCGTCGGCGGCAACCCGGCCCGGCTCATCCGCAGCCGCTACAGCGCCGAGGACGTCGCCCGGCTGCTGGCGGTGGCCTGGTGGGACTGGCCGGCGGAGCACATCACCGAGCACGTACGGACGATCATGTCGGGCGGCATCGCCGACCTGGAAGCCGCCGCCCCGGACAGCCGTCGCACGTGAGGCGGGCCTCGTCCCCATCAGCCCGTCCCCATCAGCCCGGTCCTGTCCGGTACGTCCCGCCCTGGGCCCGAAATGAGTGATCTTCCATGCCCCGTCGCCGTGCCCACATCGCCATGGTCGGCATCCCCGCCGTCAGCCACGTCCTGCCCAGCTTGGAGGTCATCCGCGAGCTGGTGGCACGCGGCCATCGGGTGACCTACGCCAACGACCCGGCGGTCGGCGACCTCATCGCCGGCACCGGCGCCGAACTGGTCACCTGCACCTCCGTGCTGCCGGTCGCCGACAACAACTGGCCCGACGACCCCATCGCCGCGATGGGCCTCTTCCTCGACAACGCCGTTCAGGCCCTCCCGCAGCTGCACGCCGCCTACGACCACGACCGCGCCGACCTCTACCTGTACGACATCGGCGCCTACGCCGCGCGCGCCCTCGCCGAAACGCAGGACCGCCCCGTCCTACAGCTGTCCCCGACCTTCGTGGCCTGGAAGAGCTACGACCAGGACGTGGCGGCACACCTGTGGCAACTGCCCGGCGCCGACGGCTACCGGGCGAAGTTCGCGCGGTGGCTCACCGACTCCGGAGCCGTCACCACCGACGTGGACACCTTCTCCGGCCTGCCCGCGCGGGCCCTGGCCCTGATCCCGCGAGCGATGCAACCGCACGCCGACCAGGTCGACACCGAAAGGGTGACCTTCGTCGGCCCCTGTTACGGCCCGCGAGGGGAGGAGGACGGCTGGACGCGTCCCGCCGATGCCGGGAACGTCCTGCTGATCTCCCTGGGCTCGGCGTACACCCGCCGGCCGGAGTTCTACCGCCAGTGCCTGGCGGCCTTCGGCGACCTGCCCGATTGGCACGTCGTCCTGCAGATCGGCCGGCACACCGACGCGCGGGAGCTGGGTGACATCCCGGCCAATGTCGAGGTGCACTCCTGGGTGCCCCAGCGGGCGATCCTGGAACAGGCCGACGCCTTCGTCACCCACGCCGGCATGGGCGGTTGCGGCGAAGGGCTGCTGGCCGGGGTGCCGATGATCGCCGTTCCGCAGGCCGCCGAACAGTTCCTCAACGCCGACCGTCTCGTGGAGCTGGGTGTCGCCCGCCGCATCGACACCCAGGACGCCACGGCCGAGTCCTTGCGGACCGCCCTGGGCGAGCTGGTCGCCGACCCGCAGGTCGCCCGCTGCTCGGCACGGCTCCAGGCCGAGGCCCGAGCCGAAGGCGGCACCACGCGGGCCGCCGACCTCATCGAGCGGATGCTGAGCTGATCTCTCACGTCAGGTGCGCTCGCAGGGTGGTCCCGCCGTCCACGGCCGGAGCTTGTCGGGGTTGCGGATGGCCCAGATGTGCTTGATCCGGTCGCCTGCGACGTCGAACGCGTACACCGTCACGGTGACGCCGTCACGCTGGGCGACCAGGCCGGGCCGGCCGTTGACCGTTCGCTCCAGGAGCGTCAGGTGGCGGAGCCGGCCGGCGAGGGTGACCAGGGCGCGCACGATCTGCTCGGCACCCTGGACCGGGTGGAGCAGGGCGCCGGCGGCGCCGCCGCCGTCGGCGATCACCGTGGCGTCGGGGTCGAGCAGGCCGATGAGGGCGTCGATGTCCTTGGCCTCCCAGGCCTGCTTGAAGTCCCTGACGACGCCGGTGGGCTGGGCTGCCGGGGTCGCGGAAGGCTGCGAGGCCCGGATGCGACGGCGGGCCGAGGAGGCCAGCTGGCGGCATGCCGCCGGAGTACGGCCGACGATCTCGGCCACCTCGGCGAAGGAATAGCTGAAGACGTCGTGCAGGACGAACGCGACGCGTTCAGCCGGGGTCATCGACTCGAGCACGACGAGGAAGGCCATGTTGACGGACTCGTCGAGGGTGACCCGGTCGGCCGGGTCACCGCCGGGCCGCGCGTTGATCCACTCGGTGGGTTCGGGCAGCGGCTCGGGGATCCATTCGCCCACGTAGGTCTCCCGCCGGGCCCGGGCCGAGGAGAGCAGGTTGAGGCAGATGCGGCCGGCGACCTTGGTCAGCCAGGCGCCGGGGACCTCGATGGCGTCCTGCTGCGGCTGCGGCAGGGCGTACCAGCGGGCGTAGGTCTCCTGTACGACATCCTCGGCGTCGGCCAGGGAGCCGAGGAGGCGGTACGCGAGATTGATCAGCTTGCGCCGCTCGTTCATGATCGCGCTCAGGCCCGGATCGGATCCGTCGTGTCCTGGCTCGGATTGGGTGGCCATCGTGTCGCTGACTCCCTCGGTGGTGACTGCCCTCACCAGTTCGACCAGACAGCGCGGCGAACTGTGAGGTCGGCAGGCCGCCTCACATTCCGGGGTGCTGTGTTGTCGAACTGGTGAGGCACCGCTGAGACCGAGAAAGGACGACCTCACCATGTCCACGCCCACGACGACCGCCAAGACGCCCGAGTCGCGTCTGCCCGACCTCACCCAGTTCTTCCCCGAACTGGCCGCGCTGTCCGCAGGCGTGATCAAGGCCACCCGGAACGGTTCGGTTCCGCCGGCCACCCTCAGCCTGGTGGTGCTGCGCGCCGCGCAGATCGTCGGCAGCACGTACCACGCTGTCCGGGTGACCGACAGTCTCCGCAAGGCCGGGGAGGCGGAGGAGCGCATCACCGCCGTGGCGACCTGGCGGGACGCCCCCTACTTCACCGACGCCGAGCGCGTCGCGCTGGAGCTCGTGGAGGCCGTCCTCACCTCGAACCCGTCCGGGGAGCGAGTCCCCGACGAGCTGTTCGCCCGGGCCCGCGCCCACTACGACGACAAGGCGCTGTGGACGCTCACCATGGCGATCGGCCACTTCTGCCTGTTCATGCCCGTGGCTCTCATCGGCAAGCCGATCCCCGGCAGGCCCATCGGAAAGAACTACAGCAAGTAATGCGTGCCGGCCCCGATGCGAGCGGCGACAACCACCCGAACGTTCGTCTCGACCCGAGGAGGAACCCCATGTCAGCAGCCCAGGCCACCAGCAACAAAGAGATCTTCCGGCACTTCCATGAGGCCGTCAACAGCGGCGATGCGGAGATCATCTCGAAGACGTTCGACGAGGTCGTCGCCCCGGACGTGCTGTTCCACGCGCCGGTGCCGAGCGAGGCGACGGGGCTGCAGGCGCTCAAGGACGTGTGGGCGGTGCTCCTCCGCGCCTTCCCCGACATCCACGTCGCGATCGAGGATCTGATCGCCGAAGGGGACAAGGTCGTCTCCAGGAACACGGTGACCGGGACCCACCTGGGCGAGTTCAGGGGCCTCCCGCCGACCGGCAGATCCATCACGTACAACGAGATCTTCATCGTCCGCCTCGACGGCGGCCGGGTCGTGGAGATCTGGGGGGTCGTCGACACCCTCTCGCAACTGCGGCAACTCGGCGCCATCCCGGCCTAGCGAAGCCGCTCCCCGGCACGGAGCAAGGTCGGCGACGGCTCAGGCCCGGAGCAGGTCGGCGAGCACCGCCGCCGAGCTGATCTCGGCATCCCTGGTGGCGGTGAGCAGGGTCAGCCCACCGTCGGCGGCGAGCTCGCGCAGGTGCGCCACGGCCTGCGCCCGCTCGGGGAAGGCCAGCTCGGCGCGGTAGCGGCGGGCGAACTCGGGGAAGCGCTCGGGGTCGTGGTGGTACCAGGTGCGCAGCTCAGGGGAGGGCGCGACCTGCTTGCACCACTCGTCGAGATCGAGCTCGGCCTTGGCGATCCCGCGCGGCCATATGCGATCGACCAGCACTCTGGCGCCGTCTTCCGCCGTCGGTTCCTCGTAGACCCGGCGTACCCGGATCCGGTTCCCGCGTGCCATCGTTGCCTCCCCCTGCCCTCCCCTACTCCCTGCCCAGGTTGCCCGAAGTCACGCAGGGTGAAGAGCCCAACCCCCCATGGGAGGGAGCCGCTGCCACGGGGCCGGTGGGCTTGGGGCAAGCTTGCTGGCGTGATGGCGATCCATTCGCTGCCCACGCAGCCCCAGGCGGAGCCCTACCAGATGATCAGCCGCCTCCCACCCCAGCACCTGCGCCCGTACGTGCTGGGGTGGGCCGGCTTCCGCACCCGGGCGGGAGAGCCCGCCGAGCCCAGCCGGATGCTGCCGCTCAACGCGGCCACCCTGATCATCGACTTCACCGGCATGGGACCGATCGTCACCGGTCCCCGCGCCACCACGACGTTCTCGGCCCGTACGCCGTGGCGGCACGGGGTGGCGGTCGGGCTCACCCCCGCCGGGATGGCGGCGCTGACGGGCACGCCCGTACGCGAGGTGGCCGGCACCACCACGCGGCTGGAGGAGCTCCTCGGCGCCCGTGCCGAGGAGCTGACCGACCGGCTGATCGCGCCGGGAAGCTGGGCGGACCGCTTCAGACTGCTGGAGGAGCGGTTGACGGCGTGGCTGCGCCCCGACGCCGGCCGCAACGACCTGATCATGCACGCCTGGTGGCGGCTGCAGGAGCCGTCCGGCCCGCCCACCATCGGATCCCTCGCCGACGAGCTGGGCGTCAGCCGCCGTCACATCGAGCTCGGATTCCGCCGGCTGGTGGGCTTGTCGCCCAAGACGGTGGCCCGGATCGCCCGGTTCCAGCGGACCGTGGACACGTTGAGACGGCCCTCGGCCACGCTGGGCGATGCCGTCGCCTGCGGTTACGCCGACCAGCCGCACCTCACCCGCGAGATCCGGGCGATGGCGCAGATGACGCCGAAGCAGCTGTTCGCATTCGTTCAATACACCGAGCGGCACACCGGCTAGCGTGACCTTCCGCTCCGGACCGAACGAGTGCCGGAGAAGGAAGGGGCAACACGTCATGGCAGGCGTTCTCGCGGCCGATCCCACCCTCGCCGACTTCGGCAAGGACCCGCTGTGGATCACCATCGTCAAGGCCGTGATGCTGTTCCTCTTCCTCGCGCTGGGAGTCGTCTTCGGGGTCTGGTTCGAGCGCAAGCTGATCTCGCGGATGCAGAACCGCTACGGGCCCAACCGGGCCGGTAAGTTCGGCCTGCTGCAGTCGGTCGCCGACGCGATCAAGATGGGCCTGAAGGAGGACCTCTTCCCACGCACGGTGGATCGGGTGCTCTACCTGCTGGCTCCGATCATCATGGTCGTGCCGGCGTTCCTGGCCTTCTCGATCGTGCCGTTCGGGCCGGTCGTGAACCTGTTCGGCGTGCAGACGCCGCTGCAGCTGGTCGACCTGCCGGT
>NZ_JBFANM010000129.1:0-20839 GCF_040674815.1 Nonomuraea sp. NPDC049709
CTCGGGCGGATAGCCCCGTCGTCCCATGCCACTTTCCTCTCATCAAGTGGCACAAGAATCCAGTAATCCGCCTCCACTCAACCCGGGACACACCAAGGTCTCCATCAAAGCCGGGGCGGTTCATCGGCCCTGCTGAGGGCCGCTGTGGCATAGGACCGTCTCCACGGTTTGAGGGGATTGACACGGGCGGCAGCGCGGACGCGGCCACGCCGTCAGCCACCCGCTTGATCCCGACGTTCGTCCCCAGCCATACAGGCATAGCAAGCCTGCCACCTCGGGCTTGGCGGGCTTGACCCTGCGGTCCTGCCTGATCAACCAACCCGGGGCGGTGTTTCCCGGGCGTTTCCCGTCGGGGAAACGTGGCGGAAACATCCGCCGGGTTAGACCTGGTTCCTCTTGTCCGCGATCACAAGGCTGGCGTCTGCCGGACGAAGAGCGGATCGCGTCAGCTTCGGCGCGAGAAGCGGACGGCGTCCGCGACGACGTAGCCGCCTGCGGTGTCGCTGAGCTCGACCGCGCCGCCGATCCCCGCCGCGAAGTCGAACGTGCCCAGTGACACCCACTCGCCGCCGCGGGCGTCGGGCGCGCCGCGGACCGTCTGGTCCACCGCGACGGGCGTGCTGCCCCCGCCGTGATAGACGACGTACGTGACGGTGCGGGAGCGGTTCGAAGCGGCGGTGTAGGAGACCTTCACCTCGTAGCGGGCAGTGGCCGGAAGGGCCGGGCGCCAGCGGACCGTGGAGGTGCCGTCGCCGGGCGCGTGGGAGGCGTAGTTGCCGCCGTAGAAGCCGGCCACGCCGGTGCCCGAGGCCCAGGTGCCGGAGACCACCGTGTAGCCGAGCGCTCCGTTGTCGACGGTGACGTCCTCGTTGACGTCGGCCCGGGCCGGAGCCTGGATGAGGCTCAGCTCGTCCAGGGAGATGGCCTGCCCGCCGCCGCGGCCCGCGCCGGCCAGGGTGAACCGCACGGTGTGCCGGCCGGGGCCCAGCCGCATCGTGCCGAGAAGCAGGACGTCGTAGCCTTCTGCGTGCTCCGAGGTCGTGTCGATGACGTGGTTGCGGGGGTTCGTGCCGTCCACGGTCACGCCGACCAGGCCGCCGTCGGGGGAGCGGTAGTAACGCAGGAGGAGGTCGTACTCGCCGCCGCGGGGGACCGCGATGGGGTACTCCAGGTGGTCGCCGGGCGCGGCCGGGGTGAAGACCACGCGGGCGCCGCGGCGGGCCGTCGCTTCCCTGATGACTGCGACAGAGCCGCTCGAGTGCCGGACGCCGGCCAGGCGGGCGAGGTCGAAGGCATGCTCGCTGATGCGCGGGCCGGTCACCGTACTGTCGCGTCCATGGGTGAGCCATTCCAGGTTGAAGCGGCAGACGTTCACCTTGAGCGGGAAGCTGGCAATGTCGCCGTCGCAACCGTAGATGAGGACGATGGTGCCGTCGGACAGCCGGGCGAGGTCGGAGTAGTAGGAGCGGCCGGGGTTGATGACCCGGCTGTAGCGGAAGGAGTGGCCGCCGTCGTAGCTGGCCGAGACGGTCATGTTGTAGCGCACCGGCGCGTCCGGGCGGCTGAACAGGATGCGGTCCCTGGAGTAGCCGAGCAGGCCCGCGTCCACCGCGTTGAACTGCCCGGTCGAGCCGTCCAGCTTCGGCGGCGACCAGGTGAGCCCGCGGTCGTGGCTGACCGAGATGATCCGCTGCCGGTTGCCGCCTGCGGCGGCCCGTCCGTTGACGAGCACGGACCCGTCGGCGCGCTGCACGAGCCGGGCCTCGTTGACGGGATAGTCGGCGGAGACCGGCACCGCGCCGGTGGCCTGCCAGGTGCGTCCGTGGTCGTCACTGTAGACGGACGCGATGCCGTACATGCGCTCGGCCACGGTGTTGCCGACGATGACACGGCGGTGGGCGACGTTCATCAGCAGCCGGCCGTTATCGAGCTGGATGCCGTGGCCGGGGCCGGGGGAGTGTAGTGCCCACTGGTAGTCGAACGGGGCGAACAGGTCGTCGAGCACGCGGGGCTGCCCCCAGGTGAGCCCGCCGTCGGTGCTGGAGATCACGTGCAGGCTTCCGGTGTCGCCGGAGCAGGAGGTGTTTCCCGGCAAGCGATCCGACAGGTTGTAGAACAGGAACACCTCGCCCGTGGTGCGATCGTGGACGAGCGCGGGGTTGCCCCACGACTGCCCGTCGACCGATGGCACCACGACCTGCGTCGGGCTCCACGTTCTGCCCTGGTCGGTGCTGCGGCGCAGCAGCAGGTTGCGCGGGCCCGCGTCGCAGACCTCGTGGCGGCCTTCGCAGAAGGCCAGGATCGTGTCGTCCCGCAGCACGGTGAGCCCGTGCACGTGGTAGTTGGCCAGCGTTCCTGCCGAGGAGTCCCACAGGGTGGCCTCCTCGAAGAACGGCTCGGCGCGTCCGGTCGCGGCGGCCGGCGCGGCGGCGCCGGCCACGGCCGCGCCGGCGACGATTCCCAGCGTGAAGGCCCTGCGGCCGATGACAGGGTCGGTCATGTGGTGCTCCCGGGGTCGGTGAGGAGGTGGGGGGTCAGCGGTTCCACGACGCGGGCGAGTTCCTCGATCTCGTCCGATGTGCAGGGAGCCAGGGGCGGGGCGGAGTGCGGCGGGCACAGCCCGCGCATCGCCAGGAGCGCCTTGACGGACGGCACGCCGGGGCGTACCGCGTGGATGTGGGTGAGACGGGTGGTGAGGTCCTGCAGCCGGTCGAGCTCGGCGCCGTTGTCGCGGGCGGTGACCAGGTCCAGGGCCAGGCGGGGCGCCAGGTTGGCGGTGCCGGGCGTGATGCCGTGGGCGCCGGCCCGCAGTGCGCCGGCCAGGTGCCGCTCGTCGCCCTGGCTCACCTGGAAGCCGGGCCGACGGCGAGCCGCCGCGATCAGCTGGGTCAGCAGGTCCGGGTCGCCGGATGAGTCCTTGATGCCGACCACGTGCGGCAGGTCCGCCAGGGCCGCCACGATCGCCGGGGTGAGCGGCGTGGCGTAGCGCGGCGCGTTGTAGGCGACGACGGGCAGTGCCTGGCCGGCCATCGCCGCGTAGTGGGCGACGACCTCGTCGTCGCGGTGCCGGAAGTACGTGGGCGGGCTGAGCACGAGCGCGTCGACCCCGGCCGCGGCGGCGTCCTCGGCCCGCCGCCGGGCCTCGTCGGTGCCCGCGGCCGTGACGTTCACCAGGATCGATCCGCCGGGGACGAGGTCACGCCAGCGGCTGGTCACTCCGGCGACGAACGCGCCCGCCCGGTCCACCGGGATCAGCGGGCCCTCGCCGTTGCTGCCGAGCAGCATCAGCCGCCGCACCCCGGCGCGTGCCATGGCCCGGAGCAGCGGCTCCCCGGCGTCCGCCGACGGCAGGCCAGGCTCGCTCATGGGGGTGACCAGCGGCACGACCAGCCCGTCGAGCAGTCCTGCCACGGTCAGTACCCCCGCACGCGGGGCCAGCTGAGCTCGAAGCCGTCGGTGGCCAGCTCGCTCTGGAAACGTTCGAGTGCCACGGGGTCCTCGTGCACCTGCTCGGGCTCCAGCCCGTGCTCAAGGCAGTGCGCCGCCAGCGCGCCGGCCGCCTCGCCGACGTTCCACTCGACCGGGTGCAGGCGGTAACAGCCGTTGGTGATGTGCGTGGTGCCGAGGTTCTTCCCTGCGGCCAGCACGTTGCGCACGCGCTCGGGTAGCAGCGCTCCCAGGGGGATCTGGAAGGGGCAGCTGGCCACGTCGATGTAGTTGTCGCCGCCGGTGGAGGGGTGCAGGTCGATGCGGTACATGCCGACGCCCACGCTGTCGGGGTAGGTGACCGCGCCGTGCTCGCCGCGCACCGCCAGCGACAGGTCGTGCTCCACGATCGTGCGGCGGGCGCGGATGCGCCGGGACTCGCGGATGTAGGGGGCCTTGGCCAGGCCGTCGGCGGTGCCCATGACGTCGGGACGCAGCCGTAGCCCAGGCCAGCCGGTGCCGCCGTCGGGTCGTGGCGCCTCCGTCTGCAGCCAGTACAACATGCTGAGCGCCTGGCTTCTCGACCCCACGAGGTGCGCGTCCCGCTGCTCATCCGTCACCCCGATCAGCGGGCCGGGCAGGTAGTCGATCTGCGGCCAGTTGACGATGACGACATCGCTGGTGGCGAAGCCGGGCTCGAACACCTCGCGGCACACGATCCGCCGGAACACCCACAGGTCCGTGTCGCCGGGGTCGCGGCTCTGGTCGGCGACGACCGGACCGGCGGGGGCGTTCGGCACGAACCTGCGCGGTTTCGGCTCCAGCGTGCGCGGGTCGGGCGCGACCAGGCTGAGCAGCCGGTCGGGCCAGAACGGCGGCCGGTAGTCCCGCCAGAAGGCGTAGTCGTGCGGCCGGTCGACGGTGTGGTCCTCCCCGTCGCGGTGCTCCACGGCGAACACCCAGGAGAAGGCCTGCATGTTGGCCGGCTGCGCCTCGCCGGGGGCGCTGGGCTCGCCCGTCTCCTTGGCGGACTCGAAGCCGGTGACGTGCTCGATCGCGGCCAGCGGCAGCAGGTCGCCCAGCTCGGTGGCGTCCAGCACGTACGGCGCCCGCGCATGGATCCGCTCCCCGTTCGGGCCTGCGAAGGTCACGCCGGTGACCCGGTCGCCGTCCACGTCCGCCGCCACCGGCCGGTGCCGGTAGCGGATCGTCAGCCGGCCCGCCGCGAGGTAGGGGCCGACCATGGCACCCAGCACCAAGGCCGCCACCCGGGGCTCGCAGCAGAGCCTGCTGACCGTGCCGCGGCCGGGGTTGAGGTCGGGCGCTGCCAGGGACTCCCTGGTCAGGGGATACCAGGTGCGGTAGTGCTCGCGGATGGAATCGCGCAGCCGGCGGTAGGAGCGGGTCGCACCGAACTGCTCGATCCACGGATGCTCGTCCGGTGGTACACCCTGGCTGGTGAGCTGCCCGCCCAGCCAGTCGCTCTCCTCGGTGAGCAGTACGGTCCGGCCGCGCCGCAGCGCGGCCAGCGCCGCGGCGACCCCGCCCATGCCGCCCCCGACCACCAGGACGTCAGCCTGAGCCTCTCTCATGCCACACCGCCTTTCGTGAAGAAGTCGATCTCGCCGCGTTCCATGAGGACGATGAGGCTGAGCAGGGCGCCCCAGGTCTGGAACGGCTCGCTGTTCGGCTTGTCGCACGCGCCGCCGTGGACGCTGGAGTAGTTCTCGTGCACGTGGCGGTGCTGGTTCCACTCCTTCAGCGCCAGCCGCGAGCTGCCTTCGGCCAGCCACTCGGCCGCGCCGCGCTCCCCGGCCCGCAGCAGTCCCAGGTAGACCAGGAAGTTCACCGGCGGCCAGGCCCGCCCCGACCAGTAGCTGCCGTCGCTGAGGTCGACCGGCTCATGCCGCGGGGAGGACGGCAGCACCCACTCGCCGCCGAAGCCGTCCTCGGTCAGCAGATGTTCGGACACCATCCGGGAGGCCCGCTCGCCCAGGCCGACGCCGGCCAGGAGCGGGTAGAAGCTCATCGTGGACAGCCGCTCGGTGTGCAGGCCGGTGTCGGTGCGCCTGCTGCGGAAGATACCGCCCGGCTCGTCCCACAGCGTCTCCATGGCCGCGGTCACAGTCGCGTGCCGCTCGCGCAGCTCCGCCGCGGCCTCCCGCTCGCCGAGGACGTCGGCGATGGCCGCGAGCGCCTCGCAGTCGGCCGCGTAGAGGCTGTTCAGGCCCACGTCGTGGGCGGCGAGCAGGCTCTTGGAGGTGTCGAAGGGTACGTCGTCGAAGACCGGGTGCCCGTCCCAGCCCGTCTCGCACGTCGCGCCGAAGTGCTGGTGGATGCGCGGGATGTCCTGCGGCGAGGGGAACTCGGGGTCGAAGTACGTGGAGCCCGCGCACAGCAGGTCACCGTCCCGGCGTGCTCGCCACCACCAGCGGTTCCAGGCCAGCAGCGGAGCGAAGGTCTCCTCCAGGAACCACCTGTCGCCGAAGCGGCGGTAGAGCTCCAGAACCACTAGCGAGCCCACCGGCGGCTGTGACCCATCGTAGGTCTTGCGGCCCGTGCCCTGCTCGACGTTCGGGACGAAACCCTCGGGCGTCAGCGCCCTGAGCATCTCGATCGTGTTGACATAGGCCAGCTCCCTGTTCGACACGGCCGCCAGCAGCGCGTTGAAGAACGCGTCCCAGCAGAACAGCGCGTAGCCGCCGCGCTTGCCGACATTCCACAGCCGGCTGACCGTGGTGACCACCCTGGATTTGGCCGGCTCGAAGATGGTGTTCCAGGAGATGGCGTCCCTGACGATCTCGCGGTGCTGGGCCAGCGGGTCCGCGCCGGCCTCGCCGAGAGCGGCAGAGGCCCGCGCGACGATCCGCGCGATCTCCGGCAGGTCGCGGGCGCGGCCGGTGCTGATCCCGAGCGCACAGGTCAGCTCCATCGCCAGGTACGGCCCATCGATGTCGGCGTAGGGGTCGTCCACGTGCGCGGCCGTGCCGTGGATGGTGACGGTTCCGCCGGGACCTTCGGCGGTGAGCCGCCCGCCCTCGCGGCTGACGGTGCCCGGCCGGTTCCACAGGTAGCCGGCGGCCACGGTCAGCAGCGCGCTCTTGGGCTGATTGGCGGTGGGGGTCACCAGCACGACCAGGTCGTCGCCCGCGTGCGCGGTCTGGACGCGGATCGTGATGCCCGCCCAGCTCACGGTCGCCTCCGTGTAGTTGCCGTCGTAGGCGTGCCGGCCCAGGGTGACGGTCTCGGCGCCGTCGGTGCGGCGGCCGATCTGCGCGGTGCGCAGGGACGTGCCCCGGTAGTACTCCTTCAGGCCGAGTGACAGGCCCAGCACGTCGGGGAGGCGGACCTGGGTGAGCACGCTGCGCGTGTCCCAGGTGTTCCAACCCCGGGCGAGCGAGGCTTGGACGGTTGCGTAATGCGTCATGTCATCCCTATGTCGTTCAGTTCCAGGGCCGCGTCGAGCAGCGCCCGGGTGTACTCGTGCCGGGGGTCTGCGAACACCGCGTCGGCGGGTCCCTGCTCGACGATCCGGCCGGCCCGCATGACCACCACACGGTCGGCGATCTGGTGGACGACGCCGAGGTCGTGGCTGATGAACAGCATCGACAGCCGCCGCGTTCCGCGCAGCTCGACCAGTAGTCGCAGCACCTGCGACTGCACCGAGACGTCCAGCGCGGACACGGCCTCGTCGCAGACGAGCAGCCGGGGCGACAGCGCCAGGGCGCGGGCTAGGCTGACCCGCTGGCACTGGCCGCCCGACAGCTGGGCCGGGTAGCGTGCGGCGGCCTCGCCGTCCAGACCGACGCCCGCGAGCGCGGCCTCGACGGCGTCCGCGCGCGGACCCGGCGGCGCGACCGACGGGTGTGTGAGCCAGGCCTCCTCGAGGATCGCGCCGACCTTCATGCGGGGGTTGAGCGACGACCGCGGGTCCTGGAACACCATCTGGATCGCCCGCTTCAGCTCGGGCGGGCGGCGGGCGGGCAGCGGGGCGCCCTCGAACGTCATCACCCCCG
This sequence comes from Nonomuraea sp. NPDC049709, assembly GCF_040674815.1. Classification (NCBI taxonomy): domain Bacteria; kingdom Bacillati; phylum Actinomycetota; class Actinomycetes; order Streptosporangiales; family Streptosporangiaceae; genus Nonomuraea; species Nonomuraea sp. NPDC049709. Next base: position 7,443 of record NZ_JBFANM010000129.1, read on the forward strand.
CGTCGGGACGCCGCAGGCCGACCACGCACCGGGCGACCGTGGTCTTGCCCGACCCCGACTCGCCGACCACGGCGACGATCTCGTTCTCGCCGACGGTGAAGGCCGCGTCCTCCACGGCGGTGAACCGGGTCCTGCGCAGCAGGGAGCCCCGTACAGGGAATGTGACGCGCAGGCCTTCCACAGCCAGAACCGTCATGACAGCACCTTCTCGGCCTCGTGGCAGGCGCTCCATCGCCCGGGGGCGACCTTGCGCGGCCGGGGGATCTCGGAGCGGCAGCGGTCGGTCGCGAGGGGGCAGCGCGGATGGAAGGCGCAGCCGGGTGGCCGCTGCGCGGGCACGGCGGACGTGCCGGGCAGCGGGTCGGCGATCGCGGTCTTGGTGCGGACCGCAGGCACGCTGCGGACGAGCGCTCTGGTGTAGGGGTGTGCGGGGTGACCGAGCACGGAGGCGGTGCTGCCGCGCTCGGCGACGCGGCCGGCGTACAGGACGACGAGCTCCTGCGCGACGTGCGACATCACCCGCAGGTCGTGGCTGACCAGTAGCATCGCCGCGCCCTCCTCGACCTGCAGCTTGCGCAGCAGCCCGAGGACGCGGGCCTGCACGGTCACGTCGAGCGCGGTCGTCGGCTCGTCGGCGAGGACGAGGGACGGGTGCGCGATCATCGCCATGGCGATCATCGCGCGCTGCCGCAGCCCACCGGAGAGCTCGTGCGGGTAGTCGCGGGCGCGGCGCGCCGGGTCGGGGATGCCGACCCGATCGAGCATCTCGACGACCTTTTCGCGCACCTCGGACCGCGGCGCCCCCGAGCGCCGCAGCACCTCGCCCACCTGGCGGCCGATGCGCTGGGCCGGGTTCAGCGACGACATCGGATCCTGGAAGATCATGGAGATCTCGTGGCCGCGCAGGGCGCGCAGCCGCTCGGGGCCGCAGGTGACCAGGTCCGTGCCGGCGAACGCGATCGACCCGCCGACGGACGCCCCTTCGGGCAGGAGGCCGATGACGGACATCGCGATCATCGTCTTGCCGCTGCCGGTCTCGCCGATCAGTCCGACGGTGACGCCCGCCGGGACGTCGAAGGACACGTCGTCGATGACCCGTACCGGGCCGCCCGGGCCCGGAAGGTCCACCGACATGCCGGTGATCTTGAGCAGGTCGTTCATCAGTTTCCCCACTCTGAGGCCTTGGAGAAGTCCGGGTAGCCCAAGGCGTCGAGGGTGAAGCCGGACACGTTCTCGTTCCACACGTAGGAGACCTTCGACGTCATCGGGAACATGCCGACCGCGTCTTCCCAGATGATCTTGGATGCCTGGGCGTACAGCTCCTTCCGCTCGTTCTGGTCGGTCGCGGAACCCGCCTGGGCCAGCAGCTCGTCCAGGTCGGGGTTGCAGTAACCGGTGCGCTTGGCGGCGCACGGGTACAGGCGGCCGAGGTTGGTGGCGGCGTCGTAGCCGGCGGTGCCGAGGAGCTGGAAGTTGACGTCCCACTTCATCGCCAGCAGGTCCTCGATGAAGACCGCCTGCTCCTTCTGCAGCAGGTCGGCCTTGACCCCGATCTTCGCCCAGGAGGAGACGACCGCCTGCAGGAACGGCTTGAACTGGGCCTGCCCGAACTGCAGGCGCAGGGGCTTGTCGAAGGGGTAGCCCGCCTCTTCGAGCGCCTTCTTGGCGGCGCCGGGGTCGTGGGCGATCGGCGTCTGCGGCGCGTATCCGAAGACCGTCGGCGCCAGCGGCGAGTCGGCCGGCTGGCCGGTCACCGGGTACAGCTGCTTGATGATCGTCTGGAAGTCGACCGCCTGCCACAAGGCCTTGCGGACCTTCGCCTCCTTCAGCGATGGCGTGCCGGAGTTGAACCACATGGTGAAGTTGCCGTTGCTGGGTACGGCCTCGACCTTGAGACCGGTGCCGGACTGCAGGGCCGGGATCTGGTCGTCGGGCACTCCCCAGACCACGTCTACCTCGCCGGTCTTCAGCGCCGCGAGCTTGGCGGCCATGTCCGGGATGCTGCGGATCGTCAGGGACGTCACCTTGGGGGTGCCGCCCCAGTAGTTGGGGTTGGGCACCATCTTGAGCTCGGAACTCGGCTTGAACGACTCCACCATGAACGGCCCCGAGGCGACCGGCTTGGCGAAGTACGTGGCCGCGTCGGCCGGCACCCCCGACGGCAGCACGAACAGCGTCGTCAGCTTGCTCGGCAGGGCCGGGTCCGGGGCCTGCGCGGTGAAGGTGACCGTGATGTCCGAGCTCGCCTTGGCGGTGACGCCCTTGTAGTTGGCGGCGTACGGGCCGTTGATCTGGATCAGCCGGTCGAAGGAGGCGACGACGTCCTCGGCGGTCAGCGGGCTGCCGTCGGAGAACTTCAGCCCGCCGCGCAGGGTGAAGTCCCAGCTCTTGGCGTCGGCACTCGACTTCCACGCCTCGGCGAGGTCGGGCACGAGCTTGCCGGAGGCGTCCGGCTTGGCCAGCCGTCCGTAGATCTGCTGGCCGGCCAGCTCCTTGCCTGCTGAGCCGCCCTGCGCCGAGCCGGGGTCGATGTTGTCGATGACGAACGTGCCGCTGGCGACGATCGCCTGGCCTGCGGCGGTCTGCCCGGCTCCGCCGCCGCTGCCGATCGAGCAGGCGGACACAGTCAGGACGATCGCGAGGAGCCCGGCGGCTCGCAGAGATGTGGTGATGGACATGAGCTTGCTCCAGGAATTCGGGGGGTTTGGTGCACTACCGGGATCGGGCGCGGCCGTACCGGGCGGTCAGGGTGTCGCCCAGCAGGCCCACGCTGACGACCAGGACGGACAGGGCCAGGCCAGGCGCCGCGGAGATCCACCACGCCGAGCTGAGATACTCCTTGCCGTTCGCGACGGTCTGGCCCCACGACACCGAGGACGCGGGCAGCCCGATCCCCAGGAAGCTCAGACCGGCCTCGGCCAGGACGACGAGGGCGAACTCGAGGGTGGCCATCGCCACCAGCGGGCCAACTGTGAAGGGCATGATGTGCCGCCCGAGCAGACGCCGGGGACGCACACCCATGAGCCTGGCCGCGTCGATCCAGTACCGCTCGCGCACGCTCAGCACGACGCTCCTGGCCATCCGCGCGAAGGAGATCCAGCCGGTGACCGACAACGCCAGGATGATCACCCACAGGCTCGGCGTGAACACCCCGGCGATGACGATGGCCAGCAGGATCCCGGGGAAGGCCTGCAGAATGTCGACCAGCCGGGTCAGCACCGAGTCCACCCAGCCCCGGTAGTAGCCCGCGATGCAGCCGATCGCCACGCCGGCCACCAGGCACACCGCGACCGTGGTCAGGCCGATCAGGACCGAGGTGCGGGCGCCGTACACGACCTGGGCGAACACGTCGCGGCCGAGCGCGTCCGTGCCGAGCAGGTTCGTGCCGCCGGTGGACGTGGCCGCCCCGGGCGGCAGCAGCCGGTTCTCCAGGGGCGTCTGCACGGGGTCGTAGGCGATGAGCAGCGGGCCTGCCACGGCCACGAGCAGGTACAGGCCGATGACGACCGCCGGGACGAGCCCGCTGTGCCGCCGCGCGCGCCGGGCCGCGGCGAGACCGGAGATGAAACCGGGCATGACGGTCATGATGCCGCCCTGATCCGCGGGTCCAGCTGCGCGTACAGCAGGTCCGCGACGAGGCTGAGCAGCACGATGATCGCGGCGATGGTGAGCGTCGCCGCCTGCACGACCGCGTAGTCCCGGTTGCCCACCGACTCGACGATGAGCGTGCCAAGGCCGGGCCAGGCGAAGACGTTCTCCACCACGACCGCGCCGCCCAGCAGCGCGCCGACCTGCAGCCCGACCACCGTGATCACCGGGATGAGCGCGTTGCGCAGCACGTGCCCGGTCAGCACCTCCCGCGGCGTGAGCCCTTTCGACAGGGCCGTCTGCACGTACGGCTCCGCCATGGCCTCGGCGATGCCGCTACGCGCCACCCTGGCCACGATCGCCGTGAACGGGAACGACAACGTCACCGCCGGCAGCACCAGGCTGCTCAGGCTCTGCGCCCCCGACGTCGGCAGGAGCCGCAGCCCCAGCGCGAAGACGAGGATCAGCATGATGCCGATCCAGAACGTCGGGAACGACTGCAGCACGATGGTCAGCGTCGTCACGATCCGGTCCTGGCCGGAGCCGGCCCGGATGCCCGCGGCCGAGCCCAGCAGCAGGCCGGCGAAGACGGAGATCACCGCCGAGGTGAGGGTCAGGTCGATCGTGGCGGGCAGGCGGGACAGCACCGCGTCCATCGCCGAGGCCGCCAGGCGGTAGGAGTCGCCGAATTCGAGGTGCAGGGCCTGGCCGAGGTAGTCCCAGTACTGCAGCAGGAGCGGCCGGTCCAGTCCGAGCTGGGCGCGCATGGCCGCGATCTGGCCCGGCTCGGCGTCGGGGCCCAGCAGCACCGTGGCCGGGTCGCCGGGGACCACGCGCACGATCAGGAAGACCAGCGTGGCGGCGCCCCACAACACGATCACCCCGGCCAGCAGGCGGCGGATGACGAGGGTCAGCATCGCGAAACCCGCGCGGAACACTTGATGGTCACGTCGGAAATCTCCCGTCCACGTCAGCGAAATAGGGCCGGTCGAGCAGCGCGCCACCGTTGTCCAACGCGGTGCGAAGCTCGGCCACGTCGATGCCGGCGGGCGGCCGGCCGGACCCGGCTGCGATGGCCGCGGCCGTGCCCGCCGCCTGTCCCATCGCCATGCACTGCGCCATCGACCGGACGGAGGCGTGCGCGTCGTGGGTGGCCGACAGGCACCGCCCCGCGACGAGCAACCCCGCGACCTCCTGGGGCAGGAGGCATCGGTACGGCACGCCGTAGGTCAGCCCGGCCGGCTCACCACCGACGTAGCGCCAGATCGTCGAGGCGCCGGCGGCGTGGTCCTCGATGGGCGCGCCGCACTGGGCGATCTCATCCGGGAAGCGGCGCCCGGACAGCACGTCGTCGCGGGTCAGCACGTAGCGGCCGACGAGCCGGCGGCTCTCGCGCACGCCGATGCGGGTGGAGACCCCTATCAGGTACGCCCGCTCGTAACCGGGGACGCGTTCACGCAGGAAGCGCACGTATTCGCGGACCTGGCGGCGGCCCTCACGCTCGGCCTCGGACAGTTCCCAGGGGTCCAGCGGATTGACGTCGCTGACGCGGGTCATGTTCGTGTGCACCACGCCAGGCAGCACCGTGCGGTGGGCCGAGCCCTCGGTCCGCGGCAGCGCGTACGCGCCGGACTCCGCGGCCTCGCGCATCAGCCGGTGCAACTCGGCCGTGGGCGTCGCGGTCAGGTCCACGCCGCCCAGCCGGAAGGTGGCGGTCAGCGGCTGTACCCGCTGCTCGCCGTCGGGCCGCTCCACCGCGGCGCCGGCCCGCCAGGCGAGCTCGGCGTCGCCGCTGGCGTCCACGAACACGGCCGCCGTGATCCGCCCGCTGCCCGCCTTGGTCTCGGCGACGACCTCGGCGATCCGGTCGCCGTCCATGACGACCCGGCCGGCCGTGGCGTGCAGGAGCGTCTCGACGCCCGCCTCGCCGGCCAGCTCGTCCCAGGCCAGCTTGAGGGCCTCCGGCTCGTACGTCACGCCGGTACCCGCGCCGTAGGTGTTGGGCCGCTCGAACGCCTGCTCCCAGGCCAGCAGCCGCTCGCATAGCTCCCAGCCGACCCCGCCGGCCACCCGGTCCGCGCGGCCGGGGGCGTAGAAGCCGTAGAACGTGTCGAGCACGGCCGCGCCGGTCCCGCCGAGGAATCCGGCGGCCTCCACGAGCAGGGTTCGCGCGCCGGCCCGCGCCGCGGCGATGGCGGCGGCGCATCCGGCCGACCCGCCGCCGACGACCACGACGTCGCCCTGCCAGAGCTCCTTCATCGCAGGTGCCACCCTCCGTCCACGGGGACGACCGCGCCGGTCGTCCGGCCGGCCGCGGGCGACAGCAGCCATGTCACGACGTCCGCAATCTCGCTCGGCGCGCAGGCCGTGCCGCCGAGCGGCATCAGCTCGGCCATCCGCGCCGCGATCCGCTCGGACTCCAGCGCGCGCCTGGCCATGGAGGTGTCCACCAGCCCGGCGGCCACCAGGTTCACCCGGACCCCCGCGGGTGCGGCGTCGTAGGCCGCAGAGCGCACCAAGGGGATCAGCGCCCCCTTCGCGCTGGCGTACGCCACGGTGCGGAAGTCCCGGTCCAGGGACGTGGCCAGGGCTGAGCCCACGATCACGACGGAGCCGCCGCGTCCCAGCCTCGGGATCGCGGCCCGCAGCAGGCGGAAGACGGACTCGTGGTTGACCCGGTGGACCTCCGCCCATGCCTCGTCGGTGCACTCGGCGATGCGGCCGTCGCCGAGCCGACGGCCCGACATGCCGATCGCGTGCACGACGCCGTCGAGCCCGCCGAGCGCTTCGTGCGCCCGCTCGACGGCCGCCTCCGCGCCGCCGGGGAGGGTGACGTCCGTCGTGCCGGAGTCCACGCCGTACACCTGGCCGCCCGACTCCCGTACGGACTCGGCACACGCGCCGCCGATGCCTCCCTGGTCACCGGCCACGAGAACCCGCATCGCCCACCTCCTCGCCGGCCCCGCGCAGCGTCGCGGCCGCGCGCCGGGCGAAGTCGTGATAAGCCGCCTCGAACAGCTCGGAGCTGCGCGCGTCACCCACCAGGCGGGAGCTGGTGATGATCGGCGGGACGCCGCCGCCGGCGGCCAGCAGGCGGGCCGAGCGCACCTTGATCTCGTTGACGACCGCCACGGCGGTGAGCGTGCTGACCGGGCCGATCGGCTCGGCCACCCCGTCCACATGGCACAGCGCGTCGCCGACCGGCGAGCACAGGTCGATCACGACGTCCGCGTGGTCGGCCAGACGGGTCCCGCTCGGATGGCGGGCCGGGCTCGCGTGCGTCTCGGCGAGGGAGGTCACGGCGATCACGGGAAGGCCGGCCCGCTTGGCGCCCATCGCCATCTCGATCGGGACGGCGTTCAGGCCGCTGACGCTGAAGACCATCAGGCTGTCCTGCGGCCGGAGCCGGAAGTTGGCCAGGATCTGGTCGGCGAGTCCCTCGACGCGCTCGATGAACATGGCCTGGCGCTGCCCGTTGGCGCCGACGACCTGGTTGTGGAAGGTCATCGACAGCTCGACGATGGGATGGAAACCCGGGAACGATCCATAGCGGGGGAAGATCTCCTCCACGGGCATCCGGGAATGGCCGGTGCCGAAGGCGTACACGACACCGTCACGGGCGATCGAGCGTGCCGCCAACTTCGCCGCCCGGGCAAGGGCGTCCTCCTGTGTGCGTTGGACCTCTTCCAGCACCTTCATGGCCGCGGAAATCCAGCTCAAAGTCATCAGATATCTCCGTTAGTCGAGTGAGGTGCACTGGGTGTCGCGGCAAGGGCTGCTCCGAGCGCACCGGCTCCGGAGCCCAGCTCGGCCAGGCGAAGGGTCACCCGGCCCACCAGCCGCACGCGGGCGGCCAGCTCTGCCTCAACGGCTGGCCTCATGAACGCGAAGGCGGGCGCCACCCCGCCGCCGATGACGACGGCCGAGACGCCCGAGTAGGCGACGACGTTGCCCAGGACCAGGGCGAGCGCGCTGCCGGCGGCCTCCAGCACCGACCGCTCCAGACCGTCGGACCGTGCGGCCTCCTGGACCACTTCCTCGGGGGTCCTGGCCTGGCCGCCGCCCGCGCGTACTGCGGCGACCAGCGCGGAACCGCCCGCGACGGCCTCCAAGCAACCGCGGGAGCCGCAGCCGCACGCGGGTCCGCCGGGGCGGCAGATCATGTGCCCCAGTTCGCCGACCCGGTCGCCGCCTGCCCGCAGGATGCGCCCGCCGAGCGCGAGTGCGCCGCCGATGCCCGTGCCCATCGTCACGAACAGGACGTCTTGCGACCCCCTTGCCGCCCCGAGCGTGAGCTCGGCCAGCGCGTAGGCACGCGCGTCGTTGACAAGCCGTACGCGCACGCCGGTTCTGGACTCCAGCTCCGCTGCGAAGGGCAGCCCTTCCCACGGGCCGGGCAGGTTCGGCAGGAGGCGGACGGCACGCAGGTCACTGCTCAGGTGCCCGGGCATCGCGACTCCGGCGACCCCGGCCGTGCCGCCGCCGATCAGCTCGGCGACCGCGGACAGCACGGCGGGCGGGCCCGAGCGCGGCGTCGGCAACTCGCCGTGGTCGAGCACTCCAGCGCCGGGGGACCAGAGCACCCACTTGATCTGAGTGCCGCCGACGTCCACGCCGAGAACAGCGCTCTCTTCGTCCACGCTCAAGCTCCCGTATCGGCCGGTATAACCTGTCTAGACTGGTGCCTGAAGGTAGCTTTCGGGTCTAGGCTCCGTCAAGGGGTCTTGCGGCCTGGACAACCTGTCTAGACTGGACCGCATGATTCGTGGACGAGCAGCTATGGGGCGGCCATGACGCGCAAATCGATCCCTCGACATCAGGCCGTCGAGCGACACCTGCGTAGTCGCATCGCCAACCTCCGCCCCGGCGACGCCGTCGAGTCCGACTCCGAGCTGTCCGCCTTGTTCAACGTCAGCAGGATGACCGTGCGGCAGGCAGCGCAGCGCCTGGTCGATGAGGGGCTCATCTACCGGGTGCCTGGCGTCGGCACTTTCGTTGCCGAGCCCAAGGTGCATCGCGACATGGCACGGCTGCGCTCGTTCACCGAGGAGATGGCGCGGCGCGGCGCGGTCGCGGGCTCCCGGGTGCTGTCGGCCGAGCTGCGCGCCGGCACGGCCGATGAGCTCGCCACGCTTCACCTGGCCCCGCGTTCGATGGTGACGCACGTACGCCGCCTGCGGCTGGCCGACGGCAAACCGGTGGCCATCGAGAACGTCGTGCTGCCCATGTCCTGCAGCGCCGTGCTGAACGAGGACCTCGAACACAGCTCGCTGCACGAGACGCTGCGCACCCTCGGCGAGATCCCCACCAGCGCAACCGGCACGCTCGTCGCCGCCAACGCTGACGCAGAGGATGCCAAGTTGCTCCAGGTCGAGCCGGGCGCGGCGCTGCTCGTCGAGGAACGGCTGATCGTTAACCAGAACGGCCAGCCCCTGGAGAAGACCCAGACACGTTACCTGGGAGACGAGTTCGTCTTCCACGTCACACTGGCGCGCTAGCGAACGGAGGATCTGACGTGAGCGAGGTCATGACGGTCCTCGGACCGGTGGCCGCCTCGGAACTCGGCTACGTCGACGCGCACGAGCACCTGTTCCTGCGCACCCCGGCGCTGCCCGGCGACGAGTTCATGGACGAGGCCAAGTCCACGGCCGAGGCGACGGAGGTCCAGGCCAGCGGCATCGGCACCATCGTGGACCTGACACCCATCGGTTTGGGCCGCCGCCCGGCTGGGCTGGCCAGGCTGGCCGCGCGGGCGGGCCTGCACGTCGTGGCGGCCACGGGCTACCACCGCTCGGCCCACTACCCCGCCTCGCACTGGGCCCGTGAGGTCCCCGATGACCTGCTCCTCGACATCGTGCTCACCGACCTCACCAGCGGCATCGACGGGCGCGACTGGGCGGGCCCGCGCCCCGTGCCGACGACCGTCCGTGCCGGGATCGTGAAGCTCGGCGCCTCCTATCAGCGCATCACGGCCGACGAGGACCGCTGGTTCCGGGCCGGCGCGCAGGCCGCCGTGCGAACCGGGGTACCGGTAGCCGTGCACTGCGAGACGGGCACGGCAGGCCACGAAATCCTCGACAGGCTGGCCGGACTGGGCGTCGACGCCCCCCGCGTCCTGCTGTGCCACCTCGACCGCAACCCCGACCTGGAATTGCACCGTGAGCTGGTCTCACGCGGCGCCTACCTGGTCTACGACACCGTGGGCAGGACCAAGTACGGGCCCGACGCCCGCATCCTCGACCTCATAGAAGGCATGGCGGGCGCGGGGCTGGCCGATCACCTCTGCCTAGGCACGGACGTCGGCCGCCGCTCCACGCTCCGCGCCTACGGGGGAGCGCCTGGGATGGACGTGCTCAGCCGGTCCTTCCTACCGCGCCTCGAACGTCGACTGGGACGCGACGTTGTCGACATGATCATGCGGGACGCGCCGGCCGCCCTGCTCGAGTCACACGGCCCCCGCGGATGACTTGCGCAAGTTGCCGAGCCGGATCGCTGCCGACCGCCGACCGGCTTGCCTGACACTGCGAGAAAATCTAGTACTGCCAAACCCGCTCGGACGTCGTTAGCGTCGTGTCCCGGTTGCTCCCAAGCGGCCACCGCGAGCCATCCACAACGAGAAGGAGCCCGGCCACATGGCCGAACCCACTGAGACCAACCTGCCTGACAATTGGTCCCGGTGGGAGCCGGGTACGAGCTCAGCACGCTGAACCTTATTACCGACGAGGTCCGAGCCAAGTCCGCCGCGAAGGTGCGGACAGGACGATGCGGAACCTGTCAATTTGACCGAAGACGTGGGGGAAGCCGCGTACGGCTGCGGCTGGCCTGCTACAGGTCGGTCCCGGGCTCGCTGCGCTGGCCGAGCATGAGCCGCTCGGTAGAAGGCGAACTGTTCCGCGGTCGTGAACCAGTGTCGTGTCCTGCTCCCGGCGCCACGGGCGGTTCACCTTGCGGCCGTTCCTTGTTGGTCGCCGCCGGGCACGTGCGAGAAGCACCATAGCGACGAGGACGGCTGGGTCAGCTGCCAGCCGTCCCACCCTCGCCGAGCAACTGCGCGCCGCCAGCATCGCCCTGGAGTTCCTCACCGGCGAGCTGCAGGGCTCCCACGACCCCACGGGCGTGGTGTTCACCGTGCTCGCCGCCCTGTCGGGAATGGAACGCGAGTACATCCGCGACCGCACCCTGGAAGGCCACGAATCCGCCCGCGCCCGCGGCAAACACATCGGCGGCGCCCCTGTCACCGACGAGAACATGCTGTCCATGGCCCTGCACCTGCGCGACCAGGACCTCAGCCTGCGCGACATCGCCGCCCGGCTCGTCATCACCAGCGGCAAGAAGAAGGGCCGTCACCCCTCGGCCGCAACCGTCCTGCGCATGCTGCGCGACCACGACCAGCAGAGCGCGACCTGACGGGCCCGGCCCCGTCAACGCCCGGGGTACGGCTGATCGCGGGGCTTATTGCAGGCGGATCGCCTCGGCCGCGCGGCGGCAGACCGGGTAGACCGGGTTCCCGCCGGCGTCCAGCCCCTCCACCAGACGGTCATCGATCACCACGATGTCCCACTCGCCCGGGGCGACCATGCCCACCGCCAGGCCCGTCAGCGGGTGGCGGACCTGCACCCGGGGGGCGCGTCGGGGAACGGGTTCGCCTGCCGGGCCAGCGCGTCGGCCAAGGTCTGCACGCCCAGCTCCAGGTCCGACTTGGCCAGCGTCTCGTTGATGCCCGCGGCCAACTCATCGGCCAGCGCCAGGATGACCGTGTTGCTCGCCGCGAACGCCTCCACCGCCGCCACGTACTGGTCGGCCTTCGCGGCCTTGGCCGCGGTCAGGTCCTGGGCCTGCCAGCGCTTGCAGGTCTCGACCCACAGCCACAGGTCATCGGGCTGCTCCCCGAACATCTGCCGCTGCGCGGGGTTTCGATGGGGTACGGTCGATCGCTTTGCGGTTGGCGGTGGTGGTCAGGAGCCTGTGACGAATCAGCACTTGCCCGTCTGTCTCTCCGTTCTGGGATGGTTACCAGGCGATGGGGCCGAGGCGGTCGATGAAGGTCCCGGTCGGCCCGTCAGAGGCGAGCGTCGCGCGATCGATGATCGGATCGCTGCCCTCGGTGACCGTCAGCACGCCCACGGGGTTCATGTCGGTGGCGGGAAACCTGCCGTTGGCGATCTCGCCGGGAGTCACGGCATTGAACTTGATGGCCGGCAGCGCCTGGGCGTATCGGACGGTGATCATGTTCAGTGCCGCCTTCGACGAGGTGTAGGCGAGTTCGTACATCTTCGAGACGGCTTGCCCGGGGTCGGTCACGAACGCGATAGACCCACCGGCGCCGGTGACCATCACCACCCGCGGGTTGTCGGCCGCCTGCAACAGCGGCAGGAACGCGTTCGTGACCCGGACCGGCCCGTACACGTTGGTGTCGTAGACGGCGTGGATGTCCTTGGCCGTCGCGTCCGCCGGGTTGACACCGAAGCCCGGCGTGCCGGCGTTGTTGATCAGCACGTCCAGCCGGTCGGTGTGCTCCCGGACCAGCCGCACAGCCCCGGCCACCGACTCCTCCGAGGTCACGTCCAAGGGGACCATGACGACGTGTGCGCCGTCGGCGGCCAGCTTCTGCGCGGCGGCCCTTCCCCGGCCCTCGTCGCGTGAGCCGAGGAAGACCTTCCAGCCCAGCTCTCCGAGCCTACGCGCGGTCTCGTAGCCCAGACCCTTGTTCGCTCCAGTGATCAATACTGAGGTCATGTTCTCTCCTGATGTCGTTGTGCTTGCGACCATGTGGCGGTTGCGACCCGATTCTTGTGACACTGCCGGGGTGTGATGTAGGCCACCAGCGGCGGTTGACACAAGCCGGCGGGATCGGCGTCTTGTGTGCAGGCGCCGTCGAGATCAGCGCGGAGGGGGCCGGCAATGTGTAAGGGCAGCGACCAGACGGACCGCACCACCGAGGCGTTCGTCGTCCATCCCAACCTGCTGTTCACCGTCGCCTACGAGATGCTCGGCTCGGCCGCCGATGCCGAAGATGTTCTGCGGGAGACCTGGCTGCGATGGTCGGGCGTCGATCTCGACGCAGTGCCGGACCAGCGGGCCTACCTGGTCCGGCTCGCCATCCGGCGGGCCCTGGACCGGCTGCGCGCCATGAAGCGCCGCAAGGAGTCCTACGTCGGCCCCTGACTGCCTGAGCCGCTGCTCACCGCGCCGGACGTGGCCGAGGACATCGAGCTCGCCGAGAGCATGTCGATGGCGCTCATGCTCGTCCTGGAGACGCTGTCGCCGACCGAGCGCGCCGTGTTCGTGCTGCGCGAGGCCTTCGCTATCGGCTACGACGAGATCGCCGACGCCGTCGGCAAGAGCCCCCGCGGCCGTCCGCCAGCTCGCACATCGCACCCGCCGGCACGTCGATGCCCGCCGCCCTCGTGAAGTAGTCTGCCCGAGCCAGGCCCAGCTACGGCCGCTGCCTTCACGACCTCATCACCATGGTGGGTGACCTGCGCAAGCGCGAGATCGGCTGCACCAGCCTGCACGAACGCCTGGACACCACCACCCCCGGCGGCCGCCTCGTCTTCCACGTCTTCGCCGTACTTCTCTCTTCCTGAAGGATTGAGCCGTTCTGAAGGACTTAGCCTTTCCGAAGGGGTGAGCCGAACGGCGATCCAGCCGCGTCCCTGGCTGCCGGGCGCGTCCCTCGGGACGTGCCCGGCAGCCGGCGGGTGCCGCCTATCGGTCAGGCCGGCGCTGCGCCGAAGGCGGCGGCGTGGTCGGCGACCCACTGTGCGTAGGTGAAGGGCGGTCGGCCGGTGACCTGTTCGACCGTCGGC
>NZ_JBFANM010000130.1:0-20771 GCF_040674815.1 Nonomuraea sp. NPDC049709
CCGGTGTCGACCGCGTTGAGCGTGCGCTCCCACAGCTCCAGCACCCGGTGGGCGATGGCGTCGCCGCCGCGGCGGTCGACGAAGTCCTTCGCCTTGGACAGGTATTCCTGCTGGATCTCCAGGCTGGAGGCCTCGCGCCCGTTGGCCAGGCGGACCCGCCGCCGCCCGGTCATGTCGTGGGAGACCTCGCGGATGGCCCGGATCGGGTTCTCCAGGCTCATATCGCGCATCACGGTGCCGGCCTCGACCATGCGCAGCACCAGGTCGGTGGCGCCGACCTTGAGCAGCATGGTGGTCTCGCTCATGTTGGAGTCGCCCACGATCACGTGCAGCCGGCGGAACCGCTCGGCGTCACCGTGCGGCTCGTCCCGGGTGTTGATGATCGGCCGGGACCGGGTGGTGGCCGATGACACGCCCTCCCAGATGTGCTCGGCCCGCTGCGAGACGCAGTAGACCGCACCGCGCGGCGTCTGCAGCACCTTGCCCGCCCCGCAGATGATCTGCCGGGTGACCAGGAACGGGATCAGCACGTCGGCCAGCCGGCCGAACTCGCCGTGCCGGCCCACACAGTAGTTCTCGTGGCAGCCGTAGGAGTTGCCGGCCGAGTCGGTGTTGTTCTTGAACAGGTAGATGTCACCCGCGATGCCCTCCTCGCGCAGCCGCTTCTCGGCGTCGACGAGCAGGCCCTCCAGGATGCGCTCCCCGGCCTTGTCGTGGGTGACGAGCTCGATGACGTTGTCGCACTCGGGGGTGGCGTACTCGGGATGGCTGCCGACGTCCAGGTACAGACGGGCGCCGTTGGGGAGGAAGACGTTGCTCGAGCGGCCCCAGGACACGACCCGCCGGAACAGGTACCGGGCCACCTCGTCGGGGGACAGCCTGCGCTGGCCCCTGAACGTGCACGTGACGCCGTACTCGTTCTCCAGGCCGAAGATGCGACGATCCATTGCCTCACGCTACTCCCCCATCACGGGCTCGCCCAGATCATCGGCGTCGAAGGGTACGAACGCCGGCCGTCGGATCCGGCGTTCGGAACAGCGGAACAGCCATTGTCGTGAGAACGATCTTGCTCTTCGTAGTTGCCATGAACTGGCCGAACGTGAAGTGCCAAGATGCTCGAGCCAGTGATCTCTCTCCTGCAGGACCTTTCCCGCGCAGGACCGGCACGCCCTCGCCGATCTGACCAACCAGTGCGCGCAGGAGGAATCCGACCCTGAGCGGCAGCTGACCGTCTGGGAAGCACCCGAAACCCTGGGACTCCTGGTCTGAAATCCTTGAACCAGGGAGAAACCGGGCGGGCCGCCATCCGGCTAATGTTGCTCCGCATGACGCACACCGAGATCGAGATGACCGCGGAGTTGGTGCGGGATCTGCTGCGTGACCAGCACCCCGACCTTGCCGATTACCCTGTGAGGCTCGGCGCGCGTGGCTGGGACAACCAGCTGTGGCGGCTCGGCGACGACCTCGCCGTCCGGATGCCCCAGGCGACGGAGTCCGCGGACGAGCTGCTGCTCAAGGAGCACGCCTGGCTGCCCGCTCTCGCCCCGCGCCTTCCGCTGCCGGTTCCCGTCCCGCAGCGCCTCGGCGAGCCCTCCGCGCGATTTCCGCATCCCTGGATCGTCACCACCTGGGTGCCGGGCGAGCCCGCCGACCGCGCCCCCGTCACGCGCGGCGCGGAGGCGGCCGACGCCCTGGCCGCCTTCCTGACCGCTCTTCACCAACCCGCCCCCGAAGAGGTGGACACCGTCGGCCAGGGCCGGGGAGGGCCGCTGGCCGGCTCCTCCAAGTGGGTCGCCGAGCAGCTCGCCTCGGCCACCGAGCTGGGGCTCATCCCCGACCCGGACGCCGTACGCGCCGTCTGGGACGACGCCGCCGCCGCACCCGGCTGGGCCGGCCCGGCGCTATGGCTTCACGGCGACCTGCATCCGGCCAACGTCCTCACCGCGGACGGCACCATCTGCGGCGTGATCGACTTCGGCGCCCTGTTCGCGGGCGATCCGGCCTGCGACCTCTCCGCCGCCTGGACGCTGCTGCCGGACGGCACCGCTGACCGCTTCTATGCGGCTTACCAGCCGGCCCCGGACGCCGCGACCCTGCGCCGCGCCCGTGGTTGGGCCGTGATCCGCGCCCTCGTCGGCCTCCACGTCGGCGACGCCGGCGTCCACGGCCGGCCAGGCGGCAAGGCCACGTGGGGCCCACCCGCCCACGCGGCACTGCGACGCCTCATCGCAACGGCCCATCGCTGATCGATCGCCTCCTCACGCGCTCGAATGCCTTCGCGCGGACCTCACCATGCTCGGCATGCTGGGGTCTACTTGCCTGACGTGCCTTGACGACCCTCCAGCAAGTACGTTCGACAACCCCAGACAATCATCGGCCCTCGCCGAAGTGCTCTTGAGCGTGCGGCCTGACGCTCCCGCGATGCCGGGCGGCTCGGTCTTCCTCACTGTCGAGGTCGACGTCGGCGAGGAACATGGGATGTCGAAGCCGGTTGACCCGGGACCGCGCGGTGAGTCTGCCGGTCAGCGCTGGTATGGAGCCGTCCCTGCTGGTATCCGTCGGAGTGATGTTCTCCGGGCCCATGACGTCTCCCCCTGCCGGTTTGAGGATCCCACCGGCACCCGCCCGAAGAGGCGGGAACCGGTGCGAAGTCCACTGTTAGGGCCAGGCGGAGGCCGCCGCCGCGGTGGGTGCGCCGGGTGGCCTCTCCGTCGCGCAGAGCGGTGTACACCTGGGCCTCAGCCTCGCGTTGTCGGCCTCTGCCGACAGCTGACGCGCCGGTGGAGGTGATCGTGCGCAGGCCCCGGATGTGGTGCGCCGGCTACCGCTTTCCGACGGTGTAGGTCAGGTGGGTCACCCGGGGCGAAGTGTCCGTACGGGTCTGGTCGAGGGTGAGGCGGGACGTGTCCACGCGGTCGAACAGGCGGATGCCGGTGCCGAACAGCACGGGCGCGAGGGTAATCGAGAACTCGTCGATCAGGCCGCTGTCCAGGTACTCCTGGATCGTCTCGGCGCCGCCGGCGATGCGCACGTCGCGGTCGCCGGCGGCCTCGCGGGCCTGGTCCAGTGCGCTGGAGATGCCGTCGTTGACGAAGTGGAAGGTCGTACCGCCCGGCCGCTCCCACGGGTCACGCCTGGTGTGGGTCACGACGAACACCGGGGTGTGGAACGGCGCCTCCTCCGGCCATGCCAGCTCGCCGGCGTCGAACATCCGCTTGCCCATGACGCTCACACCGGTGCGCTCGTACGTCGCCCGGGCGATGTCGTTGTCGAGACCTTCCTCGCCGCCCTCGCCGAGCTTGAGGTTCTCCCTGAACCACCGCTGCGGGAACGCCCACGCCTGCAGCTCCGACCACTTCGTCATCCAGCGCTGGACCCTCGGGTCGTTCTGACCTTCGGGCGAGAAGACGTCCTCGACGGGCACGGCCTCCGGCGCCATGAAGCCGTCGAGCGACATCGTCACGCTGAAGAACACCTTCCCGGCCATCAGCCCTCCGCTCCCTTCGGTGTGGTCTCGTTCCAGGTGAGTTCGGCGACGTAGAGCTCCAGGTTGCGCAGGGTCTGCTCGCCGCCCTCGATCGCGTGGTATTTCTCCACCGCCTCCTCACGGAGTTCCTTGGTGGGGAAGACCGTACGCATCACGATCCGGGTCTCCTCGCCGGCCGGCTCGAAGGTCAGGACCGACTCGAAGGCGTTGGGGTCGTCGCGGGACTCGCCGTGCACCAGCGCGATCCGCTCCGGCGGGACGATCTCGGTCCAGGTGATCCACTCCTGGTAGTCGGTCCCGTCCGGCCCGTGCATCACGAAGGCCCAGGCTCCGCCGACGCGGAACTCGAAGGACCGCGTCGTGGTCGTGAACCCTTCCGGTCCCCACCACCGCGACAGGTGCCGGACCTGCGTGAACGCCTCGAACACCAGCTCCCGTGGGGCGCCGATGGCCCGGGAGACCACGATCTCGCGGTCCGCGGTCGTGTGGTCGGGCGCGCCGCCGCTACTGGTCGTCGTCATCCGGTGGTTCCTCCTGCTTTGCCTGTTTCAGATCTCGCACGTACTCGTCCAGCCGGTCGAAGGTCTCGTTCCAGAATTCCTCGAAGCCGCCCACCCACTCGTGGACCGGCCGCAGCCCGTGGGCGTCGAGGCCGTACAGCCGCTGCTTGCCCGCCTCGCGGACCCGCACCAGCCCGACCTCGCGGAGCACCCGCAGGTGCTTGGACGCCTGTGGCTGGGTCATCCCCAGGTTCCGCGCCAGTTCGGTCACGGGCCGCTCGCCGCCCCGCAGCAGCACCAGGATCTCCCGCCGCTGCGGCTCGGCGATCGCATTGAACGCGTCCGAGGTCGTCGCCGCTCGTGCCATGGCGTCATCATATGCCTATATCGGAATGCGTCAACGGCTGTGAGACCAACGGCCGGCTCGGGCTGGTCCGGCTGGCCAACCTGACCGTGACGAAGGAAGGTGCGGGAACGCGTGGCTCGTGAGCAGCCGGCCACCAGGACCGCAACGGCGACCTGGCCTGGGCTCACCGGATGCTGCTCCTGCGCTGGCGGGCGGTCACGCACCCCACCTCGTCGGCCTCGTTCGCGCCGGAGCCCGCTTCGAACGAGGCGTTCCCGTCGAACGCGAGTCGGCCACCGCAGCCTGAGGTGCGGTGCTAGACAGAGACACCGTGAGAGAGACAGCAAGGAACCAAGGCAGCCGCGGCGAGCTCATCGGTCGGCTGGCCGAGGCGATCAGGTCCGTCACGACCGAGCACCCGCTGCGGGTCGCCATCGACGGGCCGCCCGCGGCCGGCAAGACCACGCTGGCCGACGAGCTCGCCGTCGTCCTGCGCGCGCAGGACCGCGCCGTCATCCGCGCGAGCATCGACGACTTCCTCTTCCCCCGCGCACAGCGCTACCGACGCGGCCAGTACTCGGCCGAAGGCTGCTACTTCGACGCCCACGACCACGCCGCGCTGTGCCGGGTCCTGCTCGATCCGCTGGGCCCGAGCGGAGACCGAAGGTTCCAACACGCGGTCTACGACAAAGACACCGACACCCCATCCACCCCGCCGGCCACCACCGCCCCCGCAGACGCCGTACTGCTCTTCGACGGCGTCTTCCTCCTGCGCCCAGAACTCATCGACCGGTGGGACCTGCGCATCTTCGTGTCCGTCCCCTTCGAGCAGACGATCGATCGCGCCCGGGACCGGGGCACAGCGCTGGCCGGATCCACCGCCGACACCGCCGAAATCGAACGGTCCTGGCGCAACCGCTACATCCCCTCCCAACAGCTCTACTTCGCCACAGCCCGCCCAACCGACCACGCTGACATCATCGTGTACAACGACCAGCTCCAACGGCCGACCTGGGAAGTCCGACCACACTCATCGACATACAGGATTTGACGATTGCTCTGGCCCCCCTGAGTCGGCCGTCTCGTCCGGCCACGGTGCCCAGCCCACGAACATCCGCGGTGGGGACGCGGTTCCTCGACGGCCGGACACTGATCGGCACGGGAGAGGTGGCGCCGCACCCCGGGCCGCGTCGGCCTACCGTGCCCTTCACGGATGAGACGGCTCCATCCGAAGGAGGATGCGCGTAGTGCCGGGGCGCTGCCAGGGTCGGAAACAGGCGACCGCTGGGCCGCCCCGATCCGGAAGGACTCCAGCAGTGTCATCGAGACACACCTGGGTGGTGCGGGGTTCGGCGCTGATCGCGGGCCTCGCGCTCGCGGGCGGGCTCACCGCGACCGCTCCCGCCGTGGCGGCGGAGCAGGCCGAGCTCACCGCGCCGGCCCTCACCGGCCAGTACGACGTCGGCACCACCGACCTCCACCTCCTCGACCCGTCCCGCCCCGATCCGTGGAAACCGGAACGGCGCCGGGAACTCATGGTCACCGTCACCTACCCGGCGGACCGGTTCGCCGGGGGCCCGCGGGCACCGTGGCTCACGCCCGGCATGAGCACCGTCATCGACCAGGCGCTGGCGGGCGAGGACTACCTCGATCTCCCGGCCGGCTCCATCGACTGGGCATCGGCGAAGCGAAGGGCCAAGATCGGCGTCCCCGTGGCGCACGGGGCGCCGAAGCCGGTCGCGCTCTTCTCCCCCGGCTTCGGCAGCCCGCGGGAGACGTACACGGCGATCGTCGACGATCTGGCGAGCCGCGGCTACGTGGTCGTCTCGCTCTCGCACACCTACGAGAGCGTGGCGGTCGAGTTTCCTGGCGGGCGGCTGGAACTCGCGGTGTCCGGGGGTGAAGGCCCCGAATTCGAGAAGAAGGCGCTCGACGCCCGGGTCGCCGACAGCCGGTTCGTCCTCGACCAGCTCGCGAAGATCACCCGGGGCGAGAACCCCGACGCGGGGAAGCGGCCGCTCCCCCGCGGGCTCGGCCGGTCGCTCGACCTGTCCCGGGTCGGCGCCTACGGGCACTCCTACGGCGGGTTCACCGCGGGCGAGACGATGGTCCACGACCGCCGTATCGACGCCGGGATCAACCTGGACGGCGCGATGGCGACCGCGTTCGGCTATCCCCCGGGGACTCCTTACGTGCCGGGCGAAGTCACGAAACGCGGCCTGGACAGGCCGTTCCTCCTGATGGGCGCCGAGGGCGTCGACGAGAACGGCAAACCGCTCGAGCACACGCACCGGCATCCCGAATTCGACCGCAGCTGGGCGGACTTCTGGGCCAACCAGCGAGGCTGGAAGCGGGATCTGCTCCTGCGCGGCGGCAGCACGCACATGGGCTACAGCGATCTGCAGATCATCGTGCCGCAACTCGGCGCGCGCGTGGCGCCGGACAAGCGTGAGGCGGTCATCGGCACCATCGATCCCCGTCGTTCGCTGGCCGCGCAACGGGACTACATCGGCGCGTTCTTCGATCTGCACCTTCGCGGACGGGACCGGCATCTGTTCGACGGCGAATCCCCGCGGCACCCGAACATCGACTTCATCGACTAGGGACTGAAGAGGACCTTCCCCGCATCGGCGACCCGGGCGGCGGGCCCGTTGGGCAGGACTACCGGGGTGAGATCACCGTGTTCGCCGATGCGGAGGGCTGTCACGGCTGCTTCCTGGTCGGGAGGGTGGCAATGCGGCCGGCGATGTCCGGGAACGACGGCATGTCCAGATGGACGGTGGTCGCGCGGCAGACCATCGCCTCGCTGCCGCTCCACCGTTGGCCGGCCGAGGCTTCCGAGCCGGTCGCCACCCCCGGCGCGACCAGCATCGAGCTGAAAGCGGCCGACAACCGCTGGCTCGACGGCCAGGCCAGCCATGCCCGCGAGCAGCTGGACACCCTGCCCCGCCGGGAGGAGCTGCTGACCCGGATCCGCGAGCTTGGCGGCGCGCTCCCGCAGTACTCGGACTTCACGCCGGCGGGCGACAGGATCTTCTACCTGGCGCGCGAACCGGGCGCCAGCCGGTGCCGGATTCTTGCGCACATCACCGCGGAAATTTCCCGCTGATGGGATCTCTCCGCGGAAGGAGCGCCTGGCCTGGTCGAACGGTCAGGACTGGAGTATAGGGAGGAGCCTGCCACGTGTGGCCGGTGCCGGGCGACGACGAGGCGGGTGTTGTGAGGTGGACCAGGCGTTGATGGCCGCCCCGGTACGTGCGAGGGTGGTCAGCGACGGAGGGGGTGAGCGATGAGGTCGTTCACGGGAAAGATGGCCGTCGTCACCGGAGGCGGCGCCGGGATGGGACGCGAACTGGTCGTTCAGTTGGCCGCCGAAGGCTGTTCGGTCGCCGCGTGCGACGTCGACGAGGCCGGGCTGGCCGTCACCGCCGACCGAGCCGCCAAAGCCGCACCCGGCGGCGGCGATGTGCGGGTCACCACCCACCGCTGCGACGTGTCGGACGAGGCTCAGGTGACGAGGTTCCGCGACGAGGTGGTCGAGCGGCACCGGACCCACCACATCAACCTGCTGTTCAACAACGCCGGCATCGGCGGCGGCAGCAGCTTCGTCACCAGCCCCCGAGCCGAGTGGGAGCGTACGTTCGGCGTCTGCTGGGGCGGGGTGTACAACTGCACGCGTGCGTTCATGCCGCTCCTGATCGCCAGTGATGAGGGGTGCCTGGTCAACACCAGCAGTGTCAACGGGTTCTGGGCGGCCGGCCCCGGTCTGCCGATGAGCGCGTACAGTGCCGCCAAGTTCGCCGTGAAGGGCTTCTCCGAGGCGATGCTGACGGACCTGCGGATCAACGCGCCGCACGTACGGGTCGCGCTGGTGATGCCGGGGCACGTCAGCACGGAGATCGTGATCAACTCGCGCCGGATCCACGGCCACTCCGAGCCTGACGACATGACCGCCGAGGAGCTCGCGGACGCCCGCGTGCTCGCCGCCGCCTTCGCGGGCGTTCCCGCCGACCGGTTGAGTGATGAGGAGGTTCGGGCTGCGGTCAAGAGCATGGGTGAGTGGTTTCGCGACACCGCGCCGCTGTCGGCCGCCGACGCCGCGACCGTCATCCTTGATGGCGTACGCGCTGGCACGTGGCGCATCCTGGTCGGTGATGACGCCCGCGCGCTCGACGCGGCGATGCGTGCCGACCCGCTGGACCTGTACCGGCCCGACAGCCCGACCCTGGCGGCCGTGTTTCCCGACATGCGCCGTCGCGAGGAGTGACTTCGGATTCGGCAAGCCGGTCACCCGGCGGTGCCGGAGATTCCGGCATCGTTGCCACGCTGAGGGGCGCCGACGTTCGTGTGGACGTACGGCACGTGGGCACCCAGACCGGCTCCGGCACTGGGCCGGTCACGCAGTACGTGATGCCGCCGGACGACGACCCCGGCGTCCCGCGCTGGGACGAGAAGTACGCCCGGTCACCGGCCGGGTTGAAGGCGGGCCCGGTGATCTCCGACGCGCTCTGCCCGTTGACCCGCAGGAACGGCGCGATCTTGTCATCGGACGTGATCAGGCGGATCTCCATGTTCCCGCCGTTCGGCCGCGAACAGGTCGCCCGAGGCGGAGCCGGTGACGTTGTCGACGCCGGTGAGCGGCGGCGTGCCCGAGCTGACCAGGCTGTCGTCGCAGGCGAGCTCGCTGACCAGCACTCAGACACCCGACGCAACGTCTGATCGGCCTGTAATCCGGGCGGAGGATCTGGGCCCGCTGCCCGACGGGTGGTTCAGAATCCGATGGTTTCGCGGAGCAGCAGGACGGTGCCGCGTCCAGGCTGGTATTCCGCGTTGAGGATGAGAAGGCGGTTGATGGCGCTGGGCCACCCATGGGCCTCCTGGGTGCGGGCGTTCTCCAGCGGCAGGCAGTGCTCTTCGACGCGACGCAGCGCGACGCTCAGATCGGGCACCACCTTCTGCGCCCCGACGATCCAGATCGCACGGGCGGCGCCGCCGGAATAGCTGGGCAGCTGGCTTCCGCTGCCCGAGGCGACCACGAGGGAACCGGTCTCGGTGACCGCGTGGACGCTGCCCACGACGACGTCTGGGCTGGCGCGCAGCCGCCGGATCTCGTCCGCCTGGGTGGTGCGGTCCATGGCCAGGGTGCGCGGCTTGACGGCCTCGTATCGCCCACTGGTGTTGATGTCCTCATCGATGCCGGACAGGCGGAGGGTCTCGCTGGCCCCGGTGAACACACTGGCTCCGTCGGGTATCAGCTCCCTGACACGGGTACGCGCGGCGGCGGCGTCATCGAGGATCTCGACGGTGAAACCGTGCGCGGTCAGCGCGGCCGCCGCCTGCTCCAGACGCTGCCCGGGCGCCGCGTCGGCGAACTGCGTTTCCGGAATCGATGTGGTCATGATGCCTCTGAGCTCCCTGTTCGCTGGATGATGTGTTGGTCCCAGCAGTTCGACAACGCAGCGTTCAGGAATGTCAGGCCGGTGCGTCGCCTCACATTCCGGTGCGCCGTCTTGTCGAACTGGTGAGGACAGATGCGACAGAGGGAGCCGACGGCGCCATGACCACCCGATCCGAGCCAGAGCAGGGCCGGTCCGACCCGGGCCTGGACGCGATCATGAGCGAGCGGCGTCATCTGATCAATCTCGCGTACCGGTTGCTGGGCTCGATGACCGAGGCCGAGGACGCCGTACAGGAGACCTACACTCGCTGGTGCGCCATGTCCAGGCAGCAGCAGGACGCCATCGCGTCTCCCGGCGCCTGGCTGACGACCGTCGCCGGCCGCATCTGCCTCAACCTGCTCGGCTCGGCGCGGGCCCGGCGAGAGACCTACGTCGGCGAATGGATCCCCGAGCCGCTTCCCGACGGCACCGTCGCCGACCCGGCCGACCGGGTCACCCTCGACGAGTCCGTCAACATGGCCTTCCTCGTCGTACTGGAATCGATGACCCCGGCCGAACGCGTCGCGTTCGTCCTGCACGACGTCTTCTGCCACTCCTTCGCCGAGGTGGCCGAGATCGTCGGCCGTACTCCGGCGGCATGCCGCCAGCTGGCCTCCTCGGCCCGCCGTCGCATCCGGGCCTCGCAGCCTTCCGCGACCCCGGCAGCCCAGCCCACCGGCGTCGTCAGGGACTTCAAGCAGGCCTGGGAGGCCAAGGACATCGACGCCCTCATCGGCCTGCTCGACCCCGACGCCACGGCGATCGCCGACGGCGGCGGCCTCGCCACCACCTTCCTGCACCCCATCGAGGGCAGTGAGCAGATCGCGCGCGCCTGGGTCGAGATCGCCCGCCGCAGGCCCGGCAACATGACCTTCCTGGAGCGTACGGTCAACGGTCAGCCGGGTCTGGTGGCTCAGCAGGACGGCGTCGTCGTGACGGTGTTCGCGTTCGAGGTCGCGGGCGACCGGATCAGGCACATCTGGGTAGTACGCAACCCCGACAAACTCCGTCGCTGGACGACGGGCTGGGGCGCGTCTCCCTGCGCTCTGTGAGACGCCCGACGCCCCACCCGTACCGGAACGGTCGGTGGCGATAGCCCGAGCCCCAACGGCTCGCCAACGATGCCACTGACCGTTCGGTCGCTGCTCAAGCCCCGAGCCGCAGGGCGTGCTGGGCGACCATGGGGGTGGCGCGGCCGAGGAACGCATCAACCTCGGCTCGCGCGGAGCACATTGGGCAGTCGAAGCGTTCGACGGCGGTGGCCGGGTCAGCGGGCCCGGTCATGTCGCGGAACCTATCGCACGCCGGGTTCTGCGAAGTCGGTTTTGCGAGAGGTTGCCCATAGCTGCGGCCTGATGTACGTCAGTCGGGGTGAGTGGGACCTATGGCCCGTATGACGAGTGCGATGAGCCTTTCCAGGTAGGCGTCGTCGGGCAGCGGGTAGTGCAGGGCCTGCCGCCGGTAGATCGGCGAGTGAAGGACGTCAAGCGCCACTTCGAGATCGGCGTCGAGGGCGAGTTCCCCGTTCTCTCGCGCCTTGGACATGCGCTCCTCGAGCTGGGCGACCCGGTGGTCGATCAGCCGTTCGCGCAACTGCTGGGCGAGGTGGGCGTCTAGCTGGCTTTCAGCCAGCAAGCCGGTGAACGCCGGGCCGAGATGCGGATCGCGGAAGACGCCGAGGATGCCGCTGAGCCAGGCGTACAGGTCGGCTGCCAGGTCGCCGGTGTCGGGGAACGTCTCCGGAATGGGAGCCGCCACGTCGACCGCTTCCAGGACGATCGCGCTTTTGGCGGGCCACCATCGGTAGATGGTCGCCTTGCTGACACCGGCACGGGCGGCGATGGCATCGACGGTCGCCGCGGCGTATCCCCGCTCCACGCACAGCTCCAGGGCCGCGGCCAGGGTCGCCCTGCGGCTTTGGTCCCGGCGACGGTCCGGGTTCGGGGTTCGTGTCATGCTCACAGCCTAAACGAAACGTATCGTTTTGACATATCGGCATCTCTGGTGTCACTCTGCACGACGAAACGAATCGTTTCGGCAACTTGAGGACATGGAGTGATCACGGTGGACGTCAGCCGTTACCAAGCGGCCGAGCGCCTGCTCCGGCACAACCGGGCGGTGCTGATACGCGGCGGCAAGGTCAATCCTCAGTGGGACGGCGCCCGCTTCTGGTACACGGTGGACACCCGTGACGGGAGGCGCTTCATCCTCGTGGACCCCGCCGCCGGATCCCGCGAGCCCGCCTTCGACCACCACCGCCTGGCAGCCGCGCTGGCGGCGGCCACCGGTCAGGAGGTAAGCCCGGCCGCGCTACCGTTCTCCGGCATCGAGATGGGCGAGGACGCGGTCGAGTTCTTCGCCTTCGGCTCCATCTGGCGCTGCCGGCTGGACACCTACACGTGTGCGCCCGCTACCCGGGACACCGCTCACGGCGCCGGCTTCCTGGAAGTGCCGTCCCCGGACGGCAAGCTCGTGGCTTTCCTGCGCGGGCACGACCTGTGGGCGCGCTCGGTGGCCGACGGCCGCGAATGGCCCCTGACCACCGACGGCCAGGAGGACAACGAGTACGGCGCCACGCCGTTCGCCCCGTCGGTGCTGCCGAACAAGCTCGGGTTGCGCAGCCACCTGCCGCCCGCCCTGGCCTGGTCCCCCGACTCGACGCGCGTGCTGACCCACCGCACCGACCAGCGCGCGGTCCGCCGCACCCAGATCATGGAGGCGCTGCCGGCCGACGGCAGCGTCCCGCGGCCGATCATCCAGCGCTACGCCTACCCCGGCGACACCCACATGTCGCAAGGGGAGTTCGTGGTGATCGACGCCGCGACCGGCCACGTCGTCAAGGCGCGCACGGCCCCCGAACCCATGCCGTTGGTCTCGCCGATCGCCTCAGGCTGGGCCTGGTGGGCCAAAGACGGCTCGGCCGTGTACTACCTGAGCCAGCCCCGTGACCAGCGCTCCCTGCACCTGAACCGGCTCGACCCCGCGACCGGACAGGTGCGCACGGTGCTGAGCGAGAGCGGCCCGACCCGCGTTGAACCCAACCAGGCGGGGGCGACGCCGATCGTCCAGGTCCTGGCCGGCGGGTCACAGGTGCTGTGGTACTCCCAGCGCGACGGCTGGGGCCACCTCTACCTGTACGACGCGCACACCGGCACACCGATCCGGCAAGTCACCTCGGGCGCCTGGGCGGTGCAGCGCATCCTGCACGTGGACGAAGCGGCGCGCGAGGTCTACATCGCCGCCTCCGGCCTGGTCGCCGAGGACCCTTACCGCCAGTCCGTGTGCCGGGTGAACCTCGACGGCACCGGCTTCACCCGCATCACCGACGACGACCTGCACCACATGGTCACCGTCTCCCCCTCTGGGGACTGCTTCATCGATTCGGCCTCCACCATCGAGCACCCTCCGGTGACCACCGTGCGCGGGTGGGACGGCCGGGTGCTGGTCGAACTGGAGCGAGCCGACGTCACCCCGCTGCTGGCGACCGGCTGGACCCCTCCGGAACGGTTCCGGGCCACGGCCGCCGACGGCGTCACCGACGTCTACGGGGTCATCTACCGGCCACACGACTTCGACCCCGGCCGCCGCTACCCGGTCATCGACCACGTCTACCCCGGCCCGCAGAGTCCCCGGGTCTCGCCCTCCTTCGACCCGGGGATCCTCGGCCAGGAGGCCGAGGTGCTGGCCGCGCTCGGCTTCGTCGTCGTCGCCGTCGACGGACGGGGAACCCCCGGCAGGGACAAGGCCTTCCATGACGCCTCCTACGGCAACCAGGCCGCCGCGGGTGGCATCGCCGATCACGTCGCCGCCCTCCGGCAACTGGCCGCCACCCGTTCCTGGATGGACCTCGACCGGGTAGGAGTGACCGGCCATTCCGGGGGCGGATTCGCCGCCGTCCGGGCCATGCTGGCCTTCCCCGACGTGTTCAAGGTCGGGGTCGCCGAGTCGGGCAACCACGACACCCGCCTGTTCCACCTGCACTTCGCCGAAGCCTACGACGGCCTGGACCCAGCCGCCTGGGCCCGTTCGTCGAACGTGGAACTGGCCGACCGGCTCAACGGCAAGCTCCTGCTGATCCACGGTGGAGTGGACGACGTCGTCCACGTCCACCACTCACTCCGGCTCGCCGAACGGCTGATGGCCGCCGACAAGGACGTGGACCTCCTTGTGGTCCCCGGCGCCGAGCACTTCTTCATCGGCTACGAACACCACGTCAACCGGCGTAAGTGGGACTTCCTCATCCGCAACCTCATGGGAGTCGAGCCGCCGCGGCATCGCCTCACACCGGTCGCACCCAGCATGGAGCTGATCGTCAGCCTGTTCAGCTGACCGGGACCGACTTCGGCCCATTCACCAAGATCAAACGCCAGGTGGATCTGGGCATCACCGCGGTCGGGATCATGATGCCGACCATCCGGTCTGGGACTCAGACCAAGAGCCGGATCGAGGGAACCTCCGCATCAACCGCGATCTCCGTCTTGCATTCGCCGCACCGTGGACTCCAAGGACGTTCGAGGGACTCCTCGGTGGGCCTGCTGCTGAGTGCCGTCGGCATCGGGCTGGTGATCGGCTACGCGCTGCTGAGCAGGTACGGCGCCCGGGCGCGACCGCGACCGCGGGCCTGTACGCAGGCCCGCATATAGCTAGTCCAAGTCCAACTATAGACTTGGACTAAATTTCGTCTTAGTCTAAGCACGGGAGGCATGATGTCACTGCGTGAGATGAAGAAGGAGCAGACCAGGCAGCTGATCGCCGACACGGCGTGGCGGCTGTTCGCCGAGCAGGGATTCGACGGCGTCACCGTCGCCGAGGTCGCCCGTGAGGCACAGGTCGCCAAGGCGACCGTCTTCAACTACTTCCCGACCAAAGAGGATCTTTTCTACGCGCCGTTCGACGCCTTCGGCACACGGTTGATCGAAGCGATCGGCAGGCGGCCTCCCGGAGAGACTGTGCTCGCGGCCTTCCAACGCTTTCTGCTCGACGCCAACGGCCTGCTCGACCAGGTGGAAGCCGGAGACGAGGCCGCTCTGCAGGCGGCACGGACGGTCGCCCGCGTGATCGCCGGCAGCGCCGCGCTGCAGGCGCGCGAGCAGCAGGCGATCAAACAGCACACCGACTCCCTGGCGCGGCTCCTGGCGACGGAGACCGGGGCGACGGAAGACGATCCCGGTCCTCAGGTGGCGGCGAACGCGCTGATGGGAGTGCACCGCACCCTGACCGAGCACGCGCGCCGCCGCATCGCCGAGGACCGGACCGCCCGGCTCGGCACCGACATCCGGACCCTCTGCACGCGGTCCTGCGCCCTCCTGGAACGCGGCCTGGCCGAATATGCCCCGGCCCTGCCCCAGCGCTGAACGTTCGGCGCCGCACGCGGACAAGCATCCCTTACCTGTCCCTAGTTACCTGTCCCTGGAAATGGAGACGCCACCATGAATCCGCGCGCCTTACCGAGTTTCCTGGCAGCAACGACCACGGCTTTGCTCATCGCGGTATTGGGCACACCTATCCCTGCCGTCGCCGCCGCCGCGCCCGGTCCGGTGATCGAGCCGGTACGTCAGTGCGGCGACCTGGAGCAGCGTTTCGACCTGCCGGGCGCGACGACCCATGTCACGAGCGCCAAGGAGGCCAAGGAGAACGACCAGAGCGAGCCGAAGCATTGTGACGTGCACGGCTACGTCGAGCCTGCGGTGCAGTTCCAGCTCAGGTTGCCGTTGCAGACGTTCACGGGCCGTTACGTGCAGCATGGCTGCGGCGGGTTTTGCGGACGGATCACCGAGCTGCCGTTTCCTGACTGCGGAGGGGATCTCGGCGGGGACGTCGCCATCGGAGCCACTGACGACGGTCATGTGTCGCAAGGGCTGGAGGAACAGTGGGCGGCGAACAACCAGGCGGCGCGGAACGACTACTTCTATCGCGCGCCTCATGTGCTGTCGGTGGCGGCCAAGCGGATCATCACCGAGTTCTACGGGGCACCGCCGAAGCGGTCGTACTTCAGCAGCTGCTCCAACGGCGGGCGGGAGGGACTGCTACTGGCGCAGCGCTATCCTCACGACTTCGACGGCATCATCGCCGGCGCACCGGCCCACGTCATGGGCCCGCTGTTCGGCGTCTACGCGCCCTGGCTGGCTCGGACGAACACCGCTGCCAACGGTGAGCCGATCATTACGAGCGACAAGCTGCCCGCCTTGCACAAGGCCGTGGTGGCGGCCTGCGATCGGCATGATGGACTGGCCGATGGACAGATCGATGATCCACGCGCCTGCCGGTTCGACCCGGTGCAGGTGCAGTGCCCGGCCGGCACCGACCAGCCGCACTGCCTGACGCCGCGTCAGGTCGCGATCGCCCGCGCCTTGTACGCGGGGCCGACGGACCCGAACGGGCGCCGGCTGTACCCCGGCTGGCAGACCCACGGCTCCGAACTCGGCTGGGACGGGATAATCACGCCCTCCGCCGGACTGGGCGGTAACTCGTTCGCCGCATGGCTGGGGGACAACTACCTCAAGTATGTCGGATTCCCGATCGGCACCCCGCACTCCTCGCTGGCCGAAGCCTCCTTCACCGCGGCCGAGTTCCACCGGCTGACCGCCGAAGGCGTCAAGGGCAACGCCATGAGCCTCGATCTCCGCGCGTTCCGCCGGGCCGGAGGCAAGCTCATCCTGTGGCACGGCTGGGCCGATCCTCAGCTGCCGGCGACCGCGACGGTGGACTACTACCAACGGCTGTCACAGGACAACGGCGGCCTTCGGGAGACCCAGCGGTGGGCGCGGTTGTTCATGGTGCCCACGATGTCGCACTGCGGCGGCGGCTACCGGCTGAGCGAGTTCGACCCGCTCCGTGAGCTTGTCACATGGGTCGAACGGGGCGCGGCGCCCGACCGGGTCATCGCCGTGGGCAGGGACGCGCAGGGTGCGGTCTCCCGGTCACGACCGGTCTTCCCCCATCCGCTGGTGGCCGCCTACGACGGCACCGGCAGCATCGACCACGCGGACAACTTCGTCCCCGCACCACCGCGGCGTCCGTCATCGGACACCATCCGCTGGATCGGCAGCCACCTCCACGAGCTGCCCGGACCCGTGGCGCCCTAGTCCGGGCATCTCCGTCCTGGTGGCCCGGTGCGATCTCCCCTCTTGCGTTGCCGTCCCGGACCCCACAAGATGAGGGCCGCAATCGCTGGACCACCGCCAGTGGGGTAGGGCGAAGCCGCTCGGCAGCACGTAGGCGGCTCGATGAGTTCCACCTCAGTGCTGGTCCCTGCCACGGGACCGTTGCCACATGCTCGACTACCACGGCAGCCGGTGGCGGGACCCGCACATCTCAAGACCGCGATCGCACTACGCACAGCGCCCCTGAAGCCCAGCTCGGAAGAAAGAGAGCATGTCAGTCTCCGACGGAAGCACCGGAACCGAACCAAGAAGAGCGAGCGGGTTACAGCTACTGCGCGACAGCACAGGATTCCGCTCGCTGTGGTCGGCACGAGTCATCTCGGTGGGCGGTGACGCGCTCAGCCTTGTCGCGCTGATGCTCCACGTCGCCGACACCACGGGGCAAGCGATCGCGGTCTCACTGCTGCTGCTCGTCGGCGATTTCGTTCCCTCGCTTCTCAGCCCGATCGCCGGCGCAATCAGCGACCGTTTCGATCTCAAGCGGGTGATGATCGCATGTGAGCTGGCACAGGGGACGGTGCTCCTGCTCATCGCTCTCTCGTTGCCGCCGCTACCTCTGCTGCTGGTGCTGGTCGGGCTGCGCGCGATTGCGGGACAGGTGTTTCTGCCGGCCTCACGCGCGGCGATACCGGGACTGGTTCAGGACAAGGACCTGGAGACCGCCAACGCCACGCTGGGGTTCGGCACCAACTCGGCCGAGGCTCTCGGGCCGCTGGCCGCGGCCGCACTCTTTCCCTTCGTCGGAATACGGGGCGTGCTCCTGGTCGACGCCGTCTCCTTCCTGCTTGCGGGCGCGGTACTGCTCAGGCTGCGGTCGCTTCCCCCGATGCCCTCCCCGGAAGGAACGAAAGCCTCGCTCCTGGCGGATGCGAAATCCGGGCTCGGCTACATCAGGTCAGCCAAGGTGGTCCGGGTCATCGCCCTGGGTTTCTGCGCCATCGTGGCCTTCAATGGAGTGGACGACGTCGCCTTGGTGCTCCTGGCCACCGAATCATTCGCGGCCGGCGATTCGGCGGTCGGCCTCCTTCTGGGCGCCGTCGGCATCGGCCTGCTCTTCGGATACGCGCTGACGGCCCGCTACAGCGCTCGAATGTCGCTGGTGACCCTGCTGGTCGCCGGCTTCGCGGTGAACAGCGCCGGCAACCTCCTCACCGGGCTGGCCTGGGCCGTCGCCGCCGCGTTCACGACCCAGTTCATCCGCGGATTCGGTATCGCGGCGATGGACGTAGCCACCAACACCATGCTGCAGCGCCTGGTCCCTCAAGGAATGCTCGGTAGAGTCTTCGGTAACCTCTATGGAGCAATCGGAGTGGCCGCCGCGCTGTCATATATAGCGGGCGGGTTCCTGCTGGATGCCACCTCAGCACCGACAACCCTTCTCATCGCGGGTGGCGGGGGCCTGCTGACCACCACGCTTGTCGCATTGACGCTGCCAGGAGTGCTGCGCAGGCGCACTGCCGACCAGGACAAGGACGCCACCGAAACGCAGGGCGGCACGCAGTGACGATCTGCCGCACCTTGATCGGTGAGCGCCACCTATCGCGGACGGGGAC
This sequence comes from Nonomuraea sp. NPDC049709, assembly GCF_040674815.1. Lineage (NCBI taxonomy): Bacteria > Bacillati > Actinomycetota > Actinomycetes > Streptosporangiales > Streptosporangiaceae > Nonomuraea > Nonomuraea sp. NPDC049709. Next base: position 18,488 of record NZ_JBFANM010000130.1, read on the forward strand.
TTCGGGACGTGGCCTCAAATGCCGAGTGAGGTCACGCTGGTCATGCGTGGAGAGTGATGAGCGTGTGGATGCGACCGGTCACGCGTGCTGTGATCGGTGGTTGCTCGGGCTCATGCCCTTGACGCGTTTGAATGCCGCGCTGAAGTTGAACGCGTCGGCGTAGCCCACGCGGTTGGCGACGTCGGCGATGGTCGCGTCCGGTTCGATGAGCAGATCCGAGGCGATGGTCATGCGCCACTCGGTGAGGTAGGCCAGCGGGGGTTGGCCCACGAGCGTGGTGAACCGGCGCGCGAAGGCGGAGCGCGAGACACCGGTCCGGGAGGCCAGCTGCGCCACCGTCCAGGGACGCGCCGGGTCGTCGTGCATGAGTCGCAACGCCTCGCCAACGATCGGGTCGCTCAGCGCCGTGTACCAGGCCGGAGCGCTGGTGTCCGGGCGGTCGAACCAGGCGCGCAGTGTGCAGACGAGCAGCCAGTCCAAGAGGCGGTCGAGCACCACCTGCTGTCCCGGCCGGTCGTGCGCGACCTCCGCCGCGATGTACTCGCGCACCGCGGCGGTGTCGCCGTCCACGGGCACGGTCAGCACCGGAGGCAGCGCCTTGAGCAGCCGCTCGCCGATGTCGCCGCGCACCGGATACGCGCCCACGATCAGCGTCGTGGCACCCTCGGGGTCGCCGTACGTCCGCCGGCCGAGGCGGTGGACCGTGCCGCCGTTCGCGGGGATCGCGCCGTGCTCTCCGCAGTCGGTGGCCGCCGGCGCTCTCGTGGCCGGATCGTCGACGAAGAAGAACGGTTGTGGGCCGCGCACGACCACCGCCTCACCGACCGTGACGCGTTGAGGCGCCTGTGCCTCGGCCATGATCCACCCCTCGCCTCGAAGCAGGCCGCACAGTGTCAGCGGCGCGCCGTCGGCGAACCGCAACGACCACGGCGGCGACAGGATCGAGTGCCCGAAGACAGAGCCGTTGGCGCGTACCCCGCGCAGGAGATCGGCAAAGGCGTCCATGGCTGAAGCGTAGACGAATGGACATGCAAAGCGCGGTTTTGACCCATGGAAAGTCCACGTCTGGCACGGTTTGCTGAGATGCATGAGCCAAGACGTATTTCTGGTACTGGGTGCCACGGGAAAGACCGGCCGGCGGGTGGCCGCCAGGCTGCGGGCCTCCGGCAGGACCGTTCGGGCGGCCTCCCGATCGAGTGAGGTGCGCTTCGACTGGGCGGATCCGGCCACATGGGACGACGCGGTCAACGGTGTCTCAGCAGTGTACGTCATCGCGCCCGAGGTGCCGGGTCCCGCGCACGAATTCGTACCCGGAGCGGTGGCCGCCGGCGTGCGCCGGTTCGTGCTGCTGTCCGGGCGCGGCGCCGACACCTGGGGCGACTCCCCTTTCGGCCTGGACGTGCGCTCGGCCGAGGAGGCCGTGCGCGCCTGCGGCGTCGAGTGGTCGATCCTGCGCCCGACGAACTTCAGCCAGAACTTCGACGAGGATTTCTTTCACGCTCCGATCATGGCGGGTGAGCTGGCGCTGCCCGCCCGTGGCATTGTGGAGCCCTTCATCGACGTGGACGACATCGCCGACGTCGCGGTGGCGCTGCTCACCGAGCCCGGGCACGCCGGCCGCACCTATGAGCTGTCCGGCCCGCGGGGGCTCACCTTCGGCGAGGCCGTCGAGGAAATCGCGCGGGCATCGGGCCGGCCGGTCCGTTACGTTGAGGTCTCGCCCGAGGAGTTCGTCGCCGCGCTCGTGGCGCAGGGGTTCTCCCCCGAGGCCGCAAGCTACGGCCGGGAGATGTTCGACCTGATGCGCCGCGGTGTGACCGCTGAGGTCACCGACGACGTGCACCGCGTCCTGGGCCGCCCGCCCCGCGATTTCGAGACCTATGTCGCGCGCGCGGCGGCAGCGGGGGCATGGCGTTGATGCCGGTCCTGATGCCTGGCACGACGGGGAAGGCCGGCCGCCGGGTGGCGACGCTGCACGGAGCAGCCTGAGTCGGACCTGCTCCGGCTGGCCGCCGGGCTCCTGGAGGAGATCGTCCAGCCGGACGCGGGGCCGCGGACCAAGGGCACGGGCACTGGCCCGAGGACGTACGCGCGGCCGCCGCGGGCCGGTGGCCTTGGGTGCCGAAGGGACCGTCCTGGTCGAGTGGGGCCGGCATGGCGGCCGTGGCGGGGGGCTGGGGCGTCAGCTACGGGCGCCGAGGTGGAGGCCGCCGCTGGCGTCGATGACCTGGCCGGTGATCCAGCGGCCGTCGTCGGAGGCGAGGAAGGCGACGGCGTCGGCGAC
>NZ_JBFANM010000131.1:0-19969 GCF_040674815.1 Nonomuraea sp. NPDC049709
CCACCCGCGTGACCGTTCTCTTCGCGGTCTCGTAGCTGTCGAGAGCCTGGATCATGTCCGCTCTCATGTCCTCGTCGGCTTCGGGTTCCCCGGGCGGGAAGTCCAGCTGATCGAGCTCCTCGCCGAAGCTGGTGATGTCCTCCTCCACGGCGGCGAGTACACGCTTCAGCTCTGCCCGGCGGGAGAGAATGCGGGACTTTCTTCGCAGGAATCCGGTGGCCGGCAAGGCAAGCACAACCAGGGCGAGCGCGACGGCAATTACTGCTACGGGATTCATCCGGCCTCCCAGCATCGTTGCTGATGCCGACCAGGCTTCCCGGCTCACCCGCTGTCCACGGTAGTTCATGAGCACCGGTGTGTCCCACTATCGTCGTACTGGATCCGTACCAGATCGACGACAACAGCGCCGGGGGTACGACCGCGAGGATGGCCGACGGCGCGCCCGTACAGACAAGGAAACCGCATGACCACCACCGCGCTCATCGTCGGAGACCTGCAGGCGGGCATCGTGGACAACTACCCCTTCGCTGCCGGCGTGCTCCCCGTCGTGGAAAAGGTTCTCCCCGCGGCCCGGGCCTCCGGAATCCCGGTGATCTTCATCCGTTTCGGGCTCCGGGCCTCAGGCCTCGATGTGGCAGCGGGAAACCAGTTGATCAGCGGCCTGCACGGGGCGGGGACGCTGTTTCACGAAGAATCCCCCGAGACGCTCGTGCACCCGCGCATCGCGCCGTTGCCGGGCGAGGCCGTCGTCCTCAAGCGCCGCGCCAGCGCCTTCGCGGCGACCGACCTCGATCGGCTCCTGCCCGCGCAGCACATCGACTCGATCGTGCTGACCGGTGTCGCGACCGGCGCGATGATCGCCGCCACCCTCTACGACGCCTCCGACCGCGACTACCACGTGACCGTGCTCAGCGACGCCTGCGCCGACGGGGAACCGGACGTGCACGACTTCCTGATCAACCGCGTCTTCCCGGCCAGGGGTGCTGACGTCCTCACCGGCCACGAGTGGACCGCCCGCCTGTGAGCGGCCGTCGTCGGCGAGAACGCCCGAGGCCGTGGTCGTGGCCGGGCCCGAGCACCGGTGCGTAGTGGTATCGGCGGCGGGAGTGGGAAGCCAGGCGGTGATGAGGCCTGCCGCTCCATCCGCGCCGGTTCACCGCATCTGGTCCCACGGGATGGCCTCGATGCGCTCGACGTTCTTCCTCGCGGGAGCAGCCCACGACGAGGACCTGGCCAAGGAGACGAACGTCGACACGGTCTGGCTCGCCCCGCTCCACGGCCTGGTGAGGCGGGCGGCGGAGGCAGGCCACGGCGATCACAGTGTCGCGGCCCTCACCGAGGTGCTCAGGAAGCCAGCGCCGCGGTGGTGACGGGACCGACCGTCCAGCCGGCCGGACTCCCGCAGCCCCCTGACCAGGTCGCGGGTGCGGGCGACGATCGCCGTGGCCGGATCGTCTTCCGTGCCGAACGCCTGCCCGCCCGTCGGACGGGGCCGTCGGCCTGATCCCGCCTCAGCGTTTGAGTACCTGGAGAGGATCGCTCTGCACCAGGCCGGCGTCCGGCTGAAGGACGACGTAGACCATCAGCGCGACCGCGACCACCTGCGGCAGCACCCCGCTCAGGCGCGCCGGCCAGCCGACGAACCCGTAGAGGGCGGCGAGATCGTTCCTGGTGGTCGTGGGCCGGCGTTCGAGCCGGCGCACGGTCTTGACGTCGATCGCGATGGCGGCCATGGACAGCACACCCCAGACGAGCAGCGAGCGTTGCACCGTCCAGACGGCGGGGTCCTGGCCGATCAGCCGCGACACCACCTGGTGCCCGAGCGCGGCGACGACGTAGCTCACGGCGATCGGCAGGACCTTGATCGCGCCGGCCCGTCCGGGCAGATGCCGCCACAGCAGGCCGAGCAGCAGGCCGGGAACGGACCAGAAGAGAATCTCGTGGAGGATCAGCGCGGGCACGCGCAGCCCGCCGAGGGGCTGCCCGCCGGCGACGCTCCAGTACGGGGTGCTGAGCTCGGCGTACAGGAACCAGACCGCGGGAACGCAGCCCAGCGCGCCCGTGATGGCGGCGGCGAAACGGGCCGTCCGCCAGGGGTCCTGGTGGGGCCCGTACGCGAAGGCCAGGCGTACGTAGTCGACGTCGTCCGTCGCGGGCTCGTCCCGCTCATCCTGCTCCGCGCGGGAGGAACGGTAACGCCTGCGGGCCTCGTCGAGCAGCGCGGCGTGCTTCTGTACCGCCGAGCCGGGCAGCCGTTCCACGGCGGCGCGGACCGCCGGCCTGTTCAGCGGCGCCCACGACCGGCTGCAGGCCAGCGCGAGCCACAGGACGAGCCCGGCCACGACCACGGACAGGGGCAACGAGGTACCCAGCAGGCTGTCGGTCCAGTCGAACGTGGCCGCCGCGAAGACCCAGATGACCAGCGCGAGGTCGCGCCCGGTCGCGAGTGGGCCGTGCACCGCGGTTCTGGCGTGCAGCTGCGCGATCACGGCGAGGATGGTGACAGCGGCGAGCAGGTCGGCGAGTATCAGCGCCAGGTCCCAGCTGTACCAGGTGACGCCGGTCATGAGCTCATCGAAGGCCAGCACCTCTTCGTCGAGCCAGTTCGAGTACGGAACACGCTGTGCGTGATGGTTGACGAAGACCGCGATCGCCGCGGTCGCGATCGCGAGCCCACCGAGTACCACCCAGCGGCGGACCCGCCCCACCTGTTCGTCCAGGGGACGATCGCGCATCACGTGGAGGAGCTGGAGTACGGTCATGACGACGGTCAGGGTGACGATGTAGGCGTTCAGCAGGATTCCGGGCTCGTCGGCGACAAAGGGGCCGAGGACCATCAGCACGACTCCCCACAGGGGGATGCGGAACGCGCCGAGCCTGGCCACCACAACGATCATGGACGTCCAGAAGAGCACGTCGAGCAGGACGTACAGCTGCCTCCAAGGCTCCGTGTCGAGGATCCCCCCGGTGTCCAGCACGTCGTAGAGGACCATGTCGGCGACGACGGTGAGCGACACCACGACCTGCAGCAGGAGGATGCGGTACGCCCGGCGGGAGGTGGCCGCCAGGTACCGCCGGCTGTCGGATCTGGCCGACCGCCGCGGGTGCTCCGCCCGCCACGGCCCCTCCGCGCGCGCCCGCCGGACCGCCACCAGCGCCCAGGCCAGCACGGCGGCATAGGACAGGTGTTCCATGGCGAAGGCCCACGTGCTGCCCGGGACCTCCGCCATGGCCACCACCGCGCGGGCCTGGAGGTCAGGCGTCAGGGTGAGGACCGGCTGCTCTCGTAACGCCGTCTTGTCCGTCCAGGTCAGGACGCCGGCCCGGGCCGTGTCCGGGGTGAGTCCCGGATCGGAGGTCCAACCGGCAGGCAGATGGACGTCGATCCGCTCCCAGGTCGCCCGGTCCAACGCCATTGGGGCGGCGAGAGTGAGGCTCCACACCGCGGGTGTGAGGTCCGTACGCCAGGGGCCGACCGCGGTGGCCGTGCCGGCGTTGTTGGCGGAGGTCTCCACCTCGTCCGCGACCGTCACGGTCGAGTCGCCGATCTCCACCGTGGGAAGGTGCCGCCGCTCCTCCCACTGGCTGGCGGACTCGTCGGCGGGGCCGAACAGGCAGCGCATGGCGTGCCGGTATCCGGCCGATTCGGGATGGGCGAGCAGGTCGCCGGTCCACGGCCAGCTCACCGGTATCGAGACGGTGAACCGGCTGCGGATCGACGGGGTGTCCACGTGGTCGGCCACGACCGTCAGCCTGGCCGTCATTCTCGCGTCCGCCAGGACGTCCGGGCGGCAGCCGGCGGCCGTGGCCGGGTGGGGCACCCTGGTGTCGATGAGCGCCATCACCGCCCCGGTCAGGGCGAGCACGGAGAGCAGGAGGGACGCCAGAAGGGCCTTCTCCCCCGGTTTCCACGGACGCCGGTCCGATCTCCTGATGCGGGTCGGACGGGCGGCGAGGCGGGTCCGTAACGGGAACGGACCCGTACGCAGGCGGCGCAGCATGAGGCACATGCTGGCGGCGGAGAAGTGCGGTGCGGACCCGTCGATCACGAATGATTCAGAATCGTATCCCGGCGGTCACCACGACCCCCGCCTGCACCGCGAAGAGCCCCGGGACGATCACCGCGCGCACCTGCTGCTCTCCTCCTGGTGAACGCGGACGGGGAGCGATTCCCACGCGCGCAGGGTGTTGTTGTGGTGCCGCCGGGGCGTCCCGGCGAGGTCGATGCGCTCGACGCGGCGGGCGAGCGCGCCCAGCAGGGCCTCGGCTTCCAGGCGGGCGACGTGCCGGCCGACGCACTGGTGCAGGCCCATGCTGAAGCCGACGTGGCCGGAGGGGTCGCGGGACAGCTCGAAGAGGCCGGGGACGCCGTTGCCGGCGTACACGGCGGACACGATCACCGACGAGAAGTCGCTGCGCCGCCCTCGCCGTGCGCCGCAACGGCTTCGCCTTCTGCCCCGGGCACATCCTCAATGGGCAGCCGCAACCGGCGAGCAGCACGGCGCCCACCGCGGTCATCGTGAGCAGCGACGAAGCGGTACGGGGCGGCGCGGCGACCGCGGTCTCCTCCTTGCGGCGAACGAAGCTCACAGGCGGGCAACTCCCCGGAATCCTCCCTCTTGGCGTCAAAGCACATCACATCCGGAGCCGCCGCGCTGTGCGCAGGAGCACCAGGCCGGCGGGTAGATGTGCGCAGAACGATCGAAGGCCAGGGGCGATGGTGGGGGAGGCCGGATTCCGTGCTCGCCGAAGGCCGGGGAGCACCCGCGATCCCGCAGCAGCCAGACGCAGCTGGGCGGCCGTACTCCTCCTCCTCACGCTGATCGCCCCCGTCATGGCGGCCCCGGCCGGCGCGGCACCCTCACATCCCCCAGCCCGAAGGACGAACACATGATGTACCGGCTTCGCGCCGACGCGCCGCCGCGGCATCCAGCCGCCGTGGCGCAGCCGCGCACGCTGGTGACGGACCCGGCAGGCCTCTTCACCGAACTCGCTCGGCTGAACCTCCCGTACGGCGACTACGTGGTGTGCGGTTCCGCCGTCCTGTACGTACGCAATCTGCGGACCTGCATGGGCGACCTGGACGTGTTGGCCCGCGGCGCAGCGTGGGGCATCGCGCTCGCCCTCGGGGTCACGCCCAGGGCGGCCCCGTCCGGCCACGGACAGGTGATCAACCACCCGGCGTTCGCCATCGAGTTCGTCGACCGCTGGACGCCCGGATGGTCGACGCACCGCCTCATCGAGACCGCCGATCTGATCGACGGGATCCCGTTCATGCGCCTGGGCGACGTGCTCGCGTGGAAGGCGTCCGCTCGCCGGCCCAAGGACCTGCCGGACATCTCCGCCATCGACAACCTGCGGCGCCTGTGGAGCGAACCTCTCACCGGGCCGGTGACCGGCCGGCCGCTCCAGGGCCAGCCGAGCTTGGCGGTCCAGGCATGACGGCGAACCGTCACCGCTGACCGAACCCGGTCCCCCTCTTGATCTCACCCGGCGCGTTCGTCACCCGCCACCAGTGGTGGATTGACGGAATTGCGCCTTGCGATGGCCGCAGCGACACTACACTTCTCTTTGTATGCGATCGATAACTATGAGCAATCTTCGGTCGTGTGGCAGCGCGTGTTGCGTGCGCAGCTGCCCGTGCCGCCCAGACCTTGCGACACGCACCTCGAGCAAACAGCCGAGCCCGCTGGTGGGGAGACCAAGGGGCCGGTGACGGAGGCGGATCCGCAGGCCATCGACGCGCAGGCGGGACGCCGGAGGGGGCGTCTCGTCCGGCCCCTCACGGAGAGGGCGGAGCGGCGCGGTGGGTGGCGTGACGATTGAGGACGGCCGGCGACCGGGCACGCTGGTGGTGTCCGGGGAGCTGGACATCGTCGGCAAGCCGGCGCTGTGCACGGCGGTGCGCCGGGCGCTGCGGGAGCGGCGGGCCGATGTGGTGCTGGATGTGGCCGGGGTGTCGTTCATCGACGCGCAAGGGCTGTCGGCACTGGTGGTCAGCCGGCTCATGGCCGTACGGGCGGGAGGGCGGTTGCGGTTGGTGGCGGTCCCGGTGCTCATGGCCCGGCTGCTGCGGCTGACCGGGCTGGATCGCGTCCTGCTGTGACCTTCGCGGTTCGCCGCCGGACCGGAGCCGGTCGCCCACCTGCGAAAGTCCTCACAGTCCTGGCGCGGCGATCACGGCACTGATCGCCGCGCTCAGCAGCAAGGTCGCGCCCATGATCGGTCCGGCCGATCGGCTGGTCGGCGTGGTGGCGCCGCGCAGGCTTCGTGCCGCCACACCGAGCGCGACCAGTTGAACGAGACCGGCAACCGCCACACCGAGGTCGTTCAGCAACAGCGCCAGGGGCAGGAAATGCGCCGCCACGACCATCGCGACCCACCACGCCATCCACCGGGACGCCCCGCGCCTGGCCAGCATGAGGCACCCGGCTCCCGCGGCGACGACCTCTGCCGCGACCAGGACGCCGAACCAGGCGTACTTCCCCTCCAGCGCGCTCGGCTGGTCCCAGTTCGCGGCGGTCAGCACCCCGAAAGCCACCGCGAACCCGACGCCCAGCACCGACCCCGCGCCCAGCCAGATCCGCCAGCGCCGATCCGGGTCCTCCTGAGCCCAGCCGAACCACACGAAGGCCATCAACCCGAACCACGCCGTCGTGAAGCACTGGTCGCGTAAGAACCCTGTCAGCATCAGCACTCATTTCCCGTAGGCGAGCCGTCGGAGGGGCGGAGCGGAGCGTTCACGTCTGGCGGAACGCATGCCACACCCTAGCGATCACTCCCATGAGCGCGTGACGGCTCCGCCTATCGCGTGTCTCCGCCGCTGTTCCTGGCGGATCTCGCGATGTGCCGCTCGGCCCAGTAGACGACGTGGTCGGCCACTCGCTCCCATTGGGGAGCGCCGAGGGAGAAGTGCGGCATGCGGGCGAACTCCTGGTAGTCGGTGACCGCACGGGACTTGCGATAGCGCTGGTAGGTCTCCCGTACGAGCGTGACGGGGACGGTGTGGTCGGCGCCGCCGGCGATCAGGAGCAGCGGGGCGCGGGTGTCGTTGTGCACGTTCACCCTGGTGGCGGGGTGCCGTCGCAGGTTGGCGGTGGCGGCCTGGAACAGCGGCCGGCCGGGGGCGGGCACGTGGTAACGCTGGTAGATCGCCTCCGACTCCTGCGCGGTCAGGGTGTTGGTGAACGCGTAATGGAACCGTTTGGCGCTCAGTGCCACGGTCCTGGAGCGGTTGCCGGGGTTGGACAGGACCGGGAAGGCCGAACGCAGGCTGCTGATCGGCAGCCGCCACACGCCCTGGATCGGGGCGGGGTGAATCGCGACGCCGGCGACGCCGAGGCCACGGTCCAGCAGGATCTGCGTGATCAGGCCGCCGAAGGAGTGGCCGACGATGATGGGCGGCCGGGTCTGCTCGCGGACGATCTTCTCGTAGAAGTCGGCCACTTCGGTGACGCCCAGGCCGTTCATGACTTCCGGGTTCTTGCGCAGGGCTTCGACCTCGATCTCCATGCCCGGCCAGGCCGGGGCGGACACCTGGTGGCCGAGCCCGGTGTAGCGCTCGATCCAGTGTTCCCAGGCGCGCGGGGTCAGCCACAACCCATGGATGAGGACGATGGGGGGCTTGGTCTCTGTGTTCTCGGTCATGGGGCTCTCCTGCAAGGTCATTGGTCAGGCTGCCGGCAGCCGTGGAGGTTGCCGGGCACGCGGCGTGTCCGCCGGGTGCCGGCCACCTTCAGGGGATGGGGGTTGGCTGCCACGAGTGCCTCCGAGATCCGTGTCGTCGCCTCCAGCGCACAGCAGTACGCAGCCTGAGGAAACGGGCAATACACGCGAGGCTCATCTCCTCAGCTGATAACCGGAGCCTTCACTGCATAGACCGACATCACCCCGTCACGGGGTACGATAAGGAAACCGAGGACTCTTCGCGCGTTGGCACTCAGGTCGGCGTCGCCCGCGGCGAACCACCACCGGCCCTTCGACGGGCCCGGACAGGTCAGGCGAGCATGACGTCGACGCTTCTTCCTCAACCGGCACCGCGCGGCTCCCCTTTGCCGGCTGTCCCGCAGGTTGATTCCGCGGCCCGGCTCAGCCTCCACCCGCTGCCGAACCACCGGTCCGCGGTGGACGGGGCCTGGTGGCCCCACTCCCCCGACGCGGCGGCCGAACTGCCCGGCCTCATCGCCGCCGCCGACCGGCTGCTCGATCGGGTCACGCTCCGCATCGGCGTCCATGGGGATGTGTGGCAGAACATCCCGCCCCGCATTCCGGCCCGCGGGCGGCAGGTCCGCATCGGCTGGTTCCGCTACACCGACCCGCGCGTGATCACTCTCAGCTTCGCCTCGGGCGAGCCGGTCGTCTTGCTGATCATCCCGCCGGGCACGCCCGCCGGCGCCGCCGAGGCCACGCTCCGGCTCTCCGCCCAGGACATCGCCGGCCTGGCGCTCGACGGCATCCTCGACAGGGTGAACGAGGGCCAGGGGACGGCCACCTCGACCAGCGGACGGTCAGCACCCGTGTGACCCCACGTACCGCCTGCCGGCCGGATTGAGCGGCTCAGGGCACCGCCGGTAATGGCGGCGGGCCGATCTCCGGCCGGCAGGCTTCCCATCCGTTCCAGTTTCTCCAGCGAGGAGACGCCCATGACCGTCATCGACACCGCCTCGCTCGGTCAGGGCAGGTTGGAGAGATGAAATCCGCGCCAAGGGGTAGGGGGCATTCCCCCCTGTCAGCTCCTCACTACGGCGCGGTGAGCCATTTTCTGTGAAACGACCCCGGCGCGCGTTCACGGCCGGATCCCGCCGACGTACCGGCTCCGGCCATGAACGCCGCCCGCCGCTGGGCCGGCCGGATGGCGGCAGGCTGGAAGCGTGCGAGAAGCCGGCACGGCTGGCTGGATCACACGGTCCGCGCCCTGATCCGCTATGACAAGGCCGACGCCGGCCGACTGTCGGCCGCGCTCACCTACTACGCCTTCTTCGCCACCTTCGCCCTGGCCCTGCTGGGATTCGCCATCCTCAGCCGCATCCTGGACTATCCGCCGGCGCTGACCGAGATGCAGCGCTACCTGAGCGACACCTTCCCGCGCCTGGACGTGCAGGCGTTACGCAACGCCGGAGGCACGGCCGGGCTGGTGGCCTGCGTGGTGCTGCCGCTGACGGGCCTGTTCTGGATGGACACGCTGCGCTCGGCGACCAGGGCGATCTGGCGGCTCGAGGAGTATCCGGGCAACTTCCTCCTGCGCCAGGTCATCGACCTGGGCATCGTGGCCGGGCTCGGGGTGCTGCTCTCCCTGTCGCTCACCGTCGCCTTCGCCGCCGAGTGGGTGCTGACCTGGCTTGCCGTGAGCACCGTGGGCGTGGACGCCACCCCGGCCCGGGGAGTGCTGTCGGTGACGGCGTTCGTGCTGGGACTGGCCGTCAATACCTTGCTGGCCATGGCGCTGCTGACCGCGCCACCACGGCTGCACCTGCCGCTACGGCGGTTGATCGCGCCGGCGCTCGTCATCACGCTCGGCCTGGAGATCCTCAAGACGCTCGGCCAGGCCCTGCTCAACCTCACCGCCGCCAACCCCGCCTACCAGGTCGTCGCCGGAGCGGTGGCGATGCTGCTCTTCCTCAAGGTGCTCAACCAGCTCATCCTGTTCGCCACCGCGCTGGCGGCCACCAGCGCCACCGGGGACGTCACCGACCTGGCCACGCGGTCCGGCCGACCGGGACCCGCCTAGGCGGGCCGCGCCCTTCGTACCGAGGTCAGTCTGTGGGGCCCAGCCCGGCGATGCGCTGCTCGCGCACGTCCTGCAACGCCCGCAGGTAGCCGATCTCCAAGGCACGGCAGATCAGGTTGTTCATCTCGGCGGAGCCGTCGAGCCGCCCCCAGCTGGAGAACTCGTTGGACACCGCCTCGTCGGCCACCCGCTCGTCGCCGGCATCACCGGGACGTGGCCCGTCGTAACGGATCCGGCCGATGAACTCGCTCCATTCCTCCAGCTCGGCACGCGCGTCGTCATCATCGTTGCTCATACTGGCCATCGTGACCCATGATCACTCTCTTCGCGAACCCACCCGGCGGGGTCGGCGAGGCCGCGCCCGCCGCCCTCGGCGCCCCGCACCAGGGTCAGCCGACCGGATCGCCGTCGAGCAGCGGTTCGGGCGGCGCCGGCGATGCATCGGACCGGGCTGTCGGGCCGAAGACGAGCTTGTCAGATGGTGGCGGCAGCCTGCTCTTGCCTTCTTTGCCGTGTCTCGGCGCGCGCGCGGGCGGGAGCGGCGGCAGGTCGGCGGTTTCGTCGAGGAGTTCGTCGTCGTGCAGGTTCATGTCGTGCCACCTTTTCGCGGGCCGCTCCCGGGGGTTCCCTCGGGCGCCGGCTGGTCGTCGCTGGTGCGCTCGGCGAACTGAGGGTGGTGTTCGCCGGTGTCGTCGAGGAGGTCCTGGAACAGGACGTGGTAGTGCACCATGGCCTGTCGCAGGTCCTCGGTGGAGGCACTGCCCTGGGCGGCGCGGGCGCTGATCTCGTGGGCCTGCCGGTAGCGGTGCAGCGTCCGGCCGTACGCGACCGGCCATTCCGGTTGCCGGTGGGCGAGGTCATCGGTGGGATATCCCCGTTCGGTCATGGTGGCCGTGACGAGCCGGTCGGCCGCGCTCACCGCCCGGCCCGGCGCGAGGGCGAACTGCTTCTGGATCGTCGTCCAGCGTTCGAGGCAGGACTGCCGTGACTCGGAGGTGAGCGGTTTGATGTCGAGGGTGGCGACCCGCCCCGGCCGTGTTGCTCGTGGCGCCTGTCCGGCGCCGCTGCGGTCGTCCGCTTCGTACGGCGCGGCCTGGTTCCGGCGGGTGACGTGCCGGCGAATGCGTTCCCAGCGCTGCTGCACCATGACGAAGCCGATGGCCGCGACCAGGATCGCCACCACAGCGACCGCGACGATTGTGGTCATCGAGGGCATGTCTGTCTCCAGGAGTTGCATGAGGATCCGTGCGACCGTCCCTCCCGGCCGGTCAGGGCGGGCGATCACCGGGGGATCCGCGGCCGCGACCTCGCCTGACGTCGTGGCCGACCGGCTCTTCCGGGTTCGGGGGCGGCCGGTCGTCGATGGCGTCCTGCCGGCTGCGGGCGGTCGACTGGCTCCAGCGTGACCCGGTGCGGAGCAGGACCAGCAACAATCCGAGAGACCCGCCGAGCATCAGGACGATCCCCGCGATACGCGGTTCGAATCCGCCCATGGGCCCGCCGGCCGGCCCGAAGGTGAGGAGGGCGCCGAGGGCGATGACCGCGATGGCTCCGGCGACGACCATCACGCGGGCTTTCCGCCGCAACCGGGACGCGGGCTTCGCGGGGCACTCGGCGGGCTCATCGGCGGCCAGGCGATGATGCTGGTCCTCATCGCGTTTTCCTTTCACCGCCGGCTCGGTCATCGAGCCCGGCGTAGAGCTCCAGTGTGTCCACCGGCCTGCGATGCGGAAACGGGCAATCACCGCTGCGGTTATCACTGGAATCGATGAGCGTTCTCGTCCCTCCTGGCGAGCGCCTGCTCGGCCTCGGTGCTGAGCAGGCGGGCGGCGGCGGCCACCTCGGCGAGCTGCCCGGGTGTCATCGCATCCAGGCAGGCGGCGAGCCGCTGCCGGTCATCGCGGCACGCCATGCCCGCCGCGTGCCGGAAGGCGGTCGTGCGCGAGGCGATGCCGACCTCCTTCAGGACCTCGGCCAGCGCCTGAACCACGTCAGCGTTCGGGTCAGGCGGCCGCGGGGTGTTCGCACCTGGTGATAAGCAGGACACAGCTTGCCTCTTTCCGTCCGGTCGGCCCGGGACCTGTCCACCGCTGACGGTCTCACGCCCGAACGCCCGCGGGGCGCGTTGCGGCACCGGACCCGAAAGGCGTTTTCCCGAAAGCCCAAACTCTTGCCGGCTACGGGACTCCGGTCGGCGATGAAGGGCAGTCGTCCTCCGAAGGCAGCGGAGTCTCTCCCGTCGGGAGGCGGAGTGCTAGATCGTGATGGCGGGCGGTCCATCCTGGTGGGCTACGACGAATCATCGGGGAGCGAGCAGGCGTTGCGATGGGCGGCCGAGGAGGCGCGGCTGCGCGACTGCCCGGTACTGGTGTGCCACGCGTGGCAGTGGCCATACCCCTTGCGCCCCATCAGCGAGCAGGTGCTGGCGCAGGTCGAGGAGATCGCCACCACCGTGGTGCAGAACGGGGTCGACCACGTACGTGAATGCCAGGCCGGCATCGACGTCCGGCCGCTCCTGACCAAGGGCCCGGTCTCGGCGGTGTTGCTGGGGGCCGCGCACGAGGCCGAACTCGTGGTTCTGGGCTCCCGGGGGGTGGGCGGATTCGAGGACCTGAGGGTGGGGTCGGCGGCCGTGCAGGTGCCCGCGCACAGTGCCCGGCCGGTGGTGGTCGTACGCCCCGCGGCCGAGCCGGCGGACCACTACGGCGCCCGGATCGTCGTCGGCGTCGACGGCTCCCCCGCGAGTCAGGAGGCCTTCGGCTTCGCCCTGCGTGAGGCCACCTTGCGTGGCGGGACGGTGACGGCCATCTGCGCCTGGTGGGATCCCGGTGCCCTGCCCGGGCCCGACCGGCTCCCTTTCGTGGACGCCGCGGTGGTGCGGGCCGGAGCGGAGACCCGCTTCCAGCAGGTGGTGTCGGCGCTGACCGCTCAGTACCCGGACGTGCCGGTGACCACCGAATTCGTGGCCGAGCGGCCCCCGCGCGCGATCGTCGAGGCCGCCAAGGGCGCGACGTTGCTCGTACTGGGGCGCAGCGGGCTCGGCTCCGGAAAGCGCACCCTGCTGGGGGCCGTCACGCAGGCTGCGCTGTCCGAGGTCCACTGCCCGGTGGCCGTGACCCCGCCACCGGACTGATGACCACGGCCGGGCCGCACCACGCGGCGGACCAGGGCGCCGGCCGGCGCGATCGGGTCAGACCGGTACGTCGCCGCACACCAGCCGCGGGCCGGCGGGCGGCGGCGCGACGACCCGGATCGGCCGCATCGCCCGTGGCAGGTCCCGCCTCGCCGCAGGGGGCGGGCCGGTGGGCGGCACGCTGTCCACGGCGCCCCGGGCAGGCGGCGTGTCGAGGATGGGTGAGGGGCGGACAGTAACGACGGCCTTGCGCCTACCGTGCATCAGCAACCTTCATGCACTCCGCGCGATCGGTACGCGATCGCAGATGAAGGACCACCGGGGGACGGGGCAGCCCATTGGCCTCCGCCCCTTGCCCTCAAATTCCGCCATCATGCCAAGCCGGTTCGCCACCACCGATCTCGTACCCGGCGCGGCCGGACCCCTGGTGATCAGTTGTGGTGATGGCTTCTTGTGAAATCGGCTGTTTCCGTCCAGCCCTCCGTGGCGTTGGCTCGGGACGGACGAGCGTCAAGAAGGAGTGAGGGTGCCCATGTCGCGGCAGACGAGGGTGGCGCTGCTGGGACCGGTCGCCTGGCGGACGCCTCCGCACCACTACGGCCCGTGGGAGCAGGTCACGAGCCTGCTCGCCGAGGGGCTCACCGCCGCCGGGATCGATGTGACGCTGTTCGCCACGCTGGACTCCGTCACTTCCGCATCACTGGACGGAGTGTGCCCGCGCGGGTACGCCGACGATCCATCGCTCGACGGGCGGGTGTGGGAGGCGATGCATGTCGCGCACGCGTTGGGCCGTTCTGGCGATTTCGATCTCGTGCACAACCATCTCGACTGGCTGCCCCTGGCCTTCGCCGACCACTGCCGGGCCCCGTTGCTCACCACCGTTCACGGATTCTCCGGCATGGGAATCCTGCCGGCCTACGCCCGCGCCCGCTCCGCCTACGTGTCCATCTCGGACGCGGACCGGGCCCCGGAGCTGGAATACCTCGCCACCGTGCACCACGGCATCGATCTCGACGCGTTCCCCTTCGACCCGGTGGGCGGCCGGCGGCTGATCGCGTTCGGCCGCATCCATCCCGACAAGGGCACGCACACGGCCATCGAGATCGCCCGGCGGGCCGGTATGCCGCTGACCATCTGCGGGATCGTCCAGGACGAGCGGTACTTCGAGAAGGAGGTCGCTCCGAAGGTCGACGGAGAGCAGGTCAGGTTCCTCGGATCGGTGGGACCTGGACTGCGTGGCGAGATCCTCGGCAGCGGGGCCGCCCTGCTGCATCCCATCGCGTTCGACGAGCCCTTCGGCCTGTCGGTGGTCGAGTCGATGGCCTGCGGCACACCCGTCATCGCCTACCGGCGCGGATCCATGGCCGAAGTCGTGGACCACGGAGTGACAGGTTTCCTGGTGGACGGCCTCGACGAGGCGGTCACCGCGCTGGCGGGCATCTCGACGGTCGATCGCGCGGGCTGCCGCGCGCGCGCCGAACACAGGTTCAGTGCAGATCGGATGGTGGCGGATTACTTGCGCATCTATCGCGAAATGTTAGGACAAAGTTAGCGGCTGGTACTGTCAGGTGGACGTAGACCACGCCATCGGCCGAGGGTCGCGACAGCCGGGCCCCCGCATGAGGACGGGCCCCCGGTGAAGGCTCCGGGTTCCACCGCACATGCAGACGGGGTAGCCGTCTTCACCGAACGAGCCGCATCGGCATCCCTTCTGGTGCGGCCGACCGAAAGGCATGGCAGTTGGCCTTCACGTACGGCTTTCTCAGCACCCATCCGCCCACCCAGTGCGGTCTCGCGACCTTCAACTCCGCGCTGGCCGCCCATCTCACCGGGGGCGGCGTGTTCGGCGGCATCGTCCGTGTCACCGCGGAAGGCGACGACGAACGCCCGCAGCCCGGGGTCGTGCACACCTGGACTCCCGGCGGGCTCGGCGGCTGGAGAGCCGCGGCCACCGCTCTGGAGAGCTTCGATGTGGCCATCGTGCAGCACGAGTACGGCATCTACCCCGGTCGCGACGGCCAGGACGTCCTGCCGCTGCTTCGCTGCCTCACCGTGCCGAGCATCGTGGTGCTGCACACCGTCCTGGCCAGGCCCACTCCCCGGCAGAAGGCCCTGCTCGAGGAGATCGGCGCCGCCGCCGACGCGATCGTGACCATGACCGGCACCGCACGTGACCGGTTGACGGCCGGCTACCGGGTGGACACCGGCAAGGTGTTCGTCATTCCGCACGGGGCCGCCGACCACATGCGGGTCCCGGCCCAGCGCCGCTCCCGCCCGCACCTGCTCACCTGGGGGCTGCTCGGACCCGGCAAGGGCATCGAGTGGGCGTTGCGCGCGCTGGCGCTCCTGGGAGGCCTCGACCCGCCACCGATCTACACGATCGCCGGAAAGACCCACCCCAAGGTGCTGGAGCACCAGGGCGAGACCTATCGTGACGGGCTGTACGAGCTCGCCGCCCGGCTCGGGGTGTCCACGGCCGTCCGGCACGACCCTGTCTACCGGGATCAGGACTCGCTGAGCCGGCTGGTCCGCTCGGCGGACGTCGTCGTCCTGCCCTATGACTCCGCGGAGCAGGTCACCTCCGGCGTCCTCATCGAGGCCGTGGCCGCGGGCGTGCCGGTCGTCGCGACCTCGTTCCCGCACGCCGTGGAGCTGCTCTCCAGCGGTCCTGGACTGCTCGTTCCGCACGGGGACCCCACCGAGCTCGCCTCCGCCGTACGCCGGGTCCTCACAGAACCCGGGCTGGCCGGCAAACTCACCGGGCGGACCCGCGGCCTGATCCCGACCCTGCTGTGGCCCGCGGTCGCGGCCCGGTACGACGGCCTCGTCCGCTCGCTCGTCGCCGGGCGGCCGGCCCCGGCGGTCGCGATGCTGCCATGAGCACCCTCACCCCCGGCTTCAAGCACCTGCTCCGGCTGAGCGACGACACCGGGCTGTTCGAGCACGCCCGGGGCGCTCTCGTCCGCCGCGATCACGGTTACTGCACCGACGACGTCGCCCGCGGGCTCGTCGTCGTCAGCCGCGAGCCGAACCCCGCCCACCGGCTGACCCGGCTGGCGGAGTGCTACCTGGCCTTCCTCGCGCACGCTCAGGACCGTTCCGGCGCGTTCCGCAACCGGCTCTCCTTCGACCGGCGCTGGAGCGACCGGCCGGGCGTCGGCGACTGGTGGGGACGGGCGCTGTGGGGCTTGGGCACCGCGGCGGCCCGCAGCCCGGCTCCGTGGATCCGGGAGGAGGCGCTGCTCGCCTTCACCCGCGGCGCCGAACAGCGCTCCCCGCATCCGCGCGCCATGGTCTTCGCCGGGCTCGGCGCGGCCGAGGTCCTGCGTGCCATCCCTGACAGCACCGTGGCCGCCGGCCTGCTGACGGACGCCGCGGCGGCGATCGGCGCTCCCTCGGAGAACCCCTCCTGGCCGTGGCCGCAGCCGTACCTGACCTACGCCAACGCGGCTCTGGCCGAGGTGGCCATCGCCGCCGGAGAGCTGAGCGACGACCGGCAGCTGCTCGCCTCCGGCCTGCACATGCTCGCCTGGCTGTGCGAGATCCAGACGAGGGACGGCCGGTTCGCGGTGGTGCCCGCCACCGGCTGGCGCCTGGACGCGCCGCGATCCCGCTTCGACCAGCAGCCGATCGAGGTGGCCGCCCTCGCCGACGCCTGCGCCACCGCTGCCCGCGCGACGGGTGACCGGGCGTGGCAGGAGAAGGTACGGCAGGCGGTGGCGTGGTTCCAGGGCGCCAACGACGCCGGCGCCCTGATGTGGGACCCGGCGACCGGCGGAGGCTACGACGGCCTGACCGAGCACGGTCCGAACCTCAACCAGGGCGCGGAGTCGACCCTCGCGCTGATCTCCACCATGCAGTACGCCGAGCGGCACCCATGACCAGCGGGGATCTGGCCACACGGCTCGGCCCGACGCTCGCTCCCGACCCGCGAAGAGTGATCATCAAGCTCTTCGTGCCCGGCGAGGACGCCGCGCTCACCCGTACCCGAGCCGCTGCGCTGATCGACCGCATCATGCTCCTCGACGACGACCAGACGACCCAGATGCTCCAGGAGACCCTGCGGCGATTCGGCGGCCGGCACCACGACCTCGAAGCGATCTTCGCCCATCACCACGACCTGGTCCGCCATCGCATCCCGCGCGAGGCGGACCTGTCCCTGCCGGCCCGCCTCCTCGTGGGCGCCTACTTCAGCCACGAGTACGCCGTGGAGGCCGCGGCGGTGTGCAACCCCTCGATGGTCCCCCATCCCGACCAGTCCGGTCTGGGCCCTGGACAGCTCCGCGTGGCGATCAGCCTGCGGCAGATCGGCGAGGGACACCTGTCCTCCATCGGCTTCACCGCGGCGGTGCTCGGTCCGGGCTCCGGCCTGGCCCTCTCCGATCGCTCCGGGGTCCTGTCGGTCGGACGCCGGCACCGGACCCACCACCGGCGCGACCTGCTCGCCGCGGGGCTCTCCGACGACGCCTGGGACAACGAGGTGACGGCCACCATGCTGGAGTCCCTGCCGGAACGCTTCGACGACGACGACTTCGAGCAGGCGATCGGCCGGTTGCCCGCCGACCTGCTCACCCGCACCACCACCCAGCGAACCGTGGAGGAGATGCGCCGCGCGACGCGCTCCGACTACGGCGTGGCCTTCCCGGCCGATCTTCCCCTTCACCGGCGGGTGCTCTGGCCGGGGAGCGCGGACGAGAGCAACGGCATGGAGGACGCGCGGTTCGTACAGGTCGTGGACGAGGACGGGCGGCCGGCGTACCGCGCGACCTACACCGCGTACGACGGGCGGCACATCCGCTCCCACCTGATCGAAAGCGATGATCTCCGGCATTTCGCGGTCACCCCCATGCGCGGCCCCGCCGCCGTCAACAAGGGCATGGCGTTGTTCCCGCGACCGGTCGGGGGACGCCGCCTGGCGCTGTGCCGTTCCGACGGCGAGACCATCGGCCTGACCACCCTCGACCGGCACAACAGATGGCAACGGCCGGTCCCGCTGCACACCCCTCGCCGCGGCTGGGAACTGATCCAGGTGGGCAACTGCGGGTCCCCCATCGAGACCGGGTTCGGCTGGCTTGTCCTGATCCATGGCGTCGGCCCCATGCGCGACTACGCCATGGGCGCCCTGCTGCTCGACTCCGACGAGCCGCATCGCGTCATCGCCGAACTCCCCGGCACGCTCCTGACCGCCGGTGACACCGAACGCGAAGGTTACGTGCCCAACGTCGTCTACTCCTGCGGCGGCCTGCTGCATGACGACGCCGTGTGGCTGCCCTACGGGGCGAGCGACACTCGCATCGGATTCGCTCGCGTGCCGGTCCCCACCCTCATCGGGGCGATGCGTCCACCACACTGACCAGGCCGCCCCGCACGCGAGTGCCTCGTTCGGCCGGTGGCTTAATCAGCAGCAATCACCGGAATGGGTACTAAGCTGGCAATTGGGCGGGACACCCGCCGGAGCCCCGACGAGGTCGCCCTCGCAGACCCATGCCAAGGCCAGCAGTCGCCGACTCAGTACAGCCGGACGATGTCGCGCGGTGATCACACCGCCCGTTCCGTGGAACGCGTGGGAACCACCTGGGGGCATCATGGCCGACGGCCGGCACCGAAGACCCGCTGATCGAGCACGGCTCGAAGCCGAGGCCGTGCGCCCCGCCGAGACGGTGCCGCGCTGACAGACGGCCACGCTCATCCGGCATACCCCGTTCGGCCAGGAGGCTTGAGATGTTCGAGAAGTTCACCGACCAAGCGAGGCATGCCGTCGTCCTGGCCCAGCAGGAGGCCCGGACGCTCAACCACAATTTCATCGGCACCGAGCACATTCTTCTCGGTCTGCTCCATGAGGGTGAAGGTTTGGCCGCGAAGGCTCTGGGGAGTCTCGGCGTCAGCCTTGAGGGGGTTCGCCGGCAGGTCGAGGAGATCATCGGCCAGGGCCGGCCGGCCGAGTCGGAGCACATCCCGTTCACCCTGCGCGCCAAGAAGGTCCTCGAACTCTCGGTCCGTGAGGCTTTGCAGCTCGGTCATGACCACATCGGCACCGAGCACATCCTGCTCGGGCTCATCCGCGAAGGCGAAGGCGTGGCCACCCAGGTGCTGGTCAAGCTCGAGGCCGATCCCGGGCGGGTCCGGGACTGGATCCTCCAGTCGCTCTCCGGCGGCACGAACGAGCAGTCGGCCGCACCCATGGCCTTCCAGGAGGCGCCCCGGCCGACCTCCGCGATGCTCGACCAGTTCGGCCGCAACCTGACCCAGGCCGCCCGCGACAGCCGGCTGGATCCGGTCATCGGCCGCGAGAAGGAGATCGAGCGGCTCATGCAGGTCCTCTCCCGGAGGACCAAGAACAACCCGGTTCTCATCGGCGAGCCCGGCGTCGGCAAGACCGCCGTCGTGGAGGGCCTGTCCCAGAAGATCGTCGGCGGCGAGGTGCCCGAGACGCTGAAGGACAAGCAGCTCTACACGCTTGACCTCGGCGCCCTCATCGCCGGCTCGCGCTACCGCGGTGACTTCGAGGAGCGCCTGAAGAAGGTGCTCAAGGAGATCCGCACGCGCGGCGACATCATCCTGTTCATCGACGAGCTGCACACGCTCGTGGGTGCGGGCGCCGCCGAGGGCGCGATCGACGCCGCCAGCATCCTCAAGCCGATGCTGGCCCGCGGCGAGCTGCAGACGATCGGCGCGACCACGCTGGACGAATACCGCAAACACTTCGAGAAGGACGCCGCGCTCGCCCGCCGCTTCCAGCCGGTCCTGGTCGCCGAGCCCTCGCTCAGCCACGCGATCGAGATGCTCAAGGGCCTGCGCAAGCACTACGAGGCGCACCACGCCGTCTCGATCACCGACGACGCGCTGGTGGCCGCCGCGCAGCTGGCCGACCGCTACGTCAGCGACCGCTACCTGCCCGACAAGGCGATCGACCTGATCGACGAGGCGGGTGCGCGGCTGCGGATCCACCGGATGACCGCCTCGGACGGCGCGCGAGTCGAGGACGTCGTCACCGAGGAGCTGATCGCCGAGGTCCTGGCGACCGCCACCGGCATCCCGGTCTTCAAGCTGACCGAGGAGGAGTCGCAGCGCCTGCTCCGCATGGAGGACGAGCTGCACAAGCGGATCAT
>NZ_JBFANM010000132.1:0-19697 GCF_040674815.1 Nonomuraea sp. NPDC049709
CGGGCCAGGCTCCGGTTGCCCGGGCGGGCCAGCGCCGCCAGCACCACCTCCCGGCGGCGGCCCCCGATCGCCGCGCCCGCCGTCCAGAACGTGAGCGCGGGAGCCAGCCCGTAGTGGGCCGACAGCCCGCCGGCCGTGGCCCCGGCGAACCCGCCGACGCTGAAGACGGCGTGGAAGGAGGACATGATCGGCCGCCCGTGGGCCCGCTCCACCTCCACGGCGTTGGCGTTCATGGCCACGTCCAGGATCCCGTGCACGATCCCGAACAGCAGCAGCGCCCCCGCCAGCGCCCCCAGTCCAGGGGCGTACGCGGCCGGGACCAGCGCCAGGCCCTGCACCAGGGCGGCCGGGATCATGACCCGGCTGCTGCCGTACCGGTCGACCAGGCGGCCCACCGCGGTCATCCCGATGACCGCCCCGGCCGCGATGGCCAGCAGGGCCAGGCTGAGCTGGCCGTCGCCGAGCGCCAGGCGCTCCTTGATGGCGGGGATGCGCGCGGTCCACGTGCCGACGGCCGCGCCGGCCAGGAAGAACAGCAGGTAGACGGCCGTACGCTCGCGCCTCATCCGGCCTCCCTGACCAGCACTCCGGCCGCCACCAGCGCGTCGCGCTCCTCCGGTGGGATGCCCGGATCGGTCACCACCACGTCCAGCCGGGTGATCGGGCACACCGCGCCGAACGCCGTACGCGCGAACTTGCCCGAGTCGCACGCCACGATCACCCGCCGCGCCGAGGCGATGGCCGCCTGCTTGACCGCCACCTCGGGCAGGTCGTGCGCGGTCAGGCCGTGCTCGGCCGACAGGCCGCAGCAGCCGATCACGGCCGTGTCGAAGCGCAGCGCCCTGATCGAGCTCTCGGTGAGGGGCCCCATGAGGTTCAGCTCGCCCTTGCGCACCTCGCCACCGGGCAGCACCAGGCGCACGCGCGGCGCGGTGGCCAGCGACATCAGCGCCTGCAACGCCAGCGGCAGCACGGTCACGCGCCGGTCGGCCAGCGCGCGGGCCACCTCCAGCGCGGTCGTGCCGCCGTCCAGCACCACCGCCTCCCCGTCGGCGATCAGCGCGGCCACCTCCGCGCCGATGAGCCGCTTGACCTCCACCGCCTCCCGCTCGCGCACCCCGAACGGCGGCTCCTCGCCGCGCAGCAGCAGCGACAGCGCGCCGCCCCGGATGCGGCGCACCACCCCCTGCTGGGCCAACTCGTCCAGGTCGCGCCTGATCGTCATCTCGGACACGCCGTGTTCGGCGGCCAGCTCGGCCACGGACACGCTGTCCTGGGTCCTCAAGGTGTTCATGATGGCTCGCACACGTTCCATGTGTTCATACAAACACGACATATGTGAGCAATACAATGGGGGGCATGCGTGCCAGCCGTCTCCTCTCGCTGCTTCTGCTCCTGCAGACGCGCGGCCGCATGACCGCGCCTGAGCTGGCCGCGGAGCTGGAGGTGTCGGTCCGTACGGTCTACCGCGACGTGGAGGCGCTGTCGGCGGCCGGCGTGCCGGTCTACGCCGACCGCGGACCGGCCGGGGGTTACCAGCTGCTCGACGGCTACCGCACCCGGCTCAACGGGCTGACGGCCGAGGAGGCCTCGTCGCTGTTCCTGGCCGGTCTGCCCGGCCCCGCCGCCGAGCTGGGGCTGGGCGAGGTGGCCGCCAACGCCGAGCTGAAACTGCTGGCCGCGCTGCCGCCCGAGCCGCGCTCGCACGCCTCGCGGATGCGCGAGCGGTTCCTGCTGGACGTGCCCGGCTGGTACCGCTCGGCCGACGACGTGCCGCACCTGAGCGAGGTGGCCGAGGCGGTGTGGGACCGGCGGCCGCTGCACATGACCTACCGGCGCTGGGGCCAGCAGGAGGTGGACCGGGTCATCCATCCGTACGGGCTGGTGCTCAAAGGGGGCTCCTGGTATCTGGTGGCCGCGCCGCCGGACGGCAGCCCCCGTACGTACCGGGTGGCGCGGATCCTGACCCTGGAGACGCTGCCCGGGCGCTTCGCCCGGCCGGAGGGGTTCGACCTGAGCCAGTTCTGGGCGGCGTACGCCAAGGAGTTCCGCGAGCGCATGTACACCGCCGAGGCCGTCATCAAGCTCGCCCCCGGGTACGGTGACCTGCTGGCCTACACCATGGGCGCCGACGTGGTGGCCGCCGCCCTGGCCGCCGCGGAGCCGCCCGACCCCGAGGGCTGGCTCACGCTCACCGTGCCGATCGAGTCGCTCACGCACGCGCGCTGGCTGCTGCTGCGCATGGGCGCCGGCGTCGAGGTGCTCGGCCCGCCGGAGCTGCGCGCGCTGATGGGCGAGGCGGTCGCGGAGCTGGCCAAGCTGTACGGCTGAGACGGTCGCGGGGGCCGGCCGAGCTGTACGGCCGAGGAGAGCCGGCCGAGCCGTACGGCTGAGACGGTCACGGAGCCGTGCGGTCGAGGCGTGCGGACGGAAAACCAGGAGATATTCCGCCCACGGGTCTGCCAGCATGCCGCGCATGTACCTACTAGCATTCGCGGGCGCCTGCGTCCTGGTGGCCATGGTGCCCGGGGTCAGCACCGCCATCATCCTGCGCCAGACGCTGCGCGCCGGCCGCGGCTCCGGCCTGGCCGCCACCCTGGGCAACGAGACCGGGATCCTGCTGTGGGGGCTGGCCGCCGCGTTCGGCCTGTCGGCCCTGCTGGTGGCCTCGCAGGTGGCCTACGACGTCATGCGCGTGACCGGCGCCGCCATCCTCGTGATCATGGGTGCCCAGGCGCTGTGGCAGGCCCGCAAGGGCGCCCCGCCCGCGCCCGAGGGGGAGGTGGTGCCCGGCTGGCGCGGCCCGTACCTGGCCGGGCTGGGGACGTGCCTGGCCAACCCGAAGGCGGCGGTGTTCGCGCTGTCGTTCCTGCCGCAGTTCGTCCCGGCCGGGCAGGACGTGCCGCTGACGCTCGTGACCCTGGCCGTGGTGTGGGTGGCGGTGGACCTGCTGTGGTACGGGCTGCTCATCTGGGCCGTGGGCAAGGCCAAGGAGTGGCTGGGCCGTCCGGTGGTCCGGCGGCGGCTGGAGCGGATCTCCGGCGTGGTGCTGATCGGGCTGGGCGTGCGGATGGTGGTGGAGGCGCGATGACGATCTGGCACGCCGAGCGGGGGGCGGGCGAGCCGGTGGTGCTGCTGCACTCGACGGCGACCGACTCGGGCATGTGGGACCACCAGTGGGAGGCGCTGGCCGAGCGCTTCCGCGTGATCAAGGTGGACTTCCGCGGGTACGGGCACACCCCCTACCGGGCGGAGAAGCCGTACAACCACGCCGACGACGTGGCCCGCGTGCTGGCCGCGCTGGGCGTCGCACAGGCGGCGCTGGTCGGCTCGTCGGGTGCGGGCCGGGTGGCGCTGGAGCTGGCGGCCGCCGGGCTGGCCGGGCGGCTGGTGCTGCTCAACCCCATCTCCACCCTGGAGCCCACGCCCGACCTGCGGGCTTACTGGGAGGAGGAGGGACGCCTGCTCGAACTGGGCGACGTCCAGGGAGCCGCCGAGCTGAACGCGCGCATCCTGCTCGGCCCCGAGGCGACGGACGTGGCCTGGCGGCGGGTGGTGGAGATGCAGCGGCACGCGTTCGAGGTGCAGCTGGCCGCCGATCCGGAGCCCGAGCAGTTCGAGCACGAGGTGTCGCCGGCGGACGTCGACGTGCCGGCGCTGGTGGTGGCCGGCGCGCACGACCTTCCGTACTTCCTGCACAGCGCCCGCCACCTGGCCGGCGAGCTGCCCCGGGCGCGGCTGGTGGAGCTGGAGTGGGCCGGGCACCTGCCGGCCCTCGAACGTCCCGAGGAGATCAGTTCGCTGCTGCTGGACTACCTTTAGTGCATGACGAACGACCTGGCGGCCCTCATGAGACAGGCGCAGGACGACGATCCGCTGCTGGCGCTGCACGCCACCACCGCGCTGCGCCGTGAGATCGAACGCCTGGAGGCGGTCCAGGTCCGGCGGGCGCGGGTGGCGGGGCTGGCCTGGGCCCAGATCGCCGACGCGATCGGGGTGAGCAAGCAGGCGGTGCACAAGAAGTACGGCCGCCGCTAACTTCCCGCCTGCTCGTCCTGGGCCGGTTCCCACTGGTCGGCGAACCAGCCCAGCACGATGTTCCAGGAGTAGCCGCGCCGGATCCGGCCGGCCACGTCCGCCGGCAACGTGTCCAGCCCGCGGTGCTCCAGCAGCACCTCGGTGCCGCCCTCGACGGCGCTGAAGGCCACCTCGATCTCCATCCGGCCGCCCTCGTTGATCAGGTCGGCCCAGACCAGGCGGTGCGGCGGTTCCCAGGTGAGGATCCTGCCGGTGTCGACGTGGCCGCCGTCGGACCACAGCTCGCGCAGGTAGCCGTCCTCGAACCGGATGCCGACCGCGCGGGCGGGGTCGACCCAGCTGTGGCGGCCGCGTACGTACCAGTGGTCGATCTCGTCGGTGAAGACGCGGAACGCGGTCGCCGGGTCGACCGGGACGGTGACGCTGGCCCGTACGGAGTTCACCGGGTGCGCTCCACGTGGTCCTTGAACGAGCCGAGCTGCTCGGTCCAGAACGCCTGCACCTGGTCCAGCCACGCCTGCAACGCGGTGAAGGGCTCCTGGCGCAGCGTGTAGAGGCGCAGCCGGGCGTCGGCCCCGCCGGCCTCGGCCCGGACGAGACCGCCCGCGCGCAGCACGCGCAGGTGCCTGCTGAGCGCGGGCGCGCTCATCTGCACGGCCTGCGCCAGCTCGCCGGCCGGGCGCGGCCCGTCGCGCAGCAGGTCGATCACCTTGCGCCGGGTCGGGTCGGCGAGCGCCGCCAGCGTGGCGTCGATTTCATTAACGTTGCTGTTAATCTTTGCCTGCTTCCGTTAGGCTGTTAATCCTTAACGACAGCGACAATTATTGCGGAGGTACGTATATGCCTGTCGAGCTCGGCTACTACACCCTGTCGGTTCGTGACCTGGACCGGGCGGCCGCCTTCTACGGGGCGCTGTTCGGCTGGGAGTTCAAGCGGGAGCACGAGACGTACCTGCACGTCACCAACACCACCGTACCGATGGGCTTCGTCTCCGGCGGCCCGTCGTCCCAGCCGAACCTCTACTACCACGTCACCGACATCGACGCGGCGGTCGAGCGGGTGCGCGAGCTCGGGGGCCGCACCGGCGAGCTGCTCGACAGCAAGTCGGGACGCGGCTGCTCCTGCACCGACGACCAGGGCACCGAGCTGAGCCTGTGGCAACCCGCCCCCGGCTTCGCCTGACCCGCCCGCGTGCCCCGGGGCTGTTCGTCAGTCGGGGACCCGGACCGTCGTGATGCCGAGCGTGCTCGTCATCGGCAGCAGCCCCGCCTCGAAGACCGCGCCCAGGAACGGCGAGGCGAGCTGGGCCAGCCGCCCGGCCCGCTCCTCCCCGAGGAGCCGCCACGGCTCGGCCGCCAGCTCGTCCGTCATCCGCTCGACCTGGTCGCGCAGCGCCCGCCCCCGCTCGGTGGCCTGCCCGTCGCCCTGGACCAGCCCCCGCGCGGCCAGCCGCTCCCGGGCTTCGGCCCATTCCTGCTCGCTCCAGCCCCGCCCGGCGAAGTTCTGCACCGGCGCGGCCCCGATCGCCGCGAACGACACCAGCGCCTCGCACGGGTCCAGCTCCGCCGCGGCCAGCGCCGCCAGGTGGCCGTCGCCGCGGTGCTCGCGCAGCACGGTGGCGGCCTGCCACAACACCAGATGCGGCTCCTCCGGCCACGGCAGGTCCAGGTTGGCCGCCGCGAACGGCCGCCCGCCCACCGTCACGCTCTCGGCCGCCCGCCTGGCCAGCTCAGCCGCCTCGGCCGCGCCCGGCCCGGTCACCTGGTCGCCGAGCAGTCCGCGATAGGTCTTGTCCACCGCCTCCAGCCGCGCCTCCAGCACCTTCTCGGGCGCGGCGACGTCCCAGACGCCGGGCACGTGCCCGGCCACCATGGCCGGGCTGAAGCTGTGGTAGAGCGCGGTGGCCAGCCGCGCGCCGGCCCGCCCGAACGGCGCCGTGCGGTAGGCGAAATAGCTGGGCCAGCGCGACTCCACGTCGTAGCCCAGGGCAGCCGCCTCCGCGAACGCCTCCGGCGAGAAGTACAGAACGGCGTGGATGGGCTCCAGCTGGTGCCACATGCTGCGGGCGAGCCTCGACAATGCGCTCATCACAATCCCTCACTGTCTAGATAAGCTATGCCAGTGACGATAGAGGCATGGCGCATCACTGGTCAATCGCAAATAGACAGTTATGTCGGGAGGTGGGCGGAGCTCGCCGTGATCCTGGTGAACGAACTGCACGTCACCCGGGCCCGCGGCCGCCCCGTCACCCCGCCCGCCGACCGCCGGGCCGCGCTGGAGGAGGCGTTCCTGCGCCAGGGCTGGACGCCCAGCCGCGCCCTCACGTCCGCGGACGCCGACCGCCTCTCGGAGGTGGCGGCCGAGCTGCACCCCGCCTTCGCCGGCGACGTCACCGCCCTCAACCAGGCCCTGGTACGCCACGCCGCCGTCCCCAACCTGCACGGCGATCCGCCCGTCCTGGCCTTCCACGGGCCCGCGGCGGACCTGCCCGACGCCTGGGCCGCCGACGCCGCCACGGCGCTGGCCATGGTGATCGGGGTGGGGCAGGGGGTACGGCTGCGGTCGTGCGAGGCGGAAGGGTGCGAGCTGGTGTTCTTCGACGTCACGCGGAACGCCTCGCGACGCTTCTGCGGCCTGTCCTGCCAGAACCGCGCCAAGGCCAGCGCCTACCGGGCCCGCCGCCGCGCCTGACGCCCGTCGCGGTGGTGTGGGTGGCGCGCGCACGTAGCGCCACCGCGGCCTGGGGGCGGCAACCGCTCGGGAGGTGTACGACGCCGCCCGGGCATCGATCGCGCCCGCCGCCGGCCACTCCGTCGCCCAGGGCGGGGACCGTGGGAGGCCTCAGGCCGGATGGCGGACGTCAGCGGGACAGCCGTGCCCGGGCCTCCGCCAGGATCTCGGCCTGCCGCATCCAGTCCCCGCCGTCCAGGCCCAGCCCGACCGCGTCCGCCCCGGCCTCCGCGTACGCCGCCAGCCGATCGGCCACCTGCGCCACCCCGCCGGTGACCGGGATGTCCTGGGCCTCCTCCGCCGACATGCCGTGCATGCCGACCAGGCTGCCGATGAAGGACTCCAGCGCGGCCCGGTCGTCCACCAGGATGGCGTGCCCGCCGACGGACACCGACGGCACCGGACGGCCGAGCTCCCCGGCCAGCTCCCGCAGCCGGGCCACCTTGGGAGCCAGGCCCGCCGGGCTGATGAGGGACGGGGCCCAGCCGTCCCCGTACCGGACGGCCCGGCGCATGGCCGCCTCCGAGTTGCCCCCGACCAGGATCGGCGGGACGGCGGCGGCCGGCCCCAGCGTGACCTCGGCCTCGCCCACCCGGGTCGGCTCCCCGCGAACGAGTCCCGGCAGCGCCTGCAACGCGGCGTCGGTCCAGCGTCCGCGCCCGCTCGTCGGGGCGCCCACCGCGCGCCAGAACGGCGAGCCGGGAAAGCCGCCGATCCCGACCCCGAGCACCACCCGCCCGCCTGAGAGGTGCTGCAGGGCCTGCACCTGCGCGGCCACCCACGCCACCGGCCGCAACGGCAGGCTGAGCACGCCGAACTCCAGCTCGATCCGCTCCGTGGCGGTCGCGGCGGCGGCGAGCACGACCGCGGGATCCCACCCCGGCGTGCCGTCCCCGATGATCACATCGGCCATCCCCACGGCGTCGTAGCCGAGCTGCTCGAGGTGGCGGGCCCGCGCGAGGTCCGGCACGCCGTTCGCGTCCATGGGCAGGCTGGTGGTCAGCCGCATCACGATTCTCCTTGTAGGTTGCCGACGGCCAGGTTGCGGACGGCCTGGTAAGCCACGCTAGAACCTCAAGCAGAGTTGACATCAACCCCACCGCCGCCGTCGGCGCCCCATCAGCACGCCCGCCGACGCGACGCCCGCCACAGCATGACCGCCATGCCGCAGCGGCTCGCTCTGCCCGTGCGACACCCGCCGTGCTGGCCGTCCCTCGGCGGCGGCACCGCCCGCAACGCGGCCTCAGCTCGGTGCGGGCGCCGGTACCCGCCCGCGCCGAGTCGCGGCCGCGTTTCAGCAGCTGACCAGCCGTGCCGGGGCGGTCGTGGTGCGGCGGCCGGGCCGGTGGTGCCGGGGCGGTCGAGCCCGTGGGTCAGCCGGTGATGTCGGTTTCGATGTGCGTGACGGCCGTTATCGCGCCGTAGGCCAGCAGGTAGACGGTGCAGTGATCGCTGAAGCGCCGGTCGGTGGCGCGCCAGGCGGCCACGTCCTCATCGGTGAGGGTCTCCGGCGCCAGCCCGGCCAGGATCGCGATCCGAGCACCCAGCACCTCCTGCTCCGACAACCCCGGCACCTCTGCCAGCGCCTGGTCCACGCCGCCGAACAAGCGGCGCCCCCGGTGCTCGGCGATCACTCGCGCGACGGCGCTCGCCGCCGCCGGTGAGAGCAGGCCGCTGCCCTGGGCCGCGGTGGCGACAAGGGCGGCGTACGCCGTGCCGATCGGCAGGCCGGCTGCCCACTTCGGCTCGGGTCCGGTGGGCAGCCCGTTCAGCAGCGGCAGCGTGGCGCCCGGCCGCAACTCCTGGCCGAGCTCGCGCAAGACGGGGGCACCCTCGAACGGCGGCTCGTCGTCCGGGTCCATGCTGCCCGGCGTCAGCCCGGCCGGCAGCATGGCCGCCGCCACCCGGTTGACGAAATGCCCGAACAGCGCGGTGCCGACGTACTCGGCGGCCCGCTCGCGCGGGAACGGCGCCGGCTCCGGCTCCCGGTCCGCCACGCCGGTGGCGGCTGCCCAGCTCAGCAGCGCCGCAAGCCGCTGGTCGCCGGGCGGGTCACCGCGCTCGACGGTGTCGGCGAGCTCCTGCTCGCCCAGCAGACGGAGCACCGACAGGAACGCCTGGACGTCGTACTCCAGCCTGTTGGCCTGCGCCACCCCCAGCGCCACCACCATCTTCTCCAACTGCGGAACGTTCCCCGCGAGTTGCGCCTCCCGCATCAGCGACCAGCCGGCCGCCATCACCTCCGGTGCGGGCGACGTCATCATCACCGCCGGCCCGATGCTGCTGAACTCGGCGTTGACCTGCGCGTACACCTCGGCCACCACGCCCTTGGCGCGCTGGGGGGAGACGGGGGCGATGTGGCGGATCAAAGATGACATGGACGATGCCCTTCATGGAGGTCGTGCTCGGCAAGGGTTCGAGCATCGCCGCCGGGACCGGCCGTGTCGTCGTACGGGCGGAGACAACGTGCGTTACTTCGCAGGGGGTACGGGCGGGCGCGGCTACCGCTGCGGAGGTACTCCCGAGGGGCGGGCCCGGTGAGGCGTGCGGTCAAGCGCGGAAGGAGAGGATGCGCCAGCCGTGGGGCGGGACCAGGGCCGGGTCGTCGTTCGCCGGCGCGCCCGCCTCCGTCACGGGGGTCGCGGGCTCGTCGGTCAGCGGGAACCGCCGCGGGGCGTCGTCCAGGTTGAGCAGGGTGAGCAGGGTCTCGCCACCGTCTCCGGCGGTACGCAGGGCGGCGCCGTGGTTGTCCAGGTGGTGCACGCTGGTGCGGGCCCGGGCCAGCCAGGGGCGTCGTCGGCGCAGGGCTATCAGGCGGCGGTGCAGCTCGAACACCTCCCACGCGCCCTCCGGCAGATCGGCGGAGAAGGTGCACGGTGCCGCGGGCTCGGCGGACTCGGCGGACTCGGCGGGCCCGACGGTCTCAGTGGGCCCGACGGTCTCAGTGGGCTCGGCGGGCTCGATGGGCTCGGGGGCGGCGGGGAAGGCGGGGGAGCGGTCGGAGCTGCGGAGTGCGGGGGAGGCCGGGAAGGCTGGGCGGATGGCGTCGTCGCCGCCCTCCCGTTCCTCCTTGACGCCGCGCAGGCCCAGCTCGTCGCCGTAATAGACGCTCGGCACGCCCCCGACCGTGAACAGCACCGCCAGCGCGTGGCCCAGGTGGCGGGGGTCGTCCAGGCGGGTGGCCAGGCGGGTGACGTCGTGATTGCCGGTGAAGGTCTGCGGCGCGAAGGTGGCGAGCATGGCGGCGTGCCGGTCCAGGGCGTGCGCGAGCTCGTACAGGTTGCGGTCGTTGAGCGAGCTCCAGAGGGCCTTCCACAGCTCGTACTGGGTGACGGAGTCCAGGCCCGAGCGCGCGACGTAGTCGGCGTAGTCGCCGTGGATGACCTCGCCGACGAACCACGCCCGCGGGTGGCGGGCCCGTACGCGGGGCAGCACCGCCTTCCAGAACCCGGCCGGTACGGCGTAGGCCGCGTCCAGCCGCCAGCCCGAGGCCCCCCGGTCGAGCCAGTGGGTCAGCACGGAGGCGACATGGTCGCGTACGCCCTCCTGCCCGTGGTCGAGCGCGACCAGCCGCCCGTGACCCTCGAAGGTCTCGACGTCGCCGTCCGGACCCCGCCTGAGCCAGCCGGCGTCGCCGGTGAAGGAGCGGCCGACGTGGTTGAACACGCCGTCGAGCACGATCCGCAGGCCGCGCTCGCGGGCCCCGCCGACCAGGGCGTCGAAGTCGGCGTCGTCGCCGAGCCGGGGGTCGATGGCGAAGTGGTCCACGGTGTCGTAGCCGTGTGTCTCGGAGGCGAAGATCGGGCCCAGCAGCAGCCCGGTGCAGCCCAGCTCCGCCACGTGGTCCAGCCAGGGCAGGAGCCGGCGCAGCCGGTGCCGTACGGGGCCGTTGCCCGGCGTCGCCGGCGTGATGGGGGCGCCGGTGAAGCCGAGCGGGTAGACCTGCCACCAGATCGCCTGGTCACTCCACGAAGGCGCCATGCCCTTTACGGTAGACCGAAACCCCCGCCACGCCTCCGCCCGGGTGCCGTCCCCGTCAAACCCGTCCGGTACGCCCCCACTCGTCGCCGCGCCTCCTGCTTTCCGGCGCCACACACCGTGCCGGGCAGGCGTTCGGTCGTTCACCGAACGCCTGCCCGCTCATGGATCGCGTCCGCCGGTCGGCGATCAGCGCCCGCCGCTCGGCGCTCGGCGTTCGGCGATCAGCGATCAGCGATCAGCGATCAGCGATCAGATCGTCACGCAGGGCAGGCCGACCGAGTTCCACTTCCCTCCGATGCGGGACCAGCCCTCCGCGCAGACCTTCCCGCTGCCCTTTCCGGCGTAGCGCCGGGTGTCGTGGTTGGCGGGCCAGTAGCCGTTGGGCGAGCTGACCCTGGGCCGGCCGGGGCCCCAGAAGTCCAGGTGACCGTCCTGAACGTTGGTGTGGTCGAATTCGCCCCAGACCTGGTATCCGGATCCGGTGTAGGCGGTGTAAATGCATACGTTGTTGTTGCAGCCGGATGGTCCGTTCTCGTCGGCTCGCGCCGTGCCGGCCGACGCGAAGAGCGTTGCGCTCGCGGCGAGCATGGAGAGACCGAATGTGATGGGTCGACGCATGTGTTTCCTTCCCCCGGTGAATGTCCGGCCGCAGCGCGGCCCGTACGTCTCCATTTTCCTGGGGCGGAAGGCATTGCTCCAGGTCAGAAACAGGACATTGGCCGGACAGGGGACGGACACATCGTGGACGATTTCGTCGCTTGCGAATTATGTGTGTCGCGGAGCCGAAGTCGTGTCACTGGTGATATTGGATTTTTGATGGTTTTACTGGAATCGAAGGAGAAAGGCGGTGTATTTCGGTTGGAGTTCATCGTGGGCGCGTCGTCAGGTGGGTGAGGATCAGGTCGGCCACCGCGTGCGGGGCCTGGAGATGCATGTCATGGCCGGTGGCGAGGTCGGCGAGGGAGAGCAGCGGGGTCTGCTCGGCGGCCGCCGTCAGTTCGCGGGCGAAGCCCCGGACGTAGGCGTCGAAGGCCGCCGAGACGTCCGGGGGCAGCATCGCGCTCAGGTCGGCGCCGCTGGAGGAGACGACGAGGAGGGGACAGCGGGGCCGCCGGTAGACGTGGAGAAGGTCGAGCGCGTCCATCTGGGCGATGAAGTGGGACATCTCCGGATCGTCCGTTGTCTGCTCGATGAGGAACGCGCGCATCGTACGCTCGGCCTCGACCGGGTCGACCCCCTCGAAGGGACCGGTGGGATTGGTGTGCCCGTCCAGGTTGACCGCGAGTGGGCATTCGGGGTGCTCCGTCGCCCACAGGGCTGCGACGATGCCGCCCAGGGAGTGCCCGGCCACGGCCGGGCGCGTCAGGCCGTGGCGCTCGATCGTCTCGCCCACGTACTCCACGGCCCCGGCCCAGGACCACGAGCCCAGCTCCGGCAGCTCGACCGCCACCGTACGCAGGCCCGCCGCCTCCAGCAGCGGGGCGGCCGGCCGCCAGTCCGCAGACGTGCGCCCACCGCCCGGCAACAGGAGAATCTCCACCACCCCGGCACCCTTTCCGACCGGCGTTCCACCCCGCAACCCGATTTCGGCCCCCCACACCCCGTCACTCCTGCGCCTGGCCTCCCATGCCACGCCGCCGATCCCCCGGCGGGTCGCGCTCAGCCACACGCCTCGGCCGTGCCCGCTGAACCGCCGACCCAACGGGACGACCCTCCGGATGCCGGTGGCCGCACACCGCCAAAGGGCATTCGGCCCCGGCAAGGCGGGGCCTGGAGCAGGGCGTCCGTGGAGCGGGCCGCTGCGCATGGGGCAGGGCGTCCGTGGAGCGGGCCGCTGCGCCTGGGGCAGGGACTCCTCGGGCGGGGCGTCCGTGAGCGAGGCGCCCGTGGGGGAGATGGCGGGAGGGCACCCGGCGAGGCGGATGTGGTCGTGGTCGGATGGATCTCGCATCGTGCCGGCGGCCGGCCTCCGCGGCACCTCACGGGCGGAACCGGCAGCGGATCGTCCGGAACAGGTCCTACCCTGATGCCCCATGACCGAGTTCCACGAGCAGGACCTCAGCGGAGCGGACTTCGAGCGCGTGAGCCTTCGGGCCGCCACCTTCAGCCGGGTGTCCCTGAACGACGCCCGCATGCAGGCGATCGACTTCACCGGCGCGCACATCCGCGGCGCCCTGTTCAACCGGAGCCGGCTGCGCGGCGTGGAGCTGGTCGACGTCGAGATCAGCGGCGAGCTGGGGAACGTCGTCGTGAACGGCGTCGACATAGCCCCGCTCGTCGACGCCGAGCTGAACCGTCGCATGCCCGAACGGGCGAAGATGCGCCCCGGCGACGCCGACGGGTTCCGTGAGGCGTGGGCGATCCTGGAGCGGCGGTGGGCGGACACCGTGGCCCGGGCGAGGACGTTCCCCGAGGAGGCCCTTCATCGCAGCGTCGAGGAGGAGTGGTCCTTCATCCAGACCCTGCGGCACCTCAACTTCGCCTCCGCCGCCTGGGTGGGCCGGATGGTCCTCGGTGACGCCTCGCCGTGGCATCCGCTGGACCTGCCGTGGGACGAAGCGCCCGGATGGGACGGAATCCCGTGGGACCGCGCGGCACGACCCTCGCTCGACGAGGTGCTGGCGGTCCGCGGTGAGCGGCAGGCGATGGTGCGCGGCGTCATGGAGTCGCTCACCGACGATCAACTCGCCTCCGAGGTGAGCCGCCCCGAGCCGGGCTGGCCGCAGGAGGAGAACTTCCCCGTCAGGAACTGCCTCAGCATCGTCCTCAACGAGGAATGGGAACACCGTCTCTATGCCGAACGTGATCTGACCGCACTCGAGAAAGACAACTGATCATGGACATCCTGCTCATCGCCGGCCTGTGGCTCGATGGATCCGTATGGCGCGAGGTCGTGCCCGAGCTGGAGGCGCTCGGGCACCGTCCCGTTGCGATCACCCTGCCCGGTCAGGGCGGCGGAACGGCCTCGGCCACGCTCGACGACCAGGTGGCGGCGGTGCTGGCGGCGGTGGACGCCCCCTCGGAGACGCCGATGGTGGTGGGGCATTCCGCCGCCAGCACCCTGGCGTGGCTGGCCGCCGACGCCCGGCCGGAGCGGGTCGCCAAGGTCGCGCTCATCGGCGGCTTCCCGGCCGCTGACGGGTCGGCCTACGCCGACTTCTTCGAGGTGAAGGACGGTGTCATGCCCTTCCCCGGTTGGGGGCCGTTCGAGGGGCCGGACTCTGCCGACCTCGATGAGGAGGCCAAGGGAAGCTTCGCCTCCGCCGCGATCCCCGTTCCCGAGGGGGTGGCCAAGGGCGTGGTGCGCCTGACGGACGAGCGGCGGTTCGAGGTGCCGGTCGTCGTCGTGTGCCCCGAGTTCACTCCCGCCCAGGCACGGGGGTGGATCGACGCCGGCGACGTGCCCGAGCTCGCCAAGGCCAAGCACCTCGACCTCGTCGACATCGACTCGGGTCATTGGCCCATGATCACGAGGCCGGCCGAGCTCGCCCGGCTCCTTGCCGCGGTCGCCGACGGGTGAGCGGTGGCGGCTGAGTGGCCGGGGTCGGCGAGCGGCGGGGCCGGTGGGGGAGCGGCGGTGCCCGGAGGGCGGCCGGGTCCCCTTTAGCATGGGGATCATGGTTGCCATCAGGAGTGCTTCGTCCGGTGACGTGGAGGCGATCGCCGCGCTGATGGACCGGCAGCGGGAGACGTACGAGCAGCACCAGCCGGTCTTCTGGCGGCGCGCGGCCGACGCCCGGGCCCGCCACACGGCCTTCCTGGCCGTGCTGGTGGACGACCCGAAGGCCATCTGCCGGGTCGCTGAGCGGGAGGGCGGTTTCGCCGGGTTCGCCATCGGCTCGCTGGTGCCCTCGCCTCCCGTGTACGACCCGGGCGGGCCGACGTGCACGCTCGACGACTACGCGGTGATGGACGACCACGACTGGGCCACGATCGGCGTCGACCTCCTGCGCGCGGTCACGGACGAGGCCCGCCGGCGTGGTGCCGTCCAGGTCGTGGTGGTGTGCGGTCGCGAGGACGGCGCCAAACGCGAGGCGCTCGGCCTGGCCGGGCTCTCGATCGCGTCGGAGTGGTGGACCGCCCCGCTGTGAGCGTCCGGCCCAGCCCCCCTGCCGGGCCCGACCCCGCTACGCGGACGGCCCAGCCTCCTGCCCGGCCCGACCCCGCTACGCGGACGGCCGTTCCGCCTCGGCCGCGGCACCGATGGGGACGCCGCGCAGGCTGAGCAGCAGGAGCAGGGCACAACTCCCGGTGAGGGCGATGTCGGCGACGTTGCCGACGAACAGGCCGCCGTAGTCGATGAAGTCGACGACATGCCCCTGGGCGAAGCCGGGCGGGCGGAAGAGGCGGTCGAGCAGGTGGGACGTGGCGCCACCGAGCAGCCCGCCCAGCGCCACCGTCCAGCCGGGGGAGCGCAGCCGGCGCCCGGTGTAGAGGATGCCGGCGACCGCGGCCGCCGCCGCCAGCGTGAACACCCACGTCACGCTCTCGCCGATCGAGAACGCGGCACCGGCGTTCATCAGCAGCCGGAACCGGATCACCTGCGGGATCACCGTGATGTTCTGACCGTCCGACAGCGCGGAGATCGCCCAGAGCTTGGAGGCCTGGTCAACGAGCAGCACCACCGCGCCCAGCACGAGCATCCACCCGTACAGGCGCAGCCCTCGTCCCTTTGAACCACGTACGTCCGACACCCACGCCTCACAATCTCCGGCCTTTCGCATCGAATCTAGCGGGGCGCGCGCTGCCGTGCGGAGGTCAGGAGATCACGTTCCGGGGAGGGAGGTGTAGGGCAGCAGGCCCGACTCGCGGGCGCCGCGGACGGTCGTGACGAGCGGCCGCTGCTGCCGCACCGGAGCAATCAAGATCGTCGGCAGGATCGGCGCCGAGCAGGCAGTCGCACGGATCCGAGCCGCCCAAGCTCCGGCGCCGTCCCCAGCACGTCGCCCCCGTGCCCCGCGAGCACCTGCGGCGCCGGTGCGGCGGTCGCCGCCGCACCCACAGCGCCTCCAGGCACAGCGCCTGCTTGCCGCCGAAGCCGGAGTAGAGCGCGCCCGTGGCGTTGGCCGGCCGCCTCGGCGATCTCCTCCACCGAGACGGCCGGCGAACCCCTTGCGGGCGAACACCCGCGCGGCGGCCTCCAGGAGCCGCTCCCATGTACGGGGCCTGGCCTCGTCGCGGCTCAGCCGCCGGGGTGCTTCATCGTCATTCACATGGCGGACGTCATTCGGATAACCCTTGCCATGCCGATTACCCGGCAGCCTCCTCCAGCGCCTTGATGTCGATCTTCTGCATCCCGAGCATCGCCATCATGGCCTGCTGGGCCTTGGCCGGGTCGGGGTGCTGCAGCAGCTCGTGCAACCGGCCGGGGATGATCTGCCAGGACAGGCCCCACCGGTCCTTCAGCCAGCCGCACCGCGACTCCTCGCCGCCCTCGGTGAGCTTGGCCCACAGCTCGTCGACCTCCTCCTGGGACTGGCAGTCGACGTAAAGCGAGATGGCCTCGTTGAACTTGAACTCCGGGCCGCCGTTCAGCGCCAGGAACCGCTGCCCGGCCAGCTCGAACGAGACCATCATCGCCGTCCCGGCCGGACCGGGGCCCGCCTCGCCGTAGCGCTGGACGTCCAGGATCCGCGAGTCGGCGAAGAGCGAGGTGTAGAAGGTGGCGGCCTCCTCGGCCTGGTTGTCGAACCACAGGTAGGTGGTGATCTTCTGCATGGTGTGATCCCTCCATCGGGTGGGTTGTCGTTGTCGTCACCAACGCGTCGAACTCTCCCGGCGCGGATCGACACGAGTTCAGAAGATTTTTTTCCGGCGCCAGTCGCTGAAGGCGGACCTGAAGTGTCGGTGCTCGGCGGGTGGGTCCGTTCGAGAGCCGGCGACGGCGACGGGCGTTCGTACGGGTTCGCGCATCGGCTGCTGCAGGAGGCGGACTGCTGGGCTTCGACGTCGCGCCGTGGTTCGTCGATGAGGTCGGCGGCTGCGGTGTGGAGGCGATGGTAGCCGAACGTTGACGATCACTCTTCAAGATCGTTGCGAACGGTACATAATTCGGATTATGTGCCAGTCTGCGTGCTACGCTCAAAGAAGATCACCTATCAGCGAAGGAAGATCACCTATGAGCGTGCGATCATTTCCGCTGACCCTGCGCGTCGCCGTAAACGGAGCAACACCGGATGAGATCAGAGAGGCCGCCGTGGCGCAGGCCCTCTCGTTCTTCGGGTCGAGTGCCGAGCTGGACGTCATCAGCGCGGAAGCGGAGCCGGACGGGGAGCATCACAACCGTTACCACGCGACCGTCGTCTTCCGGAAGGTCGCCTGATGAGCCTTGCCAGCGAGAGCAGCGGAAAAGATGTCGTCGGTGGGGGCGGACGCGGTGGTACGGCGTCGGTGACGGTCAATGACCGCTGAGCTGGCCGTCGCTCGGGGCGAAGAGGTCGCGCTTCCGCTTGACCTGCCGCCGCTCGTCATCGAGATCACGCACAGGTGGCTGGAGACCCGCCGGTCGCCGAACACCCGCGACGCGTACGGGCGAGCGATCCGGCTGTGGTTCACGTACTGCGAGCGCACCGGGCTGGATCCGCTGGAGATGTCGGTGCGGCACGCCGAACTGTACGCCCGGTGGATGGTCGAGACCGCGGTCGCGGCCGGGGACGATCCGCCGGCGCCGAAGACGATCGCGCAGCGGATGTCGGCGGTGTCGGCCTGGTACAAGTACCTGATCAAGAACGACGCCGCGAGGTTCAACCCGTTCGCGGAGGCGGACAGGCCGAACATCGCTCGACGCCACTCGGAAACGACGGCCCTGACGGAGAACGAGGTGCACGCCCTCGTCGAGGCGGCCGACAAGGACCACGGCCGGGAGCGGCTGCGCACCGCGGCGCTGATCCGGCTGCTGGTCCAGGTCGGGGTGCGCATCTCGGAGGCGGTGGACGCGCAGGTCGACGACCTCGGGTTCTCCCGGGGCCACCGGACATTGCGGCTGACGCTGAGGGGCGGCAAGCCGCACTACCGGAAGCTGCCGGTCGAGACGGCGTACGCGCTGGACCGGTACCTCGCTGAGCGGGCGCGCCGGGCGGGCGTAGAACTGCGGGACCTTCGGGGGCCGCTGTTCGCCACCGCCTCGGGCCGCCCGCTACCGCGAGAGAAGGCGTGGGAACTGGTCCAGCGGATCGCTCGCCAGGCTGGGATCGAGTCGAAGGTGACGCCGCACACGCTGCGGCAGACCTGGGCGTCGGTCGCGGAGGCGCGCGGTGCCGAGCCGCGCGAGATCCAGAAGGCTCTGGGGCATGAGTCGTTCGAGACGACGCTGATCTACCTGCGTTCACGGGATCCACTGGAGCAGGATCCTTCGCAGTTGGTGGCGTCGGCGATCGAGTAGGAGGTCCACGTGCCCCAGGTCGAGAACGAGCGCGCTGGACAAGTCGGCATGGGTGCACCACTGCGATGCGATCAACCGGGGAACGTGGACCCCTCGTTCGGTGTGCGGCGGCTGCCGGTAGTCGGTGGTGAACGCCGAGGATGTCGAGCAGTTCCGGCTCGTGTGCGTCTGGTGATGCGGCAGGAGAAATCGTCCGCAGGTGCCTTGCCCCCACCCGAACAGAGGCCGGTGCGGTGGTCTCGTCTTCCCTCGCCGGAGGGCGGGGCAAGCCTGACGCGCGAGGGGCTCCTACTGCACGCAGACGTCGCCGGGGATCAGATCGCAGAGGGCTCCGATTGGATCGATCTGGGCTGCGGCCGGTGCTGTGGTGCCGGTGACCAGCACCGTGGTGGCGAGGGCGGCGGCTGCGAGGGCGGTCAGAATGCGACGCATGTACGTCTCCTTCGGGTAGGTGGGACCTGACACTCCATATTTACCCAAAGCAATATAGTTGCTACTTTACGTTATGGGTCAGGGTTGTTGGCGAATGGGTGCTACGCCCCTTACCTGCTCAAACACCAGTGGATCTTTGTTGGCAAGGGTCGGCATGCCATCGTGGGCGGCTGGTCGGTGCCGGTGGCGCGCAAGTCCTCGCATTCGTAGCGTTCCGGGTCGTTCGGTGCGCTGATCGCGCGAGATCCGTGCATCCT
This sequence comes from Nonomuraea sp. NPDC049709, assembly GCF_040674815.1. NCBI lineage: Bacteria > Bacillati > Actinomycetota > Actinomycetes > Streptosporangiales > Streptosporangiaceae > Nonomuraea > Nonomuraea sp. NPDC049709. Next base: position 18,820 of record NZ_JBFANM010000132.1, read on the forward strand.
CGTACTCCTTGGCACCTTGGCCGGCTGACAGGCGCTGCCAGGCCGTTCTGGGCAGCCGCTGGGCCGGCTCATCGAGGCGTCGGCTGTCGGCCGCGATGGTGATGCGGTGCCTGACCGCGACGGGGCACGATCACGATCTACGGCCGGAGTACCGACGAGAGGAACAGGTCCTCATTGCGCTCAGATCGACCTGGTCAAGACGGCGGCGGCCGAAGTGCACCCGCTCGGTCCGACCCGTTGTACGGCCGAGCGACCTATAACCAAGGATCTATGCCGTCTCGCCACGCCGCTGCGGCATGGTGGCCATATGAGACCTGACACGCACCCGAACGCCGTGCTTACCCGGCGCTTGTACGATCTGATCGGCAATGGCGATCTCCCTGGTTATCTCGACCTGATCGCCGACGACGCCGTTTTCCACATCGGCGGCGACAGCATCGTGGCAGGCGAGCATCGCGGCAAGGACGCCATCATCAGGCTCGGCATGCTCGTGCGCGAAGAGACGGGCGGCACCTTCCGGACCGGGCTGCTCTCTGTACAGGCCAACGACGCTTACTCGGTCACTCTGCACCGCTGGACAGCGGAGAGGCGTGGGGAGCGCGTCGAGATGGACAATTTCAACGTCTACGGCTTCGAGCGAGGACTGGTCGTGGAACGCTGGGAATATGTGGCCGACCAGCGCGCCCACGACAATTTCTGGCGCCGATGACGGCTCGGCTGACGCCTTCAGCGGTCAGGCGGCCGGGCTCCCAGCGCTATCAGCCACTGCCGGCGACAAAGCAGGCATGAGAAATGAAGATCACCGGTCTACGGCTGGAGTACTGGCCAGGTGGCCTGGTGAACCGGCGGCGCCCGGCGGGAGCACCACCGCTCCCGCC
>NZ_JBFANM010000133.1:0-19291 GCF_040674815.1 Nonomuraea sp. NPDC049709
ACATCAGATCGCGATGCCGGCGCAGGACGGTATCCGGTTGGATGAGCAGCCGCAGCCGGCGCAGGACCTCGCGGGGCAGCGAGGTCAGGAGAGCGACCAGGAAGGCCCGCTCCTCGGGTGCGAATCTCACTCTGGTGTCAGCGTCGAGTTGGCGTTCAAGGACGGTGATCTGGTGACGCAGGGCAAGAATCTCCACGTCCTTGTCCCGATCGCCCATGGGCAGCAACCGCAGCGCGGCAAAAGCGTTCGTGACGGTCAGATAGGCCAGGCGAAGGAGCACAGCCGATCATCCTGCCGCACGCGCTCCCGGCTGACCGGAGCTCGAGTACGCCACACGAAGCCCTCGCAGGGCCATGACGTGGGCGGATGTAATTATCGGCAGGCGCAACCTCAGGCTCCGCGGATGAACGCGATCATGGAGCGGTGGGTGGGCAGTGTACGGCGCGGTGGGCAGTGCACGGCGCGAGTTACTCGACCGGATCCTCATCGTGAACGAACGCCACCTGCGCAAGGTCCTCGCCGAGTACGAGACCTAATTCAATAGGCATCGTCCGCACCGAGCTCTGGGGCAGGCCAGCCCGCTCCGGGTGCTACCCGATCCGGTCGACGCTGACATCAAGATCACCCGACGAGACCGGCTCGGCGGGCTCCTGCATGAGTATGCCGAGGTCGAATGAGGCGGCACAATATTCGGCACCCACAGGCTGGAGTACTAATACGTCTCAAGCGGTTCGACAGCTACTGGATGCCACGACAGACGAGACATGTCGGCGGGCTCACCGGGTTAGCGTCCATGGGAGTGGTGTACGGGTTAGAGCACATGCCGAGCACTGCGACCGATCTCTATGCCTGGTGTCGGCATGGCTAGATCGCGGGATCCATTCCGGGAAGTCATGATGCAATGGTTGTACGGGGCGGCCGTGCTCGGTGCGTGCTCGTACGTCCCGTCACGCGTCGTCAGGACCCGGCACTGCCTGACACGCAATGTGCGCGGAGGTGGCACGAACTGCCTTCTAATCCGACGGTCGCAGGTTCGAATCCTGCAGGGCGCGCCACTTCACCAGCGGAAACCCCAGCCGCGCCCGCGCGCCGGCGCGGCGTGGGGCAGATATGAGGCAAAGCTGAGTCAGCCGCCCAGCGGCCGCCCCAGGGCGGACGCGGCGCTGAGCACCAGCCGGGCCGTCTCCCGGGCGGCGTGGTGGGCCACCTCCGGCAGCACCGAGACATAAGTGTCGGCGGTCAGCACGATGCTGGCATGCCCCAGCATCGCCTGCACCACCTTCAGATCGGTGCGCGCGGCCAGCGCCAGCGTGGCGGCACCATGGCGTAGATCGTGCAGCCGGACCGGCGGTTGTCCGGAGGCCGCGACCAGGCGGCGGAACCGGCCAGTGAGGTAGTCCGGCCGTAGCGGCGCACCGTCCGCGGTGGTGAACACGTAGGCCGAGTCCTGACAGCGGGTGCCCGCCGCCGCGCTCAGCTCCTCTTGCCGCTCGCGGTGCCGCATCAGCACACGTGCGGTCTCCGCGTCCAAGGCGACCACCCGGCAGCCGGCGGCGCTCTTCGGCGGCCCGACCACGACCTGGCCGTAGGCGTGCACCCGCTGCTGCGTCACCGTCAGCTCCGCGGCCTGCAGGTCGACGTCCGTCCAGCGCAGCCCGGCCAGCTCGCCGCGGCGCAGCCCGCGCAGCGCGGCCAGCCACCACGCGGCATACAGGCTGTCCTGCGCGACGCCGGCCAGGAACGCCACGAGCTGTTGTGCGGTCCAGACCGCTACTGCTGGACGTTCTCCCGTTTGCCGCCGGCGGGCGGTCCGCCCGGCGGTCCAGGCGACCGGATGCGGTCGGCGCGGCCGGGGCAGCGCCGCTCCGTTGGCCGGGTTGATGGGCATCAGCCGGGCGCGCACCGCCGCGTTCAGCGCGGTCCGCAGGGTGGCGTGGATCCGCACCACGGTCGCGGGCGACAACCGGCGGCCGGTCGACGAGGGACGGGACGCCAGCGTCGCGAGCAGTCCGTTGACATCGCGGTCAGTTGGTGGAGCAGCATCCGTCCCAGCTGCGGGACGAGGTAGAGGCGGATATGCGTGGCGTAGCCCTGCCGGGTCGACGGATGCAGAGAGTCCTTGGTAGCCAGCCAGCGTGCCAGCCACTCACCGACGGTGCATCCGGCTCCTGCGCCGTCGCGGTCGGCAGTGGCCAAAGCCCGGCCTGCCGCCTGCGCTTCCTCGGGATCGGCGTAACCACCTTGGCAGATACGCTGCCGCTGCCCGTCCAGGCCGCGTACCTGCACCGCGAAGTACCAGCTGCCGTGATCGTCATCTACCGGCAGCCGCGGACACGTCACTCCTCGCTGACGTTCCGTCGCCGTGTCCACGCATCCGCATCGCCTGCTGACCTGCACACGAGTCTTTGCCATCGCTCCCACCTCCACCCCCACGGTGTGCGACGACAGCCGCGCCAGCTAGGGCTCGCACTCGATCGGGGATGGCCTCGAGACAAGTGTCCGGAGTGCGGGGGGAAAGCTCAGGTTGAGTCGGGTCAGCTCGCCGTACAGGTCGACGGCCTGCTAGACAGCTTTAAAGCGTTCTGGTGCTGGTCGGCGTTGCGTGGGCAACTCGCCTGAGCAAGATGAAGCGCGGCTCGTCGCGCCGGGTGTTGAGCGGCGGCCAGGCGGTGGGAGACCAGCCGAGTGGGCAGGGCGATGCCCCGAAGCGAGGGCGATGCGCCGATCGGACGGCAGGCTTCGATTGATGTACTCGAGTCCTTGAGCCTCACATCCGTTCCAGGCCAACCGAATGGCTCTCACTGGGAATCGGTCGGCAACCTCATATCCGGTGCCGGAGGCGATCCGGGCGTGCCAGAGTGCTACACATGATCCCCGCACCCGTCCCCGACGAGCCACCGCTTACCTACGCCGACAGCTTCGACGTACCGGTCCTTTTTCGTGACCGGCCTGCGAGGAAGCCCAGGAGGCAGTGGCGGACGGCCGAGCTCAAGCCGTGGGCGGGGTCGGGCGGGTTCCCGGCGACCGACGGCTGGTACGTCTCGACCACCACCTGGCGGGAGATCATCAAGGCCGCCGTTGAGGTGGGCCGCGACGTCACCCCGCACTTGCAGAATCAGCCGCGGTATGCACACGGGGAGCTTGTCGCCCGGGTTTCCCCGCTGTACGCCTATCTTGGCACGCACTCCGTGCAGGGCACCAAGGGCCGGCGCCTGACCCTGAACCCGGTGTACGCATACAACACCGAGCGCAGCGCGAAGAACGCAGCCTCCTACCGGCTGGGTATGACGATGGCCGAGTGGGCCTGCCGCTCACTGCTGGGCCTCGGTCAGACGGAGCACCTCGAACTTGGTGGCCCGATCAACGCTCTGCGCGACACGTTCAAGAATCCGAAGCTGACGCTGCCCGACCTATGGGGGCAGCATCAGGCAGAGGGCCTGTACTGGCTGATCGAGGCCAAGGGCGGCGACGTGGGCCTCAGCACGCTCCGCAAGGGATGGGCGCAACTGGCCGCCGGCAGCAAGATCCTCGGCTTGTACGCCCACCGTACCGTCCTGGTTGGAGCGTCCGTGCGGCCCGGAGACGACCTCTTCCTCACCATCGACCATGACCTGCACCCCGGGCGGCCGCCGTTCACCCCGGCCGGATTTGACATCGGCGACGAGTCAGGGGTCGGCCCGGGTAATCTCGAAGACCGGCTCGGCGACAGCGACGACGCGCTCATCGGCGCGGCCCGCGCCCAAATGCTCGCCTATCTGGCGCTGCGCTCCGCTCCCGCCGCCCGGCTACGCACCGTGCTCGTTCCCGCCGACCGCGCGTCCCGTCGTCGGCGCTCCGGGCTAACCACGCCCTTGGAAGGCGACGACCTCACCCGCGACATGCGGGCCGCAGCCCGCGGAGTAGCGCCTTACACCGAGCGGCACACCCTGCGCACCAGAATCCGTTCCATGGGCCTCGATGACTTCGTCACCTGCCGCATCCCAGGTACCGAAGTTCACCTCGGCATGTCCCGGAAGCTGTACGCCGCCTGCGAGCGCCTCCACGAGGAAGACCTCGCCATCGCCCAGAGCACTCCGGGGCTGCGCGCCGAGGACCAGTCGGCCGATGACCAGGAACTCAGCGACGACGCTCAGGAACAACAGCGACTCACCCAGCGGCGAATCTTCCGCGAGCAACAGGAGGAAGCCCGCCCTCGGCTCCGCCCCCGGCTCCGCGACGCCTACGAGCGAGGAGCGACAAGAGACTGGAGTAATCTGCTGCGCCGTCCCCAGGAGCCAGAACTCGAACTGGAAAGCGACGAGGGGCTCCTCGAAGCGGCGACGCCGGAGACGTATCTGGCCGTCAGCCGCTACGATCTGCCCCCAGCACGCGCCTAGCTTCTAGGGCGCGCATTCGAACGGGGACGACCTCAAGGCATGTGTTCGGAGTACAGGGATGCTCCGGGATGAGGCGGTCGGCCCTGCCGTGATGAGTGACGACTGGAGGAAAGAGCAGGGGCCCTTGACGTGCAAGGCGCATCTGATCATCTATCCGAGGCCAGCGCTCGGCGTGCGGCTGCAACGGCAAACCGGGCCGGGTCGAACTCCTGCGCGCTCTTCAGACCGGCCCAGCGGACATAGTCGTCGTGCTCGTCGTGCTCGGGATTGGCCAACACGAGACGGAAGTATGCGTAGCCTCCAACGCCGCCGACGTCCTCTGGCGGGCAAGCGCCCATACCGTCCACCAGCACCGGATAACGGACTCCTTCCTCCGCGGTGAGAATCTCCTCCAGCACGATGTCGTGCCGCCAGCTGTCGCCCAGGTCGTATTCGTATTCGATAGCTGCCCCGGCCTGCGGCAGCACCTGCGTTAGCGAGGTCCTTCTCTCGTCCACAACGTTCAGATCCCACTCGGCTGACGGTTTGCCGTACAGGACACCGCCCGCTGTGAACAGGTGGAGATGACAGTCTTCCCAGCCCATGGCCGCGACCAGGATGTGGTGCAGCCTGTCGATCGTGATCCCGGGTGAGATGAGCAGGCGCCGCCAGATCACCGGATCCGCACTTTCCTGGAGCGTCACCCGGATCTGGTAGATGGGCTCTCCTGGTGCGGCCTCACCCCGGCTGCGCCGTACGGCGTTCACCGCCACCGGCGTCAGAATCGCCGTCTCCTCCGTGAGTTCCACCGCGCCGAGTCGGACCAGGACGGTCAGCAGTCGGTCGATGTCGTGGTCGGTCATCCGCCGTTGCGCTTGCGGGTCGTGCATCTCGTAGTACGGCGACGCGATCTCCCACGCCAGCTCCCGCAGATCCGCGACGGGCACCGGCCCGCCGTACAACCTGCGCAGCAGCGCCGGCCAGATGAGCGCGAACTCCTCGCCGACCAGCGACGCGTACCAGTAGTTCCTGGGGAAGAGCGCCTCGCCCATCTTCTCCAGCGCCGTGAACGCCGCCTCCCACAGCCGCTCCGGATCCTTCAGCAGCGGCGCCGCCTTCTTCACCGGCAGCAGTCGCCCCTTGACCACCCGGACCAGCCCGGCCGCCTTGGCCCATTCCACGATCAGGTTCAGTTCGGGCAGTTCGGTGCTGCTCTTCGTCCGGAACACCCGGTCGCCGATCTTCGGGTCTATCTCGTCGCCGGTTTGCAGCAGCGCCACCAGCGCCCGCGCGTCCGACAGCGTCAGGTTCCCCGTCTGGGTCAGCTTCCTGCCCGCGCCCACCCACTCGGTGAACGCCCGCAACTCCTCCCGCATAGCGTTCAGAGTACGGGCCTCAGCCGCACGTGCCGCGCGAACGAGCCCTTCCCGGCGTATGTGACGCCGTAGGATCGGGTGCCGTGGCGAACAAGCGTAAGGCGAAGGTCAATCCCACGCGGGGAGTCAGCGGCCATCCTGCCCGGCGGGCGCTGCAGCTCGCCGCCCGTCAGCCTTCGCCGGATGCTGGTTCTGTGCTGTTCGAGTCGCTGATGGGGACTGCTGGGGATGAGTGGTGGCCGGATTCCCAGAGTGCGATCGTCGAGCGCCTCGCCGACCTGCCCGCCCACTCGCCGCTGCGGCTGGAGAACGCCGTCGTCGACCTGGTGGGTGAGGAGATGTGGACGCGCACCCAGAGCGAGACCATGGGTTTCCACTGGGACCAGTACCTGGCCTCGCTGGCCGACCTCGTCCGCGACGAGATCCAGAGCGCCGCACGCACCAGCGGGCAGATGGATGACCTGTGGCGGCTGCTGCACGGGCTCGCCGCGATGACCCCGCCGTCCAGTGGGGAGATGCTGCGCCGCGACCCCGGCCTCGCCGTTCGCGAAACCATCAAGGACACCACGACGGTCCTGGCCGGGGCCGGCATCGCCGCCGGGTGGCCGAGTGAGATTCTCCGGGCCGCTCCGGCTGGACAGCCCTTGCTGCTGGCCGACGAGTACGGTTCGCGGTACGCGCTCCTGGCCCCCTTTGCCTGGGGCGAGGAGGATCCGCACTGGTACTGCTGGGACATCGACCGCTGCACCGGAGACCGGGTCGTACACGCAGGCGTTTTCGCCTCCCCGGAGGAGGCGTTCGCCGAGTGGCGAGCCGCCGTGGGGGCGCACGTGGCGCCCACCTCCACCGAACCGGCTCCGTGCGACCAGGCCACCGCCCGCGAACTGCTGGATCCGCTGTGCCATTCCGACCTCCTGGGCGCCCTGCTGATCGGCAGCGAGTCGCGGCAGCTCATCGCCGAACACTTCCGGCTGCGCCAGCGAGCCAGAGCCCTCTGCGAGTCGTTCACCGTCGCTCGCGAGCCCAAGCCCGAGCAGGACCTCAACCGGATCATCGACGACTTCGCCGCCTGGCTACGCGATCGAGACGGCCACACGTCTGAACGAGAAGACATCGCCACACTCGCCGACACCTGGTCCCGCCTCTCCGGGCCCGCCTACTACGCCTGCTCCCCGCATCGGATCGAGCACACCGTGATCCTTGTCGCAGACGGATACATCGAGAAGTACGCCGAGGCCGTACTCGATCTGCTACCTCAGTGGGTCGAATGGTGCATCGAACGCACCGGGCTGACCGGCGAGCCGGCTGAGCGAGCTCGCCAAGCGGCCGCGAACAACCGGTGGGACGGATCCGACGGCGTGGACCTTCGCCGCATCGAATAGTTGAACCGCTCCCGAATGGCCGGGCTACGTGCCCCCGGGCCGTCCAAGGCGACGACCGATTTCTGCGCCTGCCGATCTGCTGAAACGGCGGCACGCCCATGCATCGTGTCTGGGGCTGTGCAGGTGGATCGGCGGCAGGGAAGAGGCGGTGGGGGAGATGGTCGGCGGGTCACGTCCTTAGCGGAGGGCAGGTGTGGTCGTGTGGAGGCGGGCAAGGTGCCCCTCGCGTAGCAGTGGCGGGTGCAGAAGGTGGGCGGGGCCGCGGCGGTAGAGGGGAGCGGGACGGCCCGGCTCCGTGAGCCGCCGTTCCCCTGTGGCTTCCAGAAACCGGTCGGCGCGGGTGACCTTGCGACGGAAATTGCTTGGATCGAGCTTGAGTCTCCACACGGTCTCGTAAACCTTGCGCAGGTCGGAGATGGTGAACGGTTCGGGGCAGAACGCGGTGGCCACCGTTGTGTACTCCAGTTGCGACCGGGCGCGCTCCAGCGCGTCACGCAGGATGGTCAGGTGGTCGAAGGCCAGCAGACCAGGCTCGGCCAAAATCGACGGTACCGGCACCCACGCGGCGTCGGAGGCGTCTGTGCCGGCCGTGGGGATGGGCAGATCGGGGCCGAGAGCGAGAAAGGCCACAGTGATCACGCGCCCGCGGGGGTCGCGGTTCGGCTCGCTATAGGCGCGGAGCTGTTCGAGGTGCAGCCGTGCCGCGTCCAGGCCCGTCTCTTCCTTCAGTTCGCGCCGGGCGGCGTGTTCCAGGGTTTCGCCTGGTCGTAGAAAGCCACCGGGGAGCGCCTGCCGGCCCCTGTACGGTTCGTTGCCGCGCTCTACAAGGAGAGCGTGGAGCTCGCTGTCCCGGATGGTGAGGATCACGAGGTCGACGGTGACGTCGATCCCCTGTTGGTGCTCGCGTGACAAGACTGTCTCCCTTTAGGTCATCTTGACCTTATCTCTAAGGAGCTTAAGGTCATAGCTACCTAAATTCGTTCTGTGGTGGAGGTGGCATGAGCGACGATGCGCATTCACCTGGCCGACAACCCGCTCATCCGCGAGGCAAGGCAGCCCGACAGTTGTGCGCGGGTGTCTACTTCGACCGTGACTTCCGAGACTCGGTGATCTGGCGGGTCCTGCTTGATCCCGCGCACCGGGTCGCCCCTTCGTACGGTTTCGATCTGGTTCCTGTGGTCGGACATGCCAAGCGCGCGCTGATGCTGGAGGTTCTCGAGCGGTTGGGGTTTCTGTCCGTATTCGTCGGGGCGTGGCTGGCTCTTCCCGCCCTGGCTATCACGGTGGTGTGCATCCTGCTGCTCTGGCTGGCGCTGCGGCGCCTGGCTCGTACGCTTCCCGCGGTTGGGCGGCGGCGGGCGCTGGAGGCCACCGACGATTTCCTGCACCGCACCCGATATCGCCGGCACAAGCGTGGGCTGGAGGAGCTGCAACGTGAAGTGAAGCTGCTCACCATGGCCTGCCTCGCGCTCTTTGTCGTACCCATTCTGGCAGCGGCGCTGCAGCATCGGCCTGCAGAGAACGTGCTTGCCATGGCCGCCTTGCTCGTTGCTGCGCTGGCCTTGTTCGCCTTCACCGGGGCCGCAAGCCGGCGGTTGAGCGCCAACCGCATGTGGGTGTCCGATTCGCTGGGAATCGGGCGGCCGAGCCGACGCATGCAGCGTATTCGCGAGCAGCAGGCGTCCGAGTACGCGATCTACCGTCGGCCCGTGCCGGAGAGCGAGGAAGACGACGAGGGCAAGGACGAGGACGACATTTCACTCCGTCTGACGAGCTACTTCGAAGATCGGCAGGACATCTTCGTCGGAGCCGGAGAACTCGTTCACAAGTGGTTGCCCCCGCTGACCGTGCCCCTGCTTCCGAAGCAGGGCACGCCGGAGAACACGGACAACGTGCGTGACTTCGAGCCGGACGAGCTGATTGACGTCTTGCACAAGGCCGTTGAGGAGGTCGGAGGCGGAGGCGAGCCGACCTCGCTGCCAGGACTCAGCATCGGGGACCGCATTTACGTTGAGGAGATGGTCCTGTCCAACGACCGGGACCGCCTGCGCCGTACGCTCGACCCGGAGGAGCGCAGGAAGATCATCAACACTCCTTACGGCCCCTTCCACCACTTCCTGGAGATCTCCACCTCTCCGACCGGAGAGGTGGTCGTCACGGTGTTCGTCCGCGTCACCATCAAGGCCAGGACGCTCTGCCTCGACTTCGCGGCCTGCGCCCTGACCCGGCTCCCACGAAACTACGAGATCCTCGATCACTACGGGGAGCGAGGATGGGTGTCCGTCGTTCGGGAGGGCCTCAAAGCGGTCCTGCGCCTGCCGGACGAGATCCTCGCCATGAGGCGAATCGCTGGTGTACCACGGCTGTTCCTGGGCTGGCTGTTGGCGCGCATCGACTGGACGGTCCTGCCGCACAGGGGGTCGGCCGTCGGGACGGCCCACCGCGTGCGTGAGGATCGCGCGACGCCATGGCAGGACGCCGAGCACGATCGCGCCGAGATCCTCGGCCTGATGAAGATCATTGAGCAGCGGCTCTTATGGGCGACGGAGAAGTTCCTGGAGGCGCATGGTGTGGACACCTCCGACTTCAAGAAGCGAGCACAAACGATCATCAGCGCGACTGTACTCAACATGGGGCGAATGGAAATCCGTGACTCGGCCATCGGTCAGAACGCCTCCCGGACCAACCAGTACCGGACCAACCAGTACCGGTCCAATCAGCAACATGAGCCCAATGACCAAGGGGACGGTGAACGATCGTGAGCCAGCAGCACGTCGACGGCATTCTGAACTACGGCGGCACCATGACCGTGCGCGACTCGGCGGTGGGCAGCAACGCCAAGGTGGTACAGGCTGCCGCGGTGCAGCGTGACGGAGCTGCGGAGCGCGCCCAGGTGGGAGTGATCACCATCCTTCCGCTCGAGACCCAGGCCGTACGGCTCGCTCTTGGCCTACGTAGTGAACGCGTCGGAGATCTGACCTTCTACCGGGCGATGGTGAACGGGGTGTCGGTGGCCGCCACCATGGCCCTCGAGCAGGGACAACGCTCCGCCATGGCCGCCTACGCCAATCTCGTCGGAGCTTTCGATCCCGAGATCACCGTGCTGGCAGGGATCGGCGGAGGCATCCACGAGTCAGTAGCCATCGGTGACGTGATCCTGGCCACTGAGATGGTCTACTACGACCTGCGTAAGATCACGCCCACTGGTACACCTCGCCGTGGTCAGAGCCGACCGGTGCCTGCGGCCATCGGACATGCGGTCAACGCCTTCATCGCCGATCTCGATCCGCCCAGCCGCCTGACGATCGTGGACCCCGAGGGAACCTCGCGATCGCCGGTTGTGCATGCAGGCCCCATCGGGTCAGGAGAAGCGGTCATCGCAGATGAGGACGCTGACGAGATCGCTTTCCTGGCCTCGTTCAACGACAAGATCCTCGCCGTGGACATGGAAGCGGGCGGGCTTGGGCAAGCCTGCCACGAACGCTCCGCCGCCTCCGGCCGGCAGCACCGGTGGATGGTCGTACGCGGCATCTCCGATCGCGCCGACCGGAACAAGTCCGACACACCTCAGCGGGTCGCGGCCTGGCACGCTGCTCAGGTTCTGCGTCTCCTTCTTCCCTATCTTGAGAACAAGCGATGAACGACTTCACGCTGGGCGTGGTCAGCTCGATGGCGGCAACAGGGCTCTCCGTCGCTGTGGGATGGGCACTCTCCGCCCGTGCTCGCGACTGGGCCGTCGCTGTGCTCTCCCGATACTCCGGACTGGGGGTGCGTAAGCTGCACCGCCAGCAGCGGCGGGCGGCGGACGATCTGGCCGCTGACCTGGTGAAGGCGCGGTGGGTCGGAGTGCTAGCCGGGCGTGGCAACGAGCTCACCCGAGACACCTTCGGGCCCATTTGGTCAGGCTCGGTACGGCCCCTCGATGCGGTACGGGTTCTACTACCAGACCCCCGGCCGGGCTCCTGGCTGGTCAGGCGAGAGGAGTCAATGCGACGCTTCGACCGAGGACTGCGGCCGGGCATGCTGCAGGAGCAGGTGCGCAACAATGCCGCCTACGTTCGCGAGGCCGCGCAGCACCTGGACGTCGTCGAACTGCGCTTCTACGATCTGCCGAACCTGTATCGCATCATCCTGACCGACGAGGTCGCCTACATCACCCTGTACGGAGAGACTGAACACGGCCGCAACTCGCCGTGTGTGGTCGCGCGGCCACCGGGGCTGCTCTACGGACTCGCGCTTCGCATCTTCACCAGCACCTGGGAGACCAGCGGCCCCGCTTGCACCAGCGTGTGGAATGTGGATCATGACGGCTGACCGGCTGGACTCACGACTTGGCAACCTGCCCCCAGAGACCTTCTTCGTGACACGACGGCTCAGATGTGGCCGTGACGCGCGTGTTCGGATACGCCAGGGTGGGAGTGTGTCCTCTGAACTTCCGCCGGAGACCCATCCGCGGGGAACGGCGGGCTCGGATCGGCTCTTCATCTCGTTCCAGGTCGCGCGCGAGGCGGCCAGGGCCGTGCGCCGCGCCGAGCGCCGCCGGGACGTGGCCGACGTGGTCCGGCCGAAGGGAATCTTTGGTGTGCTCAGATCGCGTGCGCCCGTGGCGGTCATCCTGTACGTGGCGGCGCGCGATGGCCGGCTCGTCTGGCGGAGCCCAGAGGTTTTCGCGGTACTGGAGTCTCCGCACGGCTCTCGGTTTACAGGCAGGCCTGGTATGTCGCTGCTGCGCCTGCTCGACAAGCACTGGGATGTGGTGCTGTTCCTGTTTCCTCCAGCAGTGCTGTTGATGTTGTCGGCGGTGTCGGCTCTCCTGGGAGGCGCGTCCCATTGGATTCCGGCGCTGTGGGTCGCGTCGGTACTGGCTATGGCCGTGTTGATGCATGTCTCCGTGCTGGGGACTGCGGCAGTCTGCACCATGACTGCCAGATGGATCTTGGGACTGCCAGTGCACGACCGCCGGGAACGGTCGGTGGCCGAGGAGTTGAGATTTCAGCACTGGTCGATACCGCTGTGTCATTGCGCTGACCCCGTTATGGCGCCCGGCCTGCTCGGCGAGGTTACCGAGCGGCTGCGAGGACTTGTCCGCGCCCAGATGATGGGTGCCATCGAAGACCTGAGGGTGCGCCCGCGGACGGTCGAGGTCAACGAACCACTGCTCTGTCTGCTGGACGGGGCGACGACGTACGCGATGCGAGACGTCATGCGGAAGTCGATTGGCGAGGACTCCGACGGGGTCACGTTCTTGGCGACGGGGTCACGAACGGATGCCCGGGGGCGCAAGGTCGCCATGTCCGGTTTCGATGGGCTTCTCGTTCCGATGGGGGCCGGGTTCGTGTTTTTGATCGAGGCTTATGTACTGGCTGGCTGGGAGCGGAGCGAGTGTCTCCGCGACTGCGCCGGTCGTCCGGCGACCTTCGAGTCGGCGCTGCGCTGGTTGGCCTGGCGCACGATCTTTGTCGCTCCGCCCCACCTCGCTCCACTGACCTCAAAGGCATGGGTATTGGGATGGCTCAATGCGGTCATGGCGATCGTGGTCGTGCTACTCGTGCTGGTTGTGGGCTGGCGGACGGCAACGGGACGAAAGGAGCGGGTCGACAACTTCCGGAGGAGGATGGAACCGGTGCTGGGAACATCGTCGGTTGTGATCATGGTTGCCACTAACGAGGAACGCGACGCCGTCATCCGGTCTGTCACCGATGTCACGGGAGTAGAGCCGCTGCGCCGCTATCTGGAGCATCACACGGTTTTCGAGCTCGGCGTGGTAAGCCGTTCCCGGGTCCTGCTGGCGCAGACGCGGCCGGCGGCCGTGGATCCGGGAGGCTCCCAGTTGACCGCCAAGTCGCTGATCGATCAGTTGGATCCCGACTATCTCCTGCTCACCGGAATCTGCTACGGCCTACGCGAAGGCGAGCAACGGCTCGGAGACATTCTGGTGTGCACTCAACTGCGAGGCATCGATCACAAAAAAATCATCGAGTCCACACCGGGGACAGAGATCGAGATCTGCAGGGGTGAGCGTGTGGCCCCGTCGGTAACGCTGCTCGACCGGTTCCAGAGCGCCAGGTTGGGGAAGGACGGCCCGCCAGTCCATTATGGCGCGATGCTCTCCGGGAGCCTGTTGCTCAACTCCCCGACAGCACGTCAAAAGCTCATCGACGCGCATCCGGATGCGGTCGGTGGCGAGATGGAGGGAATCGGCGTCTACGCTGCCGCAGCCAAGGAGAAGACGGACTGGATCGTGGTGAAATCCATCTGCGATTGGGGGATGAACAAGAACGACGATTGGCACGAGATCGCTGCCCGTAACGCGGCTGAGTTCGTCCGGGATGTGCTGCTCTCTGGCGGGCTGGACCAGCCACCATTGAGGTCAGCTTGATCTTCGAAGGCCTCGCATTGTGGTTTGAGCACGAGCCTAACGGCGAAGCCGTCGCTCCTGTGGGGGGAGCTGTGATCCAATGGTTAGTCAGCGTGCCGGCCGTGCTCGGTGCGTGCTCGCGCGCCCCGACACGCCCCGTCATGAATCGGCACTGTTGGACCCGCAAAGTGCGCACAGGCGGTATTAACTGCCACTAAACGGCACTGCGAGACATTAAAAGATCTTGCTTCTACTCCAACCACCACCCGGTGGCCAACGACTACGTCAACAACACCGGTTACGGGAACCACCCCCGACTTCAACATGCTGGGAATCGACTCAAGCGGCGCCGCCGTCGGCCGGGGCAACCTGCGCAACAACATCGCCTACACGGGCACGCTGACGTCGAACATGACCGGTACCAGCTCCGCGTACAACTCCTGGGACCTGGGCGTCACCCTGTCGGACTCCCAGTTCCGGAGCGTATCGACCTCCGGCTGGGATGCGCCTCGCCAGGCAGACGGTAGCTTGCCCACACTGCCCCACCTGCGCCTTGCCGCGAACAGTACCCTGATCGACAAAGGCACCGACGTCGGCCTGCCCTACACCGGGCGGGCCCCCGATCTCGGCGCCTTCGAGCGGCCCGGGGACACGCCGGCGGGGCAGCGGTATGAGGCGGAGACCGCGCCGGCGGTGTGTCAGGGCACGATCGACGCGAATTGGGCCGGCTTCTCCGGCAGCGGTTTCTGTAACGGCAACAATGCCGCCGGCGCCTATGCCCAGTTCACGGCGAACGCTTCGGCGGCCGGTACGGCGACGCTCGGGATCCGGTTCGCCAACGGCGCCGGCGGCGCCAGGGCTGCCACCCTGGTCGTCAACGGGTCCACGGCGGCGACGGTGTCGTTCGAATCCACCGGCGCCTGGACGACATGGGCCACCCAGACCGTGACGGTCCCGCTGAACGCCGGCGGCAACACCATCCGGTTGGATCCCACCACCACAGCCGGACTGCCCAACATCGACTACCTCGACCTCGGCACCATAGCCGGCTGACTAGTCACTCCGTGCGGCCAGGAGGGCACCGGGACCTCCGCTGATGCGCCCGAGAGCGGCCGTGCCGGCCACCGTCCCACTCCTGGAAGTCACTGCTTCCCCTCCGCCCGGGTATCTCGCGAGGTTCCGGTTCTGTGAACGTGCACAGAACAAATCTCGCGAATTGGGCACACGAACGTACATGTTCTTCCAATCGGAGCGCTCCCTTACTGGATGGCATCCGTCCGCACCAAGATGCCGCGCCCGGAAGGCGGGCGCCATTCGCGCAGCCCTCCGGCTCAGCGTCATCGACTGCCTGGCCAACGCGTAGCCGCACACCTCGAGAGGGAACATGATCAACAGATATGGGACGCGCGTCACCGCGGCACTCACTGTGCTCGTGACCGCGCTGGTGGCGGGGATGTTCACGGCGCCCGCGTCAGCGCACGCCACCTTTGGCACCGCGCACATCAAGCCGATCGAGAGCAACATCGCCGCCAAGTTCTGGACCTCCGCCACGGCAAGCAGCGGCTTACCCACCGCCCGGCTGGCCATTGACGGAGACCCGACGACATCCTGGTACGCGGACGGCTCCAGCGCCCGACAGCGGCTGACCGTGGACCTTGGCGGCGCCTACAACAATCTGCGGAAGGTCAAGGTGATCTTCGCTGACCCTGGCGTGGTGCACCGGTACATCATCGAAGCCTCGTCCGACGGTCGCAGGTGGACCAAGATCGCCGACAAGTTCCGCAACCGAGCCGCGTCACGGGGAGCGGTGCACTTGTTCACCCGGCCGGGAACACGCTTCGTCCGGCTCACGGTCACCGGCGCGTCAGGCCATCCCAAGGTCGGGGTGAGCGAGATCCAGATCTTCAACTACCTGCGCGACGACCTCATCCTCGGCGCCGACCTGTCCTGGGTGGACGACGTCCAGACCCGGGAATACTGGGTCAACCCCTTGGCCGCCGACCGTGGCGCCGGACCGCACCTACTCGACGTGGCCAAGGACCGCGGCATGGAGTACGCCCGGCTGCGGATCTTCAACGAGCCGAGGGACGAAAGCACCGGCGAACCGACACCGATCCCGCGCCAAGGGCCAGAACGCTCGCTGCAGTCGGCACGGTGGATCAAGGACCGGAGCATGGGGCTGGGCATCGACTTCCACTACGCGGACTCCTGGGCGGACCCGGCCAAGCAACCGAAACCGCGCGCCTGGGCCGAGTTGGAGTTCGACGATCTGACGCAGGCGGTGTACCACTTCACCGGCGCCCACCTCCGCCGGCTGATCAAGCAGGGCACCACGCCGGACAAGGTCGCCGTCGGAAATGAGATCATCAACGGCTTCCTGTACGGCAGCGAGGCGGCCCTCATCGGCACGACCAACCCGCCGTACTTCGTCAACCAGGCCGACATCTACCAGTCGAAGCCCGGTGGCGGCCTGCTGTGGCGCTACTGGCAGTCGACCGACCCGGTCGAGCAGCGGCTTTACAACGAGGCGTGGGACCGGTTCACCACGTTGGCCGCGGCCGGGATCAAGGCCGTCCGCGATACGTCGCCGAAGACCAAGGTGGAGATCCATGTGATCGTCGACGCCGGAAGGCTCGCCAAGACCATGGAGTTCTGGAGCCAGTTCCTCACCCGGGTCAAGGCCAAAGGCCAGAACGCTGACGTGCTCGCGATCTCGTACTATCCGGAGTGGCACGGATCGCCTGACGCACTGGATGCCAACCTGCACACGATCGCGACGACCTACCCCGACTACGAAATCGACATCGCCGAGACCGCCTACCCCGCGTCCGGCGGCGACGGCTCACCACTGCCCAACTCGCCCTTCCCACGCACCGTCCAGGGCCAGGCAGACGCTATCCAGCGGGTCTTCCAGGCCGCCAACGACGTGGTCGGCAACCAGGGTGCCGGCGTGCTGGTCTGGGAGCCGGCGGGCTACCAGCCGATGTTCCGGGCCGTGCCCGAGTTGCCCGACACCTGGGAGCCGCACGCGTCGATCAACGTGTTCAACGCGAGCCAGGCCAGGCACATCCTAGAAGACACTGTCTACGTCACCACCGGGGTGGACAGCACTCCAGCACTTCCCACCTCCGTCCGCAAGCTCACCACCGCGAACAACGCCATCACCACAATCCCCGTTCACTGGCAGGCGCTGCTGGACAGGGCAACCGACACGCCCGGTCAGGTCGTCATCGCCGGGACGACGGCGCTGGGCAAGGTAACCGCAGTCATCGACGTCATCTAGCGACGGAGTCAACGTGATGAATTTCCGGGCCGAGCCGCGGGTGGGGGATGTTGCCAAGGCACTCACGGTTGGGCGCACGCCGTAACACCATCACGTTCTTCGAACCGATCAACTCGCCGCAGAGTCCGTGGCTGAAGATGCTGCAGTGCGCCTACGGCAGCGGCGGCGACCTCAACACGGTCATCGCCGACGCCCAGACGGTGATGAAGGCCATCGCGAGCAGGTCGTGATGCGAAAGAGAAGTCTGGTGGGGTTCGCCAACCTTGCTCCGACACTGCTCTTCGTGCTGGCCTTCACGCGAGCAGCCGGTCTCGGACCAGACCAGGTCAGAGTGGTGGCTCATTTTCGGCACCCACACGCCGAGTCGCCGTTACCGCGCCGGCCGGACGGGCGGATCGTGCTGGCAGTGGACGTGTCGCCGTGGCTGCGCTCGGACGCCGTAGCCTGGCGACGTGACTTCGATCGGTACGCAGCCACCGCAGCGCACCTACGACGTGGTCTGCGTCGGTTGTGGGCACCACAACCTCATCGCTGCTGCCTACCTCGCCAAGGCCCGCCGCAGCGTGGCCCTGCTGGAGCGTTCCGCTGTGCCCGGCGCCTCGTACGCACCGAGGAACTGACCCTGCCCGGCTTCATGCACGACACCTATTCCGCGATGCATCCCATCCTGACCAGCGGACCGTCCTATGCCGAACTCGGCGACGACCTGGCGCAGCTGGGCCTGCGCTACGTCCAGGGCAGGGTGTCCACCGGGGCGTCACTGCCTGAGGGCCGTAGCATGGCGCTCTCCACCGATCCCGCCGAACTGGCCACGGAACTGGAGCCCTTGGGCGAGTACGAGGCATGGAACGGGCTGCTCGCCGATCTTGCTCCTCACCTCGCTTCGCTCTTCCCCTTGCTGGGCATGGACCTGGCGCCGGGCTTTGCACTGGGCAGGGACGGTAGGGACAACCTGGTCGCCGTCGAGCGGTTGGCAGCGGGCGAGTGGCTGGCGGTGGACCCCTGGCACGGCCGTGATGGGCAGGCTGTAGCCGTGGCCGCGCCGTACGGTCACCCCTTGGTCGCGAAGAGCGCGGCCCGCTCGGCGGGCTCCAGGTCGGACGCGCGGAGGAAGTCCGCGACCTTGCCCGGCATGTCAAGGGTGACAGGCAGCTTCGGAGCGGGGGTTTCCTCCTGAGAGATGGCGTTGTGGTCGGGCATGAGGTCGACGACCGCCGTGCGGGTCACGGCCGCGGCTGACGCCGTGGTCGCGGGCGAGGGCAGCGATCGCGCCATAGGAGAACCGACGTCGGCGGGCAACCCGCACCCATTTCCCGCATGAGCGGCGTCCCCAGCAGGGACAGGGGAACCAATTAGCGTGATTTCAGGTAGGTCAGGACGGCCAGAATCCGGCGATGATGCTCGGCCGAGTCCGGAATGTGGCGTTTCTGGAAGATTGTGCACATGTGCGCCTCCACGGTGCGCTCGGCGATGACCAGGCGGGTGGCGATGGCGGTGTTGGAGTGCCCCTCGGCGACGAGGGCGAGGACGTCGCGCTCGCGCTCGGACAGGCGCGCGATTAGCGTGTTCTGCGCCTGGATCGGCGCCGCCACCACCTCCGGGTCGAGGGCCGAGCCGCCGTCCGCGACTCTGATGAGGGCGACGAGGAAATCGTCGACGCGCAGCACCCGGTCCTTGAGCAGATAGCCGAACGCCCCGGTGCTGACCAGCGGCACCGAGCTGGCCGTTTCGATGTGCTGGGACAGCAGCAGTATGGGAAGTCGGGCAGTTCCCGTCGCAGGAGCTGGACTGCCTGTACGCCGTCGTCGGTCATCGTCGGCGGCATCCGGACGTCGATGACCGCGATGTCGGGCCGATGGGCGCGAACTGCGTCGACCAGGGCACGGGCGTCGCCGACGGCGGCGACCACGTGGTGGCCGGCGTCCTCGAGTAGTCGGACGATGCCCTCGCGAAACAGCGCCGAGTCTTCTGCCACTACGACGCGCACGGCATGACCGCCTCGATGGTGGTGCCCTCGTGCGACATGCTGGTCACCGAGAGGGTCCCGCCGACCGCGCCGACACGATCGCGCAGGGGTCAAGGACAGCTGGGACGGGGCAGAGCCGATGCCGTCGTCGGTGACGGCGATGTGCAAGTGCTCCTCGGCCTGGCGCACGCGTACGCGGATGCCGGTCGCCGGGGCGTGTTTCAGCACGTTGGTCATCGCCTCGGCGACCAGGAAGTACGCGGTGGCGGTGACCGCCCCGGTCTACCAGAGCCGGTTCGACGAACTCCGGGCCAAGGGCTTCTACCCAGTCCACATCAGCACCGAGCTGGGCCGATACGCCGCCATCTGGACCCGGTGAGGATCACCGCCACGCAGCTCAAGAGTCCGTCAAGTGGTCGAAAGCCCGCATGAAAGTGGCACCCACTACACAAGGGGGCGCCACACCCAACCTCTCCTGAGAAGGGCACCCCCATGGGCCGCACAGCTTCCCGTTCACTCACCGGTCTGGCCGCCGTCGTGGCGACGGCCGCCGTCTGTCTCGCCGTACCCC
>NZ_JBFANM010000134.1:0-19277 GCF_040674815.1 Nonomuraea sp. NPDC049709
GGCCGCCCCTGGCTCGGCGCCGCGTCCTGCGCCGGCCTCGCCCCGGAAGGAGGCAACGGCGGAGCCCCGGCATCCACCCGGCCCGGGGACCCGGGCGCCGCGTGTGAGGCGGGCGCAGGCGCACCGTGCGACGGGGACGCGGGCGCCGCGCGTGACGATGGCGCGGATTCGCCATGCGACGGCGGCGGAGGGGGCGCGTCCGGCGAGGCCGCGTGCGACATGGGCACCTGCGTCGCGTCCGACGGCGGCGCGGAGGCCGCCTGCGACGAGGCCGTTTGGGACGGGGCCGCCTGGGACGAGGCCGCTCGGGATGAGGGTGCCTGGGACGAGGGTGCGGTGTCGGGGGAGGAGGGTGGCGGAGACGTGGGAGCGGGTACGGACGCGGCGGCGCCTGCCGGCCCGATCAGCCGTCGCAGCAGGTCCGTAGGCTGTGGCCGCTGCACCGGGTCCTTGGCCAGGCACCGCTCGATCAGCTCGCGCATCAGCCGCCCCGGCACCCCGGACAAATCAGGAGTCCCGGTGAGGATCGCGTTCATGATGACCGGCACCGAGTCCCCGGCGAAGGGCGGGCGGCCGGTGGCGGCGAAGACCATCGTCCCGGCCCAGCTGAACACGTCGGAGGCGGTGCCGACCCGCTCGCCCCTGAACTGCTCGGGCGACATGTACGCGGGCGTCCCCACCGCGCCGGAGGTCCGGCTCGTCGCGTCGAGCGCCTTGGCGATCCCGAAGTCGATCACGATAGGCCCGTCCGGCCCGATCAGGACGTTGCCCGGCTTGAAGTCCCGGTGCACGATCCCCGCCTGGTGGATCGCGGCCAGCGCGGTCAGCGTGGAGATCGCCAGCCGGTCCAGCGCCCCGCCGCGCCGCGGCCCGGAGGCGCGGACGGCCGCGTACAGCGTGTCGCCGGGGACGTATTCGCTGACGATGTACGGCCGCTCGTCCAGCACCCCGACGTCCAGCACGGCGGCCGTGCAGAACGCGGCCACCCGCCGCGCGGCCTCCGCCTCCCGCAGGAACCCGCGCGCGATGGCGTCGTCCTGGACGAGGTGCGCGTGCAGCAGCTTGATCGCCACCTCACGCCCCGACCCGGTCACCCCCCGGTAGACCACGCCCTGCCCGCCGGACCCGAGCACGCCGACGAGCCGATGGTCACCGATCCGCTCGGGGTCCCCCGGCCGGAGCGGGCGCAGGTCGGGCATCCCACTCCTCTCTCAGGCCCCCAGTCTCTCAGACCCGAATGACGCGGCGATCGCCGCCGCGAGCCCGGGAAGCCCGTACGCGGCGCCCGTACACCGCTCATCTCGCGCTGAGAGGGCGCATGTCGGTCCACACCTCCTCGATGTACGCCAGGCAGTCGTCCCTGCCCCCGGCGAACCCGGTCGCCCGCCACCCGGCCGGGATCTCCCGGTCCGCGGGCCACACCGAGTACTGCTCCTCACCGTTGATCACGACCTGGTACTCGTCCACCTTTTCTCCTTCGCCAGGGCCCCGCGGCTGCGCAGGGCCTCGAATCCGATCACGTCGTCGGGCAGGGCGTCGGGCACGAGGTCGTCGAAGTCCCACAGCACCCGGCGGCGCCGGGCGACCAGCACGCACAGCGCGATGGCGGCGCCCAGCAGCAGGTACAGGAAGCCGATGCCGCGGCCCTCGCCGGTGCCGATCAGCAGGCCGACCGTGTCCGCGAGCGCGCCGCCCTCGGCGAACATCGGCTCGAACAGGGCGGTGCCCACCGGCGCCACGACCGCGTACCCCAGCGGCAGCGTCGAGAAGGCCACGAGCTGGTTCAGCGCGAAGACCCGCCCGTGATAGCGCTGCGGGATCTTGACCTGCACGATCGTCGTGTAGACCCCGTTGAGCAGGGTCAGCGACAGGAACAGGCCGAACACCCCGGCGGTGATCACGACGAGGTCCTCCCGGACCCCGATCACCACCGCCGACACCGCCAGCGTCAGCGTGAACATCAGCTGCCCGCGGAACCGCCGCACGCGCGGCCCGCCCCACACCGCCATGCCCAGCCCGCCGAGGAACACCCCGAGCCCGCCGAAGAAGGAGACCCGCCCCACGTCGGCGAGCGACCCGAACGACAGCACCAGCGGCGAGATCATCAGGAACAGCGCCGCCATGAACAGGTTGACCACCGCGAAGAACGTGACCATGCGGCGGAAGCCCTTGTTGCCCCAGGAGTAGCGGAAGCCGTTCACCAGCTCGGCCGCCATCGACTCGCGGCGGCGCAGCCCCATGGTGGCGGGGAAGCGGATGAACAGCAGGGTGCCGATGGCGATCGCGTAGCTGATCACGTCGATGGCCAGGATGCCCTCCAGGCCGATGACCGCCATCAGCCCGGCCGCGGCGAGGGGCACGATGAGCTGCGCGACCCCGTTGATCATGCCGACCACGCCGTTGGCGTGGCCGAGGAAGCGCTTGGGCACGAGCTGAGGGATGGCCGAGCCGTACGCGATCCGCTGGAAGGACAGGGCCACCGACAGGCAGAACAGCAGCGGGTAGATGTGCCAGGTCTGCAGGTTGCCGGTCCACAGGAGCAGGCCCAGCGCCAGCTGCGAGCCGCCGGCGCCGACATCGCCGAGCAGCATGACGCGGCGCCGGTCGCTGCGGTCCACGACGGTGCCGGCCAGCGGCGCCACCAGCATTCCGGGTACGAGCGCCAGCACGGAGAACAGCGCGAAGTCGACCAGTGAGTCCGTGGTCAGGTAGATCCAGATGGGCACGGCGAACTCGGTCAGCGCCGAACCGACGATCGACAGCGCCTGCCCGGCGGCCACCCCGAAGAAGCGCCGCATGCTCGGCCGCGGCCCACCCCGCTCCGCCGTCCGCACACCCACGCCACCCGAACCGCCCGCTTGCCCGTTGCCATCCGCGGTGCCCGTGCTGCCCGTGCTGCCCGTGCTGCCCGTGCTGTCCGCGCTGGCCGCCAGGCCGTAGCGCTCCGCGCCGTCACCGCCGCCCGCGTGGTCGGCGACCTCCGAGGCGTCGGGGGTGTCGGCGGTGGCAGGGGTGCTCTGGGTGCGGGGGGTGTCCGGGGTGTCGGCGGGTGCCGTCGAGACGCCCTCCAGCCACCACGTACGCTCCCCGTCCCCCCGCTCCAGCCCGGCGGTCCCGCTGGTCGCGATGGCCACGTGCGTACGGGTGACGATCTCCGCCAGCTCCTCCGCCCGGTACCGGAGGAAGAAGTGCGCGGCCTCGTCCAGCACCGCGCACCCGGTGACGGGCGACAGGACGTGCCACTCCCGGTACCGCTCCTGGTAGTACTCCATGACCGGATCCCGCTCCCCGGCCACCGCGATCACCGGCGCCGCGAGCCGCTCGGCCTCCTCCTCGAACAGCCGGGTGAAATACCGCTCCGCCGCCCGCGTGCCGTGCCGCCGGTTGCGGACGATCAGCTTGAGCTCCTCCGGCGTCAGGTCGGAGACGTCGAGCCCGGCCGCCGTGAGCGCGTTCACCCGGCCCTGGTCGCCGCGCAGATCCTCCAGCCGGTGCCGCAGCCGCGTCAGCCGTCCCTCCGGCCGCGCGAACGGGAAGATCCCGCCCAGGTAGACGGCCTCCACCGCGCGCCCCTCGGCGTGCAGCCGCCGGGCGATCTCCGCGGCGATCATGGCGCCGAGCCCGCAGTGGCCGTACAGGACGAGCGGTCCCCGGACGTTCGCCAGGATCTCCCCGGCGCAGGCCCGCGCCACCTCGTCCGGCGGCATGGGCTCCTCGCCGAGCTCGTGACCGGGCACGGCGATCGAGTACAGCGCCCAGTCGTCGGGCAGGGCGTCCGCGAGCGGCTTGTAGATCACCGCGCTGCCCCCGCCGTACGGGGCGCAGACGAGCGTGGTCGCGGCGGCCCGGGGCGGCGTGAGGAGGTGCAGCAACCCGCCCGCCGCGTCACCGGACCCGCCGTCGAGCAGCGCGGCCAGCTCCGCGACGGTGGAGTGCTTGAACAGGTCCATCAGCGTCATCCGCCGGTCCGGGACGGTCTTGCGCAGCCGGGCCAGCACCCGCATGGCGAGCAGCGAGTGCCCGCCCAGCTCGAAGAAGTCGTCCAGCGCGCCGACCCGGGCCAGCCCCAGCACGTCGGCCCAGATCGCGGCGACGCTCGCCTCGGCGGGGGTCCGCGGGGGGACGAACCCGGCGTCCCGGGCGAGCCGGTCGTCGCCCGGGTCGGGCAGCGCGGCCCGGTCCACCTTGCCGTGCGACTTCAGCGGCAGGTAGTCGAGCCAGACGAACCGTACGGGGATCATGTAGTCCGGCAGCCGCTCACGCAGCCACGCCCGCAGCTCGGCGGCGGGAGCCCGATCGGCGCTCCCGGAGGGGCCGTCGGCGGGCAGGAGGTAGCCGACCAGCCGGTCGCCGCGCAGCTCGGCCACGGCCTGGGCGACCCCGGGCAGCTCCGCCAGCACGGATTCGACCTCGCCGAGCTCCACCCGGTATCCGCGCACCTTCACCTGAAGGTCGCGGCGCCCGAGGAACTGCAGGCTGCCGTCGGGCAGCCACCGCCCCAGGTCACCGGTGCGGTACATGCGCGCCCCCGGCTCGCCCCCAGGATCCGGCAGGAACCGGTCGGCGGTCAGCGCCGGCTTGCCCAGGTACCCCCTGGCCAGCCGGGTGCCGCCCAGGTAGATCTCGCCGATCACGCCCACGGGCACCGGCCGCAGCCGCTCGTCCAGCACCTGGACGCGCGCGCCGGGCAGCGGGCGGCCGATGGGCAGCGTGGTCTCCCGCGCGGGCTCGGCCGGGTCCACCGGGAACGTGGTGATCCCGACCGTGGCCTCCGTGGGGCCGTAGTGGTTGACCACCGCGCAGCGGCCGAGCGCGGCCAGCTCCCGCGCCCAGGCCCAGCCGGACGCCTCGCCGCCGAGGACGAGCAGCCGGCGCGGCAGCAGGTCGGCGGGCTCGGCCTCGGCCAGCAGCGCCGCCAGGTGCGACGGGGTGATCTTGAGGTAGTCGGCGGGCGCACGGCCGAAGTACTCGGCCAGCTCCGGGGCCGACGTCCTGGACGGGATCAGGTGCAGGCAGCCGCCGGTCATCAGGGCCAGGTAGAAGGTGGTGACCCCGAAGTCGAAGGCCAGCGACTGCAGCAGCGCGAAGGAGGAGCCGGGCTCGACCGCGAAGCGCTCGCGCACCCCCGCCAGGTACGTCACCACCTCGCGGTGCTGGATCGCCACCCCCTTCGGCCGCCCGGTGGTGCCGGAGGTGTAGATCACGTACGCCAGGGCGGACGGGCCGATCCCGGCCGCCACCGGCTCGGCGGGCCCGTCCGGCGGCTCCGGGCCGTCGATCAGCACCTCGGTGAGCCCGTCCGGCAGCGGCCCCCGGGACACCGCCGACGTGATCGCGGTGCGGACCCCGGCGTCGCCCGCCATGTACGCGATCCGCTCGGCCGGCTGCTCCGGGTCGAGCGGCACGTACGCGGCCCCGGCCTTGAGCACGCCCAGCAGCGCGACGGCCAGCTCCGCCGACTGCTCCAGGCACACCGCCACCCGGTCGCCCGGCCGCACCCCGACCCCGCGCAGGTGCCGCGCGAGCCGGGCGGCCCGCCGTTCGAGCGCCTCGTAGGTCAGCGTCCGCCCGCCGAACACCACCGCCGGCGCGCGCGGGGTGCGGGCCGCCTGCGCCGAGACCAGCTCGTGCAGCAGCTCGCTCCCCGGCGGCGCGGGCGCGGCGGCCGTGCCGAGCGCGGCCAGCCGGTCCCGCTCGGCGGCGGGCAGCAGCTCCAGGTCCGCCAGGCGGGTGTCCGGCGCGGCCACGGCCGAGCGCAGCAGCGCCGCCAGCCCCGCCGCCAGCCGCTCGGCCGTGCCGTCCTGGAACAGCGCGGTGTTGTAGACCAGCGTCCCGTCCAGCCCGCTGCCGGCCTCGTGCAGGTACAGGCTGAGGTCGAACCGGCTGACCACCGTGTCCGCGGCGAACCACGACAGCTCCCGCGCCCCCGGGTCGACCGGCTGGGCGGTGTAGTTCTGCAGCGCGAACATCACCTGGAACACCGCCGGCCGGGAGACGTCCCGCTCGACGTGCAGCTCGTTGACGAGCTGGTCGAACGGCAGCTCCTGGTGCGCGAACGCGTCCAGCGCCGTGTCCCGCACCCTCGACACCAGCTCGGCGAACCCCGGATCCCCCGCCAGGTCGGCCCGCAGAGCCAGCGTGTTGACGAACATCCCGACCAGGCCGTCCAGCTCCGGCAGCCCGCGCCCGCTGACCGGGCTGCCCACGGCGAACGAGCTCTGCCCCGACCACCGCCCCAGCAGCGCCTGGAACGCGGCCAGCAGCACCATGTACGGCGTCGCCCCCTGGGCCTCGGCCAGCGCCCGCACCCCCGAGACCAGCCCGGCGTCCAGCCGGAACCCGTGGGCGGCCCCGGCGAACGCCTGCTCGGCCGGCCGCGGCAGGTCGGTGGGCAGCTCCAGCGGCGGCACCCCGCTCAGCTGCCGCCGCCAGTAGTCCACGTCGGCCACGTAGCCAGGGGTGCCGACGCGCTCGCGCTGCCACAGGGCGTAGTCGCCGTACTGCACCGGCGGCGCGGCCAGGGGCTTCCCGTCGTGCAGCGCGAACAACTCGTTCAGCACCACGTCCCAGCTCCACCCGTCGGCGACGGCGTGGTGCGCGGCCAGCATGAGCACATGGTCGGCGGCGTGATCAGCTGGGCCGAGGCGTACCAGCAGGACGCGCAGCAGCGGCCCCGCCGCCAGGTCGAACGGGCGGGCCAGCACCGCCGACACCAGCGCGCGGGCCTCCGCCGGCGACCCCGCGGAGGTCGTCCAGAACTCGGGGGCCGCCACCGGGTCGATCACGACGCGCGGCATCCCATCGTCGGAGGTGACGAACCGGCTGCGCAGGCTCTCGTGCCGGGCGGCCACCTCGTGCACGGCCCGCCGCAGCGCGTCGTGGTCCAGGTCGCCCCGGACGCGCGCGGTGCAGGAGACGGTGTAGGCGGGCGTGCCGGGGACGTACTGCTCCAGGAACCACAGCCGCTCCTGGGCGTGGGACAGCGGCGGGGCGGTCCCCTCCGGGCGCGGTGGGATCGTGGTCGTGGCGGTGCGCCGCCGCAGCCGCTGTGCCAGCAGTGCCTGCTTGGCGGGGGACAGGCCGGTCACGACACCTCCGTGGAATCGAGCAGGCGCATGGCCTCCTCGTCGGACAGGCCCTCCAGGTCGGCCAGGAGGATGCCCTCCATCGCGGCCGCGAACTCCTCCACCGTGCGATGGGTGAAGAACGTCCTGATCGGTACGTCGACGTCGATGGTGGCGCGCAGGCGGGCCGCGGCGCGTACCGCGAGCAGGGAGTGGCCGCCGAGGTGGAAGAAGTCGTCGGCCGCCCCCACCCGGGAGACGCCGAGCAGGTCGCTCCACACGTCGGCGACCAGCGCCTCGGCGTCGGTGCGCGGGGTGACGTAGCCGGGCCGGAACCCGCCCCCCGACCCGCCTACGGTGGCCGCGGCCGGCAGCCGCTCCACCCGCCCGTCCGGCCTCGGCCGAGCCCGCTCCCCGGTCGCGCGCGGCACGCCGTCCACCCCGGCCTCCCACACCTCACCGACGTCCCCCGGCGCGACCGGAACGCCCCACGGATCCAGCACCCGCACCGGCCCGGCCGCCCCATCCGCGGCCGGGCCGTGCGCCTCACCCCCGGTCACTCCATCCGCGGCCAGGTCGTGCGGCTCGCCCCCGGCCGTCCGGTCGGCGGCGGGCGTGGCCAGTTCGGAGAGGTGCCGGTCCGGGGTGGCCGCCACCTCGTCGAGCAGCGCGGCGTACCGCCCGGCGAGCCGCTCCACGCCGGCCGCGTCCAGCAGCGAGGCGTCGTACCGGAAGATCAGCGTGAGCCCCTCGCCCCCGGCCCACGCCTCCAGGGCCAGGTCGTAGACCGTCTCCGGCGGCCGGGGAGCGAAGGGCGCGTGCTCGAGCCCGCCGAACGTCCCCGGCTCCGGCGGCGCCTCCTCGTGCAGCGTCAGCGTCGTCTGGAACAGCGGCTCCTGCCCCGGATCCCGCTCCACGCCCAGCGCGGACACCAGCCGCTCGGGCGACAGGTCCCCGTGCTCGGCCGCCTCCCGCTCGGCCGCCCGGGTACGCCGCAGCAGCTCCGCGAACGCCGGATCCCCCGACAGGTCACCCCGCACCACCAGATGCCGGGTGAGATGCCCGAACGCCCCCTCCAGCCCGTCCGCCTCGCGCCCGCTCACCGGCCGCCCCACCATGAACCCCGTCTGCCCGGCCCGCCGGGCCAGCACCGCCTGGTAGGCGGCCAGCAGCACGGTGTACAGCGTCCCGCCGGCCTCCCGCCCCAGCCGCTCCAGCGACGCGGCCAGTTCCGCGGTCAGCCGCAGCTCGACGAGCCCTCCGGTGCGGGCCGGTGGCCGGGGCCGGTCCAGCGGCAGGTCCAGGACCGGCGCCCCGGCCAGCCGCCCGCACCAGTGCTCCAGCCCCGCCTCGGCCGCCGCCTCGCGCCGGCCTCGCCAGAGCGTGACGTCCCCGGCCTGTACGGGCGGCGCGGGCAGCTCGCCCCCCTCGTACAGCGCGGCCAGATCGCGCACCAGCACGCCCAGCGCCCACGCGTCGGCCACGATCGGATGCGCCGCCACGCACAGCACGTGGTCCTCCGGCGCCAGCCGGATCAGCGCCATCCGCACCGGCGGCGCCGCGGCCAGGTCGAACGGCTCGCCGGCGCACGCGCCGACCAGCCGCACGGCCTCCTCCTCGGCGTCCGGCCGCCCGGTCAGGTCGTGGCGGGCGAGCGGCGGCTCGAACGCGTCCTGCACCACCAGCAGCGGCCGGCCCTCGTCGCCGGGGAACCGGGTCCGCAACCCCTCGTGCCTGGCCGCCACCCCGGCGACGGCCGCCGCCAGCGCGTCCTCGTCCAGCGGGCCGCGCAGCCGGCGGGCCACGCACAATGGGGCGGCGCCCTCCCCGCCGAGGTAGTCCAGGAACCAGAGCCGCTCCTGCGCCGGGGACAGCGGCACCGGCGTGCCCGCGTCCCGCGCCCGCAGCGGCACCTCCGCGCCGCCCGGCGCGGGCAGGGCCTTGCGGTCGACCTTGCCGTTCGGGGTGAGGGGGAGGGCTTCGAGCGGCACGAAGACCTGGGGGATCATGTACGGGGGCAGGCTCGCGGCGAGGTGGGCGCGCAGCGCGGCGGGCTCGGGTGCGTCGCCCGCCACGTACGCGATCAGCCTGTCCTGGTGGACGGCGGCGACGGCCTGGCGGATGGCGGGGTGGGTTTCGAGGGTGGATTCGATCTCGCCGAGTTCGATGCGGTGGCCGCGGAGTTTGATCTGGTTGTCGGTGCGGCCGAGGTAGTGCAGGGTGCCGTCGTCGTGGAGGCGGACGATGTCGCCGGTGCGGTAGAGGCGGGCTCCTGGTGGGCCGTAGGGGTCGGGGATGAAGCGGTCGGCGGTGAGGCCGGGGCGGTGGTGGTAGCCGTGGGCCAGGCCGAGGCCGCCGATCAGCAGCTCGCCCGGGGCCCCGGCGGGGACCGGCTCCAGGTGCTCGTCGAGCACGTAGACCTGGGTGTTGCCGATCGGGCTCCCGATGGAGACGCGCCCGACCTCGTCCGGGACCTCCCAGGCGGTGGACCAGATGGTGGTCTCGGTGGGGCCGTACACGTTGAACAGCCGGCCGGTCCTGCTCCTCAGCTCGGCCGCCAGCGGCTCGCTCAGCGCCTCGCCGCCGACCAGGGCCGTCACGGCGGGGTCGGCGTACCCGCCGGCCAGCAGCACCCGCCAGCCTGACGGGGTGGCCTGGACGTGGGTGACGCCCTCCCGGCGGATCAGCTCGGCGAGAAGGGCGCCGTCCAGGGCGGCGCCGGGATCGGCGATCACGGTCCGGCCGCCGGTGACCAGCGGCAGGTACAGCTCAAGCCCGGAAATGTCGAACGAGAGCGAGGTCAGGGCCAGCCAGGCGTCGTCCTCGTCCGCGTCCAGCAGGGTCCGCATCGACACCAGGAAGTTCAGCAGCGCCCGGTGCGGCACCACCACGCCCTTCGGCCGCCCGGTGGAGCCCGAGGTGTACAGGACGTACGCCGGATCGGCGGGATCGACGGCGAGGTTCAGGTCGCCCGGGTCGTACGCCGGTGAACCGTCACCCGTTTCCAGCACGGTGCCGTCGAAGGCGGGCAGCCGGTCGCGCAGGTGCCCGGGCACCAGCACGGTGCGGGCGCCGGAGTCGGCGAGCACCATCTCGATCCGCGCGGCCGGGTAGTCGGGATCCAGCGGCAGGTAGGCGGCTCCGGCCTTGAGCACCGCCAGCATGGCCACCAGCGCCTCGGCCGACCGCCCGCCGAAGATCGCCACCACGCCCGGATCCCCGGTGTCGAGCAGGCGCCGGGCCAGCCGGTTGGCCGCCGCGTTCACCTCCCCGTACGACAGCGCCCGGCCACCGTCCACCACCGCCACCCGCTCGGGAGCCTTCGCCGCCCAGGCCTCGAACAGCGGCACCATCCCCGGCAGGGCCGGCAGCGGCAGAGCCGTGTCGTTGACCCCGTACAGCAGCCGCTCCCGCTCGTCCCCCGTCACCCGCGACAACCACGACAGCCGGGCACCGGGCGCGGCGGCGACGTCCCGCAGCAGGGCGGCGAACCGGTCGGCCAGGTGCTCGATCGTCGCCGGGTCGAACAGGGAGGATTCATAGCCGAACGCCATCCCCAGCCCCCCGGCGTCGGGCCAGGCGTCCAGCGTGAGGTCGAAGCGGGCGGGCGTGTAGCCGGCGTGGAAGACCTCGGCCGTGGCGTCCCCGAGCCGGGTCGTGCCGCCGTCGTCCTGGGTGTGCAGGATCAGCATGGTCCGGAACAGCCCGGACCCGCCGCCGAGCCGCTCCATCGGCACGTCGCCGTGGGTGAACGCGTCGAGCACGGCGTGCCGCGTACGTACCAGGAGGTCGGTGAAGGCGGGGTCGCCCGAGAGGTCGCCGCGCAGCACCAGCGTCTCGGCCAGGAAGCCGAACAGCGGCTCCAGCTCGACCCGGTCCCGCCCGGCGACGGCGGTGCCCACCGCGAGGTCGTGCTGCCCGCTCAGCCGGGCGAGCAGCGCCTGGTAGGCGGCGAGCAGCACCATGAACAGCGTCGTCCCGGTGCTGCGGCCGAGGTCCTCCAGCGCGGCCACCGTGTCGCGGGGCAGCCTGGCCCGGTGGACCGCGCCGCGCCGCTCCGTCCCGGCCGGGCGCGGGCGGTCGGCGGGCAGGTCGAGCGCGGGGAGCCCGTCCAGTTTCGCCCGCCAGTACGCCAGCGCGGCGTCACTCTCGCCGGCCGCCTCCCGCTCCCGCCTCCAGTACGTGACGTCGCCGTGCTGCAGCGGCAGAGCGGGCAGCTCGCGGCCCTCGTAGCAGGCGGCGAGGTCGGACAGCAGGACGTTCTGCGACCAGCCGTCGCCGATGACGTGATGGAACACCACGCACAGGACGTGCTCGCCGGCCGCCAGGCGGATCAGGGTGGCGCGCAGCGGGGGAGCGGTGGCCAGGTCGATGGGGGTGTTCACCCGTACGGTCACCAGCCGCCGCGCCTCCGCCTCGCGCTCGCCGGGCGGCAGGTGGGCCAGGTCGAGCCGCTCGACCGGGACCGGAGCGGGCGGCTCGACCACCGCGACCGGGATCCCGCCCGCCTCCGGGAAGCGGGTGCGCAGCGTCTCGTGCCGCGCCGCGACGCGGGTGAGCGCCTCGGCCAGCAGCTCCGCGTCCAGCGGCCCGCGCAGCCGCCGCGCCAGGTAGACGTTGTAGGAGGCGTCCTGCGGGTCCAGCCGGTACAGGAACCACAGCCGCTCCTGAGCAGGGGAGAGCGGCGGGGCGGTGCCGGCCGGACGCGGGCGCGGCGGCGCCGACGGGGCCTCCAGCTCCTGTACGGCGGCGGCCAGCGCCTCCACCGTGGAGTGCGCGAACAACGCCGCGACCGGCACCTCCACGCCGAGCCGCCGCGTGATCCGCGCCGCCGCCCGGGCCGCGAGCAGCGAGTGCCCGCCCAGCAGGAAGAAGTCGTCCCCGGTGCCCACCACCTCCAGGCCGAGTACCTCCGCGAACACCTCGGCCACCTGCCGCTCGACGGCTGTCCCCGGCACCCGCCCCGCGCCGCTCTCCGCGAGCTCCGGCGCGGGCAGGGCCTTGCGATCGACTTTCCCGTTCGGGGTGAGGGGGAGGGCTTCGAGCGGCACGAAGACCTGGGGGATCATGTACGGGGGGAGGCGGTCGGCGAGGTGGGCCCGTAAGAGGGAGTCGTCCGGGAGGTCGCCGACGAGGTAGGCGACCAGGGTCTCGCGATGCACGGCGGCGACGGCCTGGCGGATGGCGGGGTGGGTTTCGAGGGTCGATTCGATCTCGCCGAGTTCGATGCGGTGGCCGCGGAGTTTGATCTGGTTGTCGGTGCGGCCGAGGTAGTGCAAGGTGCCGTCGTCGTGGAGGCGGACGATGTCGCCGGTGCGGTAGAGGCGGGCTCCTGGTGGGCCGTAGGGGTCGGGGATGAAGCGGTCGGCGGTGAGGCCGGGGCGGTGGTGGTAGCCGTGGGCCAGGCCGAGGCCGCCGATCAGCAGCTCGCCCGTGGAGGCCGGTCGGAGGCGGTCGTCGACGATGTGGATCCGGGTGTTGCCGATCGGGCGGCCGATGGAGACGTGGTCCGGGTTGCCGGGGACCTCCCAGGCGGTGGACCAGATCGTGGTCTCGGTGGGGCCGTACACGTTGACCAGCCGGCCGGTCCTGCTCCTCAGCTCGGCCGCCAGCGGGACCGTCAGTGCCTCGCCGCCGACCAGGGCCGTGACGGCGGGGTCGGCGTAGTCGGCGGCCAGCAGCACCCGCCAGCCTGACGGGGTGGCCTGGACGTGGGTGACGCCCTCCCGCCGGATCAGCTCGGCCAGCCGGTGACCGTCACGCGCCGTGCCCGCGTCGGCGATCACCGTACGGGCGCCTGTGACGAGCGGTAAATACAGCTCAAGGCCGGAAATATCAAAGGAAAGCGAGGTCAGGGCCAGCCAGGCGTCGTCTTCTCCGGCGTCCAGCAGGTTTTCCATGGAGACCAGGAAGTTCAGCAAGGCCCGATGCGGCACCACCACGCCTTTCGGCCGCCCGGTGGAGCCGGAGGTGTAGAGAATATAGGCGGGATCGGCCTCATCAATAACTTTGTCCAGATTACTGGCGCTATATGCCGATAAATCGTCACCTGTCGCCAGTATGGTGCCGTCGAAGGCGGGCAGCCGGTCGCGCAGGTGCCCGGGCACCAGCACGGTGCGGGCGCCGGAGTCGGCGAGCACGAGCTCGATCCGCGCGGCCGGGTAGTCGGGATCCAGCGGCAGGTAGGCGGCTCCGGCCTTGAGCACCGCCAGCATGGCCACCAGCGCCTCGGCCGACCGCCCGCCGAAGATGGCCACCACGCCAGGATCCCCGGTGTCGAGCAGGCGCCGGGCCAGCCGGTTGGCCGCCGCGTTCAGCTCCCCGTACGACAGCACGCGGCCACCGTCCACCACCGCCACCCGCTCGGGGGCCTTCGCCGCCCAGGCCTCGAACAGCGGCACCATCCCCGGCGCGGCCGGCAGCGGCAGAGCCGTGTCGTTCAGCTCTGCCAAGGCAGCCAAGGGGGCTGGTGGGTGGATCGGGATCTCCCTCTGCGGCATTTCGCGCATCGCGCCATCCTTCGTCGGACAGGCGTGGTCGCCCCAGCTCGAGGTGGGACCAGACGCCCGCTACGAGCACCCGCGGAACAGAATTCGTGGGAACGCTCCCACGGGCAGTCAGGTTAAGGAGGCGTTCGCTCTGCGGTCAACATCAATTGA
This sequence comes from Nonomuraea sp. NPDC049709, assembly GCF_040674815.1. NCBI lineage: Bacteria > Bacillati > Actinomycetota > Actinomycetes > Streptosporangiales > Streptosporangiaceae > Nonomuraea > Nonomuraea sp. NPDC049709. The sequence continues at coordinate 13,724 of NZ_JBFANM010000134.1, forward strand.
AAATTTAACTTGATTGGTCTGCCAAAAGGCCGCTATGTGCTCTCTAGCTGGGGTTCCTTACAGCGGCGTTTCGGAAACATTACTGAGACTGTTCTCTTGACATCTCTCCGCCGTGATTCCAGGCTCGTCCTGGGGGCCTTCCTGGAGCGTTTTTTGGGAGCGCTCCCACGACCCTGCCTGCCCTCTGAACGTCCGGAGAACGGTAATGACACCGACAGAGGAAGCCGTCATGGGGATCTGGACCGAGCTCCTGACCACCCCGCCACGCTCCCTCACCGACGACTTCTTCGCGCTGGGCGCGCAGTCGCTCACCGTGGTGCGGTTCCTGGCGAGGGTCCAGGAGCAGTACGGCGTCGAACTGCCCGTGGACGAGCTCTTCTCCGCCGAGTTCACCGTGACCGCGGCGGCCCGCCTCATCGACGATGCGCTGCTCGGCGGGCTCGCCGACGACCAGCTCGCGGAGCTGCTCGACGAGCTGGACGGCATGTCCGAGGAGGACGTACGGGCGCTGCTGGACGAGACCTCGCCGCTCGGCGAGACCTCGACGTGACGGGCCGGGCGACCGCACCCGCGTCGAGCATGCTGCTGGTGACCCACGGGTCGGACGGCGACGTGCTGCCGTTCGTCCGGCTGGGCCGGGTGCTGCGGGAACGCGGGCACGAGGTGACGATCCTGACCCACTCCCCGTACCGGGGGCGGGTCGAGGAGGCGGGGCTCGGGTTCGTACCGATCGACACGCCGGAAGGGTTCGAGCGCTACTCCGCCGACACCGCCCTGCTGCCCGGCGGGAAGGCCACGCTGGACTGGCTGGGCTTCTACCGCCGCAACGCCCTCTTCGACCAGCTCGCGACGGAGTGCCGCGCGCTCGCCGCCCGCGTCCGGCCCGGCCGCACGGTCCTGGTCGGCCGGCACACCTCCGCCCTGTCCGTGCTCCTGGTACGGGAGCTGCTCGGGGTGCCCGCCGCCTGGGTGGCGGTGGCCCCGATCCAGCCCATGGCCACCGACGTCGCCCGCCACCTGCACCAGCACGTGCTCGCGGGCGGTATCGACGAGGTCCGCGCCCGCCTCGGACTGGGCCCGGTCGGGGACTGGCGGGCCTGGTTCTCCTCCGCCGACCTCCAGCTCGGCCTCTGGCCCCGCTGGTTCGACGAGGCCGGCCCCGGCTCGGGCACCGCCATAGTCCTGACCGGTTTCCCCATCCCGGACGACCCCCCGAACCCACCTCCCACGACCCGCTCCCAGCCCGTCCCCGAGCGCCGGCCCGCCCCGGCCCCGGGAGACACCTGCTCCGGGCCCGAGCGCACCGATCGGGATGGCGAGCCTGAGATCTCCGATCGGTGCAGCGGGTGCGGGCGGGAGCCCGTCGAGGGGTTGCCCGCGGAGGTGGTGGAGTTCCTGGGCGGGCCGGTGCCGCCGGTGCTGGTCACCGGGGGCACCGGGCGGATGTTGCACGAGGGGTTCTACCGGGCGGCCATGGGCGGGTGCCGGATCGCCGGGCTGCCGATGTTGCTGGTGGTCCCGCACGCCGAGCTGGTCCCGCGGCCCCTCCCACCGGACGTGCGGTGGTCTCCCCGGCTGCCGTTCCGCACGGTGATGCCCCAGGTCGCGGCGGTGCTGCATCACGGCGGGATCGGCACCCTGACCAGGGCGCTCGTCGCCGGGACCCCGCAGGTGATCCTGGCGCACGGAGCCGACCGCCCCGACAACGCCGCGCGCCTGGCCGCGGCGGGTCTGGCCCGCTGGCTCCCGGAGCACCGCTGGACCGCCGAGGACGTGGCCGAAGCACTGACCGCCGCGCTGAAGGACGGACGGGCCCGGCCCGGCATCGTCCCCCAGGACGCCGCCGGCAGCCTGGTCGTCGCCGCCGAACACCTGGAGTCCCTCCTGAAACCGTCCGCCACCCGCCCACCCACGAACAACCGGCCGACCCTCACCCCACAAGCCCGATCCGCGCAGTCCCCGCCCGCGCGAGCCCCGTCCGGACAGTCCCTCCCCGCGCAAGCCGCGCCCGTCCAGCCCCCGCCCGTCCAGCCCATGCGCGTCCAAGCCCTGCCCGTCGAGCAGCGGCGGGTGCTGGCCGCGCGGCTGCGCCGTCGCCGGGCAGAGCGGGGCGCGCCGTGAGAATCCTGCTCGCCCAGAACATGATCCACCTCCCCTCCCACGGCGGCGCGAACAAGTCCAACCGCCTCCTCATGGAGCGACTCGCCGCCCGCGGTCACGAGGTGCACGTGGTGGCCCCCTTCTCCGGGGCCATGCGAACCACCTCACCCGAGGAGGGGACGGCGGAGCTGGTACGGCGCGGCGCCCGCCTCGTCGAGACCGGCCGGCCGGGCGAGGTCGGGTACGGCCACGAAGGCGTGACCGTGCACGCCGTGACCGAGCCGTCCCTGCTGGCCCGGCGGGTCGCCGACGTGGCCGCAGGGCTGGCGCCCGACTGGACGCTGGTCCCCTCCGACGACCCCGGCCTGGTCGTGCTGGGCGCGGCGCTCCGCGCGACCCCCGAGCGGGTCGTCTACCTGGTGCACACCCTGCAGCAACTGCCGTTCGGCCCGGGCGCGTTCTATCCGAGCGCGGCCGGCGTGCGGATGGTGCGCCGCGCGGCCGGGGTGGTCGCGGTCAGCCGGGCCGCGCAGGACTACTGCCTGCGCCACGCCTCCCTGGAGTCAACACTGATATATCCACACATATACGAGGACGCCGACCCCCAGGCGTCCCCCGCCCCGTACGTCACCATGATCAACCCCTGCGGCTACAAGGGCCTGCCGATCTTCCTGGCCCTGGCCGACGCCTGCCCCGACGCGCCCTTCCTGGCCGTCCCGACCTGGGGCACCACGGACGCCGAACGAGCAGCCCTGGCCGCCCGCCCCAACATCGCCGTCATCCCGCCGAGCGACGACATCGGCGAGATCCTCGGCCGTACCAAGATCCTGCTCATGCCCTCCCTCTGGGACGAGACCTTCGGGTACACCTGCGTCGAGGCCATGCTCCGCGGCGTCCCCGTCCTGGCCTCCGACGTCGGCGGCCTGGCCGAGGCCAAGCTCGGCGTCCCGTACCTGCTGCCCGTCAACCGCGTGGAGCGCTACGAGACGGCCGGGCACGCGCGCCCGTCCCCCGTGCTTCCCGCGCAGGACCTGGGCCCGTGGCTGGCGGCGCTGCGGCGGCTCCTGGACGACCCCGACCACCACCGCGACCTCGCCGCCCGCTCCCGGCAGGCCGCCCGCCGCTTCACGGACGGCCTGGAGAAGGACGCGCTGGAGCGGTACCTGACCACGCTGACCCCGGCCCGCCAGGCCCTGTCCGGACGGCGGGCGGCGCTGGCCAGGCTGGCCGCCGCCCGGGCCAGGACGGGAGGCACGGCATGATCGTGGCCGGGCTGGAGCGCGGCCTGTCGCCGCTCGCCCAGGACGACCTCGGCCGCCTCCTGCTGATCCGGCACTTCGAGCACGCCCTGCTCCGCCTCTTCGCCGAGGGCCTGCTGAGCGGCACCACGCACACCTGCCTGGGCCAGGAGTACGTGCCCGTCGCCCTGACCCCCCTTCTCCGCGAGGACGACTTCACCTTCAGCAACCACCGCGGCCACGGCCACTTCCTGGCCCGCTACGGCGACGAGGCCGGCGGCCTGCTGGCCGAGATCATGGGCAGGCAGGGCGCGCTGTGCGGCGGCGTGGGCGGCAGCCAGCACGTCTACCACCGCAACTTCATGTCCACCGGCGTGCAGGGCGAGAGCCTGCCGGTGGCGACCGGCATGGCCCTGCGCCTGCGCAGGACCGGCGGCGGCGCGCTGGTCTGCGCGTACGTGGGCGACGGCACCTGGGGCGAGGGCGCGGTGTACGAGGCGCTCAACCTGGCCGCGCTCTGGCGGGTGCCGCTGCTGGTCGTGGTGGAGAACAACGGCATCGCCCAGTCCACGCCCACCGCGAACGCGATGGCGGGCACGATCGCCGGCCGGGCCGCCGCGTTCGGCATCCCGTACCGGCGGATCCACTCGATCGACGTGAACGCCGTGCGCGCCGAGCTGGCCGCCCCGGTCGCGGCGGTCAGGGAGGGTTTCCCGCTGGTGGTGGAGCTCGTCACGCATCGGGTGGGGCCGCACAGCAAGGGCGACGACACCCGTGGCCCGGGGGAGCTGGCCCGCGTCAGGGAGAACGACTGGTACGAGCGTTACGCCGCCGCCTTCCCCCGGCAGTTCACGGCGGCCGACGAGAGCGCGCGGCGGCACGTGGCCGCCCTGGTGGCCGAAGTGTCGGCGCGCCCGCCCGCGCCCTGGACGGCGACGTGACCGGGCCGGTCCGGACCGAGCGGGTCGCCGAGCACCTGAACCGCGCGCTGCACGGCGTCCTGGCCGCCGACCCCGGCGTGTACGTGCTGGGCGAGGACATCACCGACCCGTACGGCGGCGCCTTCAAGGTCACCAAGGGCCTGTCGTCCCGGTTCGGCGAGCGCGTGCGCTCCACCCCGCTCAGCGAGGGCGCCATCGTCGGCGCGGGAGCCGGGCTGGCGCTGGCCGGCGACAAGGCCATCGTCGAGATCATGTTCGCCGACTTCGCCGCCCTCGCCTTCGACCAGCTCCTGAACTTCGCCGGCAAGACCACCACCATGTACGGCCGTCCGGTCCCCATGCCCCTGGTCGTGCGCTGCCCGTCGGGCGGGCACCGGGGATACGGGCCGACGCACAGCCAGAGCCCGCAGAAGCACTTCATCGGCGTCCCGGGCCTGTCGGTGCTGGAGCTGACCCCGTTCCACGACGCCCGCGCCCTGCTGGAGCACTGCCTCGGCACGCGGCGGCCCTGCCTGCTCTTCGAGGACAAGGTGCTGTACACGCGGCGGATGTTCCGCGAGGGGGTGGTGGACGACCTGTTCCGGTTCGAGGAGGTGGGGGAGCGGCCGGGCGTGGCCCGGGTGTTCCTGGAGGGGGTCGCGGACTACGACTGCACCCTGATCGTGCCCGGCGGGATGGCGCACCGTGCCCTGGAGGCCATGCGCGAGCTGCTGCTGGAGCACGACGTCCTGTGCGAGCTGCTGGTGCCCGCCCGGCTGTACCCGTTCGAGCTGGGCGGGGCGCCGCCGCGCGGCCGGCACGTCTGCGTCGCCGAGGACGGTGGCGCGGGCGGCACCTGGGGCGCCGAGGTGGCGGCCCGGCTGCACCCCGTGCTGTGGGACCGGCTGACCCGGCCGATCACGCTGGTCAGCGCGGCAGCAGGCGTCATCCCCGCCGCCCCTCACCTGGAACGCGAGGTGCTCGTGCACGCACATACCATCCGCCGGGCCGTCCTGGAGGCGCTGGCATGACCGGCGTCGTCGTACCGAAGATCAACAGCAATGACGCGCGGTACCTGCTGCTGGAGTGGGTCGCGAAGGACGGCTCCGCGGTACGGCCGGGGGACGTGCTGGCGCTGATCGAGACGTCGAAGACGGTCGAGGAGCTGGCGGCCGAGACCGGGGGCCTGCTGCGGCACCTGGTCGGGGAGGGCGCGGAGTGCCTGCCCGGCCAGACCATCGCCACCCTCGACGCCGCCACCCCCACCCCCACCCCCACCCCCGCCCCCGCTCCCAC
>NZ_JBFANM010000135.1:0-19118 GCF_040674815.1 Nonomuraea sp. NPDC049709
GTCCCGAACCCACTACCGCAGACACTTACCGCTTAACCTGCAGAAACAGGATCACTCGAAGATCGATTCATACACCACGTCCGTGGACGTGACCGCAATCCGCCTACCAGTGGGGCCCGCTGCGGCAGGCGTGGATCCTTCTCCCCGGCTCCGGTCGCTGCGCTGGAGTCGTTAGACGCGTAATCAGGCTCTCACCCTCAGTCCGCGCCGGCACGTCCCTGACAGCGGCCCAACGACTTCCGTCAGTCGCCAGGCTGGGTCGCTGCTCAAACCACAGGTCAACGCTGTCAGCCAAGCGGCTCAAGCGACAGTGAGTCAGGTATATGTCGCGGAGTAAGAAGCGTCTTCTGCCCGTCATAGAGATGTCCGTGGCCATGTAAAAAAAAAGTCGGTCTGGCCCACTTTCCGTGATCGGCGATACTTCCAAGATCACGATTATGTTGAGCTGGATACGGGCCGGTGCCGGTATCGGGATGCTGCTCTGTGTCGATCATGGAGCTGTTGGCGGTCGTGTTCCCGCACCTTGCCGCCGTTCGTGTCGAGCGGGTGCACTGCATGGGCGCGACCGTGCGGGTGAAGGCCGCGACGACGGAGCCGAAGGGCGAATGTCCGGCCTGCGGCTGGGAGTCGGTGCGGGTTCATAGCCGTTATGAGCGGTGCCTCTCGGATCTGCCAGTGGCTGGGCAGGAGGTGCTGGTCCAGGTACGGGTGCGCCGTTTCTTCTGCGACAACACCGCCTGTGACAAGCAGACCTTCGCCGAGCAGATTCCCGGGCTGACCAGCAGGCACGGTCGGCGCGCAGCAGGGTTGCTGTCCATGCTGCGGACGGTGGCGCTGGCTCTGGGCGGTCGTCCCGGTGCCCGTCATACCGCCCGTCTGGCCTGTGCGGTGGGTCGCTCGACGCTGCTGCGGCTGTTGCGGAGCCTACCGGATCCGCAGGTGGCGACCCCGCGGGTGCTGGGGGTTGATGAGTTCGCGTGGCGCAAGGGCCACACTTACGGGACGGTGCTGGTCGATGTGGAGGGCGGCCATATGGTCGACCTGCTGCCGGATCGCTCGGCGGATTCCTTCGCGGCCTGGCTGGAGGCGCACCCCGGAGTCGAGGTGATCTGCCGGGACCGCGCCGGCTGCTATGCCGAAGGCTCGCAACGCGGCGCCCCGCTGGCCGTGCAGGTCGCCGATCGCTGGCATCTGCTCCACAATCTGTCCGGCGTGGTCCAGCGGGCTGTGTCCCGGCACCGCGCGCACCTGCGCGAAGTGGCCAAGCCCGAGGTCGGGGAACCTCCTGCCGCCGTGCTGGAACCGGCCCGTGAGGGAGGAGCCTCGGCGGCCCGTACCAGGACGCGGCACGCCGAGATCCACCAGGCGCTCGCCCAGGGGATGACCATCACCCAGATCAGCCGTGAGCTGCGGCTAGATCGCAAGACCGTGCGCCGCTACGCCACAGCCGCCGGCGCCGACCAACTCATCAGCGACGAGCGCGCACCACGCCAGACGATCCTCGATGCCTACCTTCCCTACCTGCACGAACGCTGGGAACAAGGCTGCCGCAGCACCGATCAACTCCTGACCGAACTGCGCGAACGCGGCTACCTGGGCAGCGCACGCACACTACGACGCCTCACCGCCACGCTCCGCACAACAACCGTCAAACCCACAAAGCCTCCTGCACCCAAGATCCGGGAGGTCACCGGCTGGATCGTCCAGTCACCCAGCAAGGTCGCCGCCGAAGACCTGGCCAAGCTCGACCAGATCACCGCCCGTTGTCCAGAACTCGCCTCGGTCACCGAGCTGACGCGCCAGTTCGCCGAGATGCTCGTTCACCGTCGCGGCGAGCAGGACCTGGAAGGCTGGGCAACGCGAGCGGAGGCCAGCCCGGCGCGGGAACTGCGAGACTTCGTCGCCGGCCTTCGCCGTGATTGGACAGCGGTCAAGGCCGGGCTCACCCTGACCTACAGTTCCGGGGCCGTGGAGGGCAACGTGAACCGCATCAAGATGATCAAACGGATCATGTACGGGCGAGCCAACCCCGACCTTCTCCGCATCCGTGTGCTGCACGGCTACTGATCACGGAAAGTGGGCCAGACCCACACGCACTTGGCCGTTGACAAGAGAGAAGGCTTCAGTCGCTTCGGTCGCTCCTCAACACGAACATTCCTCTGACCTGGTAGTTCTTCACCGTCAGTGGCAGCGACTCTGAGTCCGCATCAAGTGCCGAAGCCGTCCGCGAGAGACACGGCCCCGGTCTGGCGGCGCTTGGTGGCCGGCGTCTGACGGGGTTCGCGATCGTACGTTTTGTCGAGGACGGGCCCTTTCGCTGGCTGTCCCCGCCGTCTTGGAGTCCGACGGTGTCAAGGTAGAGATCTGCCACAGGATGTTCGATGAGCTGTCGATCAGCTTGAACAGCATCGACAGGACGACTGCAGTCAATGACGGGGAGGGACTCAAGCCGACACCGGCGTGGTCCAGCGCCGACGACCGGCTTGAGCCGTTCGTCGGCCAGGACATGCGCGAAGGTACTCTGCTCGAATGGCGAAGGCCAGCCTGAACCGGGGCATTCTCGCCGCGGGGTGGGGCCGGCTGGTGGCCCGGCTGGGGCACAAGGCTCCCGGGCGAGTCGTGAAGATCAACCCCGCGTACACGAGTCAGCGGTGCTCGGCGTGCGGGATCGTGGACCGGCAGGCGCGCCAGAGCCAAGCGCGTTTGCGTGCCGGTCCTGCCGATACGCCGGCAACGCCGACGTGAACGCGGCGCGCACCATCGAACACGCGGCAGGGCATGCCGTCGCTGCGCGGGAAGGGCCACGGGTTACCGAGCCGGAGCACCGCGAACCTCAACACGACCCCCTCCTGGTGAGGTAGTTGCTGGTGGAATCCCCCGCCTTCAGCCGGGCGGAGGATGTCAACATCCCGTACTCATGGTGTGTCCCCACCTTGAGGGTGAGCCGCGTGGTGGGGCTGTGGACAGCGCGCACTGGAGGAGATTCTGGCCTGTGCCCCACCGTTCATGCGGCGGCACTCCCTGGGCTTCCTGCTTCGCAGGGCTGTGCCACCGCGAGCGATGGTCTTACCGGCCCTCCACAGGCGTTGAGCCTCTCCGCCCGTCCGGCGGCGAGAATGTTGATCGCGGCGTTGACGTCCCGGTCATGGCCCGCCCCACAATCGCAGGCCCGCCCCCGCACACTCAGCGGCATGCTCTGGGCGAGCTTCCCACAGACCGAGCACAGTTTCGAGGACGGGAAGAACCGGCCGGCCTTGACGAAGGTCCTGCCATACAAACCCGCCTTGTACTCCAACGTAGCGGCCTCGGGTGCGCCGGCATCGGTGCAAGGTGGCCGACAGGTGCTGGATGAGGTTGTGGCGGTCGTGCTCGGCAGCGTATTGGGCGAGGGCGAGTAGGTTGGGCAGCTTGGCATTCAGCTATTGGCTGTCGTCGGCATCATGGGGGCCGGCTCCTGTCCCCGGGGTGGGCGCGGGCAAGTGTCGGCTTCGTCGGGCAGAGGCGGTCCGTCGGCGCCGATGCGGCACAGCGGTAGTGAGTCAGCAGGCGTGACAGTGCGGCACGACGGTCGGTCTCGGATTCTTGCGCGGTGGCCTCCGCGGCGGCGTGAGCGCGGATCAGGCCGTGGAAGCGGTAGCGGCCGGGCGCGGACTCTTGGAGCATGTGGCCTTCCAGCAGCCGGTCCAGCAGCGTCAAGGCACTCTCGATCGTGGTGCCGAGCAGGGCGGCGGCCGCCTCCGGCGTGATGTCCGCGCCGGCGTGCAGCCCCAGCAGGCGATAGGCGCGCTGCTCCGTGGCGGCGAGCACGCGGTAGGACTGGTCCAACGCGGCGCTGACGCTGCGCTGACCGGCGTGCAGCTCGCGCAGCCCGTGGTGATGCCGGTCAAGTCGTTCCAGCAGATCACGGACGCTCCAGGTGGGATGTGCCGTCAGCCGGGCCGCGGCCAGGCGGATCGCCAGCGGTAACAGCCCGCACCGCTGCACCACCTCGGCCACGTCCTCCGCTGGTGTTTCCGTCAGGCGCCAGCGTCCGGCCGTGCTGGTGAACAACGCAATCGCGTCCGCTGGTGGCAAGACGTCCACCGACACCGTGGAGGCCTCGTCCAGACCGACCAGCCGCCGCCGGCTGGTGATCAGGACACGACAGCCACCCTCACCGGGCAGCAGCGGCCGCACCTGCTCCTCGTTGGCGGCGTTGTCCAGCACGATCAACATTCTCCTGCCGGCCAGCACGCTGCGGTACAGGGCTGCCCGGTCGTCGAGGTGTTCGGGAATCGACTCATCCGCGATCCCCAGCGTCTCCAGCGCCTGGGCAAGGATGTCGGCGGGGTTGTCCGGTGCCATGCCCCCCGTATAGCCGTGCAGATCGACGAACAGATTCCCGTCCGGAAACTGTGCCGCCAGCTCGTGTGCGGCATGCACCGCCAGCGCGGTCTTACCTACGCCCGCCATCCCTTCGATGCTTGTGATCATCACTGCGGCCGCGTCATTGGCCTGGCCCAGCAGCGCCAGCTCTGGCTGCCGCCCGACGAAAGAGGTCACATCAGCGGGCAACTGCCGCGGCGTCACCTCCAGCACGCCGGGGCCATCACCACTCCCCTGTGCGACCGGCTCCGGCTGTCGCTCGGCGACGGGACTCACGTCAGTGGGCACCTGCCGCGGTGTCCTGCCTATCCAGTCGGCGCCATCCCTGCCCCGCGCGGCCTGGGCGAGAATCGACGACTCTGCATCGTCCAAGCCCAGCGCTTCAGCTAGCCGCCGCACCGTTGTGACCCGCGGCCGGCGTAGCTCACCGGTCTCCAGTCTGCGGATGGTCCGGACGTTGAGCCCCGCCAGCCCTGCGAGCTGTGTCTGTGTCTGCAAGGCCCGATCGCGCCACGTCCGCAGCAACATTCCGAGCGCAGACTCCTCCGTCTGAGGGGCCGGTTGCCTCCTGTCTTGTGCTGGTGAGGGTGCAGGCGCGCCGAGCGCAGCGGCCGCCGTAGATGCCGCTGTTGTCGGCGCTGTGAATGCCGCGGGCAAACGCGTTTCGGGTACCGGCGCTTCAGCGGACGCATCCCCGTCCGCGTGAGCGTGGGCGAGTGGATGCGGGTGGGGCAGATTCTCTGGGGAGAGGATGGCCTGATGCAGCCGATGGAGGTCGGCGCTGGGGTCGGTGCCGAGTTCCTTCTTGAGAAGGTGGGAAACGGTCCGGTAGGTGTCGAGGGCTTCGGCCTGCCGGCCGGTCCGATAGAGGGTGATCATGAGCTGGGCCCACAGGCGCTCCCGCAGCGGATGTTCGGCCGTCAACGCCCGCAATTCCGCAACCAGCGCGGCCTCACGTCCCAGATGGATATCGATGTCGATGCGGCGTTCGAGGCCATGGAGGCGCTGCTCGGTGATTGGCGGGACATCGATCTGGTGGAGGACGTCTGATTCGACGTCGGCGCACGCAGGTCCGCGCCACAACCCGAGGGCGTCGTGGAGGAACTGGTTCTCCAGCACCGGGCTGGCCGTCGCGGCTGCCCGCCGCATCAACTGCTGGAACTCAAGCAGGTCCAGTTGATCGGGCTCCAGACGGAGCAGATAGCCACCTTCCTCCGTCTCGATCGCCCTATTCAGATCCAAGGATTGCCGCAGGCGGACGATGTTGGTCTGGAGGACTCTGTTCGGATTCTGCGGCGGCTGCTGGGGCCACAGGCGTTCGGTGAGCTGGTCGAGAGTGACGAACTGGTTGGGCCGGAGCAGGAGCGTGGCGAGCAGAACCCGGATCTTGCCGCCGGGGACGGACCACGTCATGCCGTCACGAGTCATCGTCAGGGGGCCGAGCACGGAAAACCGTACGGCCGTCATGACACCCCACCTCCTGCACATACCTCGGCACGATGGCCACCGTCATCGGGGCGGGTACCGGTGCTACGGCCGACACCATCAACGCAGCGGCTCATCGCGTCCGCGCGCGACCCTCTTTGCGGACAAGGCGGGCCGGAGCGGCGGTCACCTGTCCCGCCGGGAGAATGGGTGGCGCCAGCGATCACGGCATCGCCATGCGATATCGCTTCGCCGATCAGGCGAACACCCAGTGGTCTCCTCCGGGCGGTCGCCGCAAACGGAACCGCCCGATGAAGGCGTGGATTCTGCCGAGCAAGTCCGCGAACGACTGAGCTGCGGCAGGTTCGCCGATAGAGGAGGGATGGGCCCGCTGCCGGTGCTCCTCCACGATCAGTCGTCGCCGGGCGGCGGTGATGAGCCCGCCGCGCAGGCCACGCAGGTGGAGGCATGGGTGGACCGGCCGTTCGTGGTGCGGTCACGCACGAGTGGTTCTGAATCTTGTGCATTCTCATCGCTCTCATCAGTGGCTCAGCAGCACGAGCTGAGCATTCTCGGTGCGCCTTTCCGGACCTCGTCAGCGAGCGCCGATCACCTTGCGAGTCACAAGCCGTTACCGGACCCGGACTCCGTGGTGGGCCTCTGCTGCGAGTCCCGTCCGGGAAGCGCCGCCGGCCTCCGTTCCGAGATGTGGCCGACCGTGCTTGTCGCGGTGGCGTTCGGCTCGTCGTGAGGACGATCGTGCGGCACGGCCACCACCACCGGCGTCGCAGGGTTCTCTGGCACCAAGGGATGTAGCGGTGCTCAACCGCTCTTACGCGCTTCGGGCCCGGCGCTGCCCTCACGCCGGCGCAAAACTGGCGGCACCTCATCATGAATGGGCCTGCCGATGTTCGTCTCCACATCGTGGTTCGGTGGCCAGTTAACCTCTTCAGAGGTCGTCTCCGATGGCCAGCCGAAGGTCAGGGACGGCGACGGCTCGGGCTGATCGGATCGGGGTGAACCATCCCGCTGACGGCTTGCCTATCGAAGCCGCTCGTACAGCGCGACGACGTCGGAGTTGCTCCAGGTGACCTGGCTGTAGTGGAAGGTGGGCGACGCGGTGACCCGCTCCTCGAGCACCGGCACCGGCGTCATCCCCACCCGCCCTCCCGCTGCGCCGCCGATGCGGCGCAGCCGGCGCAGGTTGGCGACGCTCTGGGCGAGGCTGACCTGTGGCTTGCCCGCGTCCGGGCCGACGCGGGTGACGTCGTTGCCGCCGAGGACGCAGCTCATCCAGTCCGGGCGGGTCGAGCAGATGACGCAGCATCTCGGCCCAGGGCTGCAGGTCGTCGGTGACGCTGCCACCTATCGTGAGGAGCGTCTGCCCGGATCGCACGGGCAGAGCCTCCACCCGCGCCGCGAACGCTTCCTCAGTGAACAGGCTTTCCACGGCCTCGCGCGCGCGGGCGGCGTAGCGGGCGATAGCGTCGAAGTAGTCCGCGCTGCTCAGCCCGAAGATCGTCGGCAGCGCGTCGGCCATTCCGGGCAGGAAGCCGTACAGCTTGTCGAGATGGGTGTGCTGCAGCCACATCTCACCTGTCACGGCGTTCATCAGGCCTCTCCCACATCGAGTCGCGCCCCGCGCGTGTCCTGCGCGAGGAAATCGGCGCGGCTGCTCACGTACGGTCCCCACTCCCAGGTCCTCGTCGGCGTCCGTGACCGAACCCCGCGGTAGGCGGCTCGTGGGCACCGCAACACGGGCCCCCGGACCGGGCAGAGCGCTGCGATCGACAACGTCTCAAGCCCGGCGTCGTCCGGACGCGGCACAGCCGCCGATCCCTCACTCCGCGTGTCGGGTCGTCGGCCACCGATTCGCGATGCAGGGCACATCTGAACCGCCACTCAGAGCAGGCCCGCGCAAGGCCGAAGACTGCAGCGACAAGGAAGGCGGAATTGTGGTCTCCATCGTCGCTACGCCACGCCGAGATGGGCACGACCCTGCTGAGCATCAACGGCACAATCCCTCCAGACAGGACATACGGAGCCACGGGACACGAGGTCACCATGCTGCTGTTTCAGTTCGGCTTCTGCCCGGTGGGATGCTCGTGGTGCGGATCGGCGTACGGTGGCCCCGGCGGGTCTCGATGGTTCGCCTGCAACCGGAGGGCCCCTGGCTCGCCCAGCCCTCGCCGATCACCGCTCCCGCGAGGTAGGGCATCGGTTGCCACCGGAATGCCCGAAATGAGTCCGGTTCCTATCCCCAGGTCTCGTATACGGATGGGCGATGTGATCGAGCCGGATTGCAGCAGGCGACACCCGGCGAACCATGTGATCTTGCTCTGGATCGCCTGACATCCTCCGCCCGCCTGAAGGCGGGGGATTCCAACAGCGACTACCTCACCAGGAGGAGGTCGCGTTGAGGTTCGCGGTTCACCGGCCCGCCCAGCGGTGGGCCTCCCCGCGCAGACACGGCATGCCCTGCCGCGTGTTCGATGGTCCTGGCCGCGTTCACGTCGGCGTTGCCGGCGTATCGGCAGGACCGGCACCGGAAACGCGCTTGGCTCTCGCGCGCCTGCCGGTCCACGATCCCGCACGCCGAACACCGCTGACTCGTGTACGCAGGGCTGATCTTCACGACTCGCCCGGGAGCCTTCTGCTCCAGCCGGCCCCACCCGGCGGCGAGAATGCCCCGGTTCAGGCCGGCCTTCTGCCGGACGTTACGGCCCGGCACGTCGCGAGTGCCTCGCGCCGACCGGGTCATAGCGGAGATCTTCAGGGTCTTCGACGGCGATCACGTCGAACCGGCGTGCCAGATCGGGGCTGGTCTTCTCCACCCAGTCCTTACGCCGGTCCGCTTCGCGGGCCTTGAGCTTCGCGATGGCGGCCTTCACCCTGCCGCGCCGCCTCGACCCGCGCCTGGCCCGGGCCAGCTTGCGCCACAGCCGCAACAGGCAGGCCTTCTCTGTCTCGCGCAGGCCAGGCGCGTTCAGCAGCTCGCCGGTGGACAGGGCGGCACTGACCGCGACACCCCGGTCCACGCCCACCACCCCCGCCGGTGCCCGGTGCGGGGGTCGGCTCAGGGATCACGGCGAACGCCACCTGCCAGCGGCCCGCCCGGTCACGGGTGACCCGAACGACTTCACGCCCGCAGGCACGGCGCGGAACCACCGGAATCGCACCCAGCCGACCTTCGGGACCTTCACCTCGCCGACGTTGCGGGACAGGCGACGGACGTCGCTGGCCTTGACCGCGACAATCCGGACCCTTCACCCTGCCCGCGCTTGCGCCACGTCGGACGCTGGTGGGTCGTGCCGAAGAAGTTCGCCATCGCCTGGGCGAAGTCCTTCAGGGCCTGCTGCTGCACGATGATCGAACCCGCGCGCTGGGCGGGCCAGTGAACGCGAACCTCAACGCGACCTCCTCCTGGTGAGGTAGTTACTGTTGGAATCCCCGCCTTCAGGCGGGCGGAGGATGTCAACGCAGTGATCACCGACTGGACGGTGGACGTGTGCTGGATGGGCGACGCGCATGCTCTCGCAATCGGCGAGGACGGGCGACTGCATTCGCTCACCGCACTACTCCAGCTCGCGCAGGCAGCGCGGCGGGGAGCAGCTTTGTAGGAGCGTGACAACGCGAAAGGTGGATCGGTGCGGACGTCCCTGGTGGCCGGGACACTGATGTCGGCTCGGACCCTATTCAGGTCGGCGCAGGGCCGCTGAGTCAGGAGGACGGGTTGGCCGCCGCGCGCCCCGCCACGATGGCCAGTGCGAGGGGATTCCGCGCGCCCAGCTCGATGAGTTCGTCGGTGGGGGTCGTGCGGTTTCGGTTCGCTTGGGGCCAGGCGATGCAACAGCAGGTTCTGACCTTCTTCCCGCGTGAGCACGTCCAACGTGAACGTGGCTCCCGCTGCGATGACCGGGCCGCTCGATCTCGTGTCTTCCCGCTGTTCACGGTCGAGGGCAGGCCACAACAGGGCATTTGACGGACATTCATCGGGCATAGCCTGGAATGCTCGGCCGCGGCCCTCAGCGCCCGAACTCGGCCGGGACGTGCGTCGACTTGAGGTCCGCGAGCTCCAGAACGAGGGCACCAGCGCGCTCTGGGCCTCCGGGCCCTGCCGTGGCCTCTGGAATTCCGTGGCATAGTTTCCCTGATCCAGGCCGGCGACTGCGGGAGAACAGTTCATGCCGTCAGGAGCACGCGAGGGTATCGAGGGGGACTCTCCGGCGGGAGAGCCGGAATTGGGGACGTTGTTACACTTCTGGCGTGAGCGGGCCCTGCTCACCCAGGGGCAGCTGGCGGCGCGGACGGGCCTCAACGTCCGGACGATCCGCCGGTTGGAGAGCGGCGAGCTGGTACACCCGCGCGCTGCGTCAATCCGGCTGCTGGCACAGGCGCTGGGCCTGGACGACGCGGAGCTGTCGATCCTGGCACGCGCCACGGGGCCGAGGCCGCAGGGGCCTGGTTCGGCGCGCATGACGCCGCGACAGCTGCCGGCCGATGTCGGGACGTTCGTCGGACGGACGCGGGAGCTCGCCATGCTCGGCGAGATGGGAGACGCGGCCACGGTGGTGATCACCGCCATCGACGGCATGGCGGGCGCCGGCAAGACGGCGCTGGCCGTCCATGCCGCCCATCAGCTCGCCTCCCGCTTCCCCGACGGGAATCTGTTCGTCGACCTGCACGGCTACACCCAGGGCATGGCCGCGGCAGATCCCGCCGACATGCTCGGGCGCGTGCTCGGCACGCTGGGCGTTCCCGGAGAGTCGATCCCTCAGCATGCCGACGACCGGGCGGCGCTGTATCGCAGCCTGCTGGCCGGTCGCCGGATGTTGATCGTGCTGGACAACGCCACCGACGAGGCCCAGGTGCGGCCGCTGCTGCCCGGGGCGGGAAGTTGTCTGGTGCTGGTCACGAGCCGGCGGCGGCTGGTCGGTCTGGACGGGGCCCTTACGGTGTCGGTGGACGTCCTGCCGCTCGCGGACGCGGTGGCGCTGTTCACCGCGACCGCGGGAGAGGAGCGGGTCGCGGGCGAGCCGCGGGGGGTGCTGGAGGAGGTGGTACGGCGGTGCGGGATGCTGCCGCTGGCGATCCGCGTGGCCGCGGCGCGGCTGAAAGCCCATCCGTCCTGGACCGCAGGGCACCTGCTCGAGCGCTTCGAGCAGCATCGGCGCCGACTGAGTGAGCTGCAGGCGGGCGAGCGCGGCGTCATCGCCGCCCTGGGCCTGTCGTACCGCGAACTCAGCCCAGACGAGCAGCGCGCGTACCGTCTGCTGGCGCTGCATCCGGGAGGGGACATCGCGCCCGAGGCGGCGGCCGCGCTCCTGGACACCACCGTCGCGCGGGCCTCGGAGTTGCTGGACCGGCTGCTGGACGTTCATCTGCAGCAGGAGCCGGTTCCCGGCCGGTACCGGTTCCACGACCTGATCCGGGCCCACGCCGCCCAGGTCACCGCCGAGGAGTCCGAGGCCGACCGGCACGCCGCGCGAACCCGGCTGCTGGACCACTACAGCCACGCCGCCTCGGCGGCGATGGATCGCCTCTACCCCTACGAAGCGGACATGCGGCCACGTTTTACGCAGGGCGCGACGTCTACGGCAGTGGTGCCGGACGCCGCCGAATGGCTGGACGCGGAGTTGTCCAACCTGCTGTCCCTCGCGCAGTTCGCCACCGAGCACGGCTTCGGCCGGCACGTCCGGCATCTGGCCGCTACCTTGCATCGCTGCCTGCGTACTCGCGGCCGCTACGCCGAAGCCGAGAATCTGCACGCGCGGGCTCTGACCGCCGCCCGCGCCGCCGGTGATCGAGCGGGCGAGATGGAGGCGCTCATCGGGCTCGGCGAGATCCGCAACATGCAAGACCAGCGCGAAGCAGCTCTTGAGAACAGCTCCACTGCCCTGGGCCTCGCCCGCGCCATCGGTGAGCGCTCCGGCGAGCTCCGGGCGCTGAACGGTCTCGGTCTCGTCCATCTCGGTCGGGACGAGTACGGGCAAGCTGCCGGCTACTTCACGCAGGCGTTGAGCATCGCCCGCGAGATCGGCCATCGCACCGGTGAGCTGGACGCCTTGATCGCTTCCAGCCATGTCCACCGGGTGAGGGGAGAGCACCAGCAGGGCATCGACTGCCTGACCCGGGCGCTGAGCATCGCCCGCACGATCGGTCACCGCACCACTGAGGCGCGAGCTCTGCTCGGCCTCGGTTACCTCCATCTCGCGAGGGACGAGTTCGGGCCGGCCGCCGGCTACTTCACGCAGGCACAGAGCCTGGCTCGGCGCGTGCACTACACGGTGGGCGAGCTCAGCAGCCTCACCGCCCTCGGCGAACTGCACCAGCTCCAGGGCCGGCACGAGCAGGCCCGGGACTGCTACCAGCGAGTCATCGACCTCGCGCGCGAGATCGGCAACCGCAACTGGGAGTTCGAGGCCATCCACGGAATGGGTCGCCTGCACCATGAGCGCGGCCACCACGACCAGGCTCTCGACGACCACCGCCGAGCACTCGACCTGGCCTCTGACCTCGACCATCTGGGTGACCAGGCCCGCGCCCGCGACGGTCTCGCGCACGCCCACGCCGCTCTCGGCCTGCACGACCAGGCCTACGACAACTGGACCGAGGCCTTGATCCTCCTCGCCAAGCTCGGCATCGACAGCGCCGACGAACGAGGAGTCGACGTGGAAAGCATCCGAAGCCACCTCGCCCGCCTCGAAACGCCGACCTCTCAGACGGCGGCTTCAGACGAATCAGGAGACTGATGAGCGGAACGCCTCCGCTTCGGCCGAGCGATCCCGCGCCGTCGGCTCCTACAAGCGCACCGTCTTCCTCGGCGAGCGCGGCCAGGGCAGCCTCCATCTGGGAGTCTCAACCGAGAGCGAACGGGGCCCGGTCAAACTACTGCACGCCAGTTCGCCGACGACGAGCACGCAGTACGCCGTTTCCGGCGCGAGGCGAGGGCCGCTCAGCGGGTCGCCGATCTCTGCACCGCCCGCGTGCTCGACGCGGGCGTTCTGCACGACCGGCGGTACCTCGGGAGCGAGTACATCGAAGGCCCTTTACTCCAGCACCACATCAGCGGGGGGGAACTGCTGCGGCCTGATGCCCCCCTGCGGCTGGCCATCACGACGGCCGCCGCGCTGGCCACCATCCACGGCGCGGGTGTGGTTCACCGGGACTTCAAGCCGAGCAATGTGCTGCTCGGGCGGGACGGCCCGCAGGGATCGACTTCGGGATCGCGCGCGTTGGACGTGAGCCAAAGCCTGACGACCGGCGTCGAGGGGACGCCCCCGTTCATGGCGCCCGAGCAGTTCCTCAGCAGGACGTCACCGGCGGTAGACGTGTTCGCGTGCGCTAGAACGATGGTGTTCGCCGCGACGGGCCGGGCGGCATTCGGGTTCGGGCCGCTGCCGGTGGTGATGTGCCGGATCCTCAACCTCGATCCCGATCTGACGGGCGTTCCCGGCGAGCTGGCATCCCTGCGTGCGGCCTCGCTGGCCAAGGATCCCCGAGATCGGCCGACCGCCGAGCAACTCCTCACCAAGCTGGTCCGGGTGGGCGCTCCGCCACCACCGACCTCCACTCAGCAGCCGATGACATCGTCACCTGCCAGGAGCGGTGTGCACGATGGGGCCGTGCACGCGTCGACGGGGCCAGGTGACGGCCCGCACGCGCAAGGTGGCCAGCCGATTCCGCGCGCCTCGAATCCGAGGTTGTTCGACAGCAAACTCCCACGCCCTTGAGGCCAGGGCCGTTCTTGAAACGGCCGGACTGAAGTTGACGGGATCCCGTCTGATCGTTGAGATCGGGCGGGATCTCGTCGTTTCAAGGGTTTCCGAATCGGATTCGTCCTGGTTCGGGGACTGCGAAGTCAGCTTCTGGGAAGGCCCGGGTGGTGTCAGGCCGCTGGTGGAGGAGCGAGATCCGGCCGTTGGGCATGGCGAAGCCGACGGTAGGCGGGGCGCTGCGACAAGGTGGCGGGTTCTGCGGCTTATGGGGCCGGTGGCGGCCTGCTGTGGCCGGCGGGTGGTATGCCGTCGAAGGGCTGGGCTGGAGCCTGCGGAGTGACGGCGAGTGTGACGGGCTCGTCTTGGGGCTCGCGGATGTGGCGCCACTGGTCGAGGAAGTGGTCGTTGGCGACAGTGACGAGCAGCGCGACCAGGATGGTCTGGGCGACGCGGCCGTGGGCGAGCCGGTTCTTGGGATCGCCGAGGTCGAGGTTGTGTCCCTTGAGCCTGCCGTTGATGCCTTCGGTGTTGGCGCGGACAGACTTGTAGGTCCCGATCCAGGTGGAACTCAGGTAGGCCAGGTCCTGGCGGAACTTGTCGAGGTGGCCGAGATCGTCCTTGTGGACGGTGATGGTGTGCTGGCGGCAGATCTTCGGCAGTTGGCCGGCCTTCAGATCCGGTTGTGGTGGCAGGACGCGGGGTTTGGCCGCGGGGTGGGCGGCTCGCTGCCGGGCGTCGGTGAGGTCGACTGCGGTGGGCTGGCTGGGTCCGCGCTGGTGGAGGCGGTCGAAGCGGGGGCAGGTGATCGATGGGGAGGTGCCTGCTGCCGGGCACTGGTAGCGGACGGCGCCGTCTGCGTTCGCGCTCTGTTTGAGGCGCAGCAAGTACGGCTCTCGCGCGGCGATCAACGCGGTGAGCTCTTCCGACGGCGCGCGGATGGCGGCGTCGTCCAGGCCGGTGGTCGCCTGGGCAAGCCTGTCGGGCATCAGCGGGCAGGCCGGGGAACCGTCGATGAGCGGGCTGTCGTGGACGCTGCCCTGCACTCCCCGCTGCTCCACTTTGTAATCGAGGGCGAGCCGGTAGCCGAGTTCGCGTGCGGGCTGAGCGAAGTGGCCAGGTTGCTGGTCGGTGTAGGCGCGGTCGGCGACGGCGAAGCCGGTGGGAAAGCCGAGCGTGGCCAGGGGTTTGAGGGTGGCGATGGCATTGGCGCCGATGCGTTTGTGCGGGGTGTCGAGCACTAGACCGAGCGCCAGTTGAGGGAAAGAGCCGAGTGCTGTGCGGGTGCGGGCGGCGACGGTGAGGGTGGCGCTGTAGCCGTACTCGGGTGGGCCGTTGCCGGCCGAGTGGTGCCAGCCTGCGGTGATCTCAGTGGAGGCGATCAGCTCCCCAGTGGAGCGGCGGGCCCGGGGTGGGCGGGCGATGACAGGGCGGCGGTGGTGTCGATGCCGACATCGCCGCGGAAGTGGCGGAGGTAGCCCCGGCCTTTGGCCCAGCGCACCGGGGTGAGTACCAGCGCGGTGACGATGTCCTGCAGCAGTTCCCGCTTGCGCGAGTGTGCTGGGTCGTCATCCTCCCAGGCGGTGGCCAGCGCGTCGGCCTGATGCTGGGGCAGGCGGGCGCGCCGATCGTGGCGGACTGGATCCAGCACGGTGGTCAGCCGGTCGAAGGCCCGGTAGAAGCGGCGGGAGGAGGCGAGCACCTGGTGGATGTCTTCGGGGTTGATGTCGGGCAGGCCGAGCCGGTGGCGTGCGGCGGCGGTCAGGCAGAACGCGGCGATCCGCCAGGCCTGGACGAGAGTGGCCTTGCCGGTGTGGTTGATGGACAGCAGCAGGCAGGTCAGCACCGCGGCGATGGGCAGCCCGGGCGGGCCGGGCCTCGGCCGAGTTCGGCGTCGATCAGCGGCATGATGCCGGAGTCGTCCAGCAGCCGGGCGTAGTGGCTGACGACGGCGTCGGGGATCTGTGCCGTCTGCTTGGCAGGTGGCCGGGGCCGGGTGGCTCGGGCTCGGGTGGTGCGCGGCGGCCAGGCGCGTGGCTGCGCCGTACTCACCTGGCCTGTTCGTCGGGCCTGCCGCGCAGCAGCGCGACCGCGGTGGGCTCGTCCAGGGCGGGGACGAAATGTTGGTAGCGGGCCAGCGCGGAGGTGCTCATCCCGGCCGCGGCGGCCACCACGCCAAGTCGATCCGGGCGCTCAGCAACTCGACGATCCACGAGGAGCGCAGCCGGCGCACCGACAGGGCGGGCAGGCCGCCGGTCGGGGTGTGGCAGGTGGTCCAGGAGCTGAACAGGTTCTTGGCGTGCCGGGCGGCGCGCCTGGGCCGGAACACGAACCGGTCGCCCGGCTGGTCGGCGGCATGAGCCAGGACGTCCTCCCAGGCGGCGCGGCAGACGATCAACCGCGTGGTGCCGGGGACGGCGACCACGACCGCGCCGCAGTCCAAGCGGCGCAGATGCCCGGTGCGGACGGCGGCCACTTCTCCAGAGGTCAGACCGCAGCCGCAGGCGAGCGCCATCAACGCCAGAGCGTCGCCTCTGGCCTGGCCGGGCAGGCGTTCGGCCCAGCCGCGAAGGCGGCCGAGCTGGGCCGGCGAGTACGGCGGGCTGACCGTCTTGGAGGCTTTCATCGGTGGCGGCACCCGTTCACCGCGTTCCAGCCAGGCCAGCGTGGCGCGCATGTGCCGCAGTCAGGACCGGTAGGTCTGAGCCGAACTCGGCGCCAGGTCCATGCAGCCGGTCAGGACGAACGCGTCGATCGTCTCGTGCCGCAGCCATACTTCCGGATCGTCGGGCAGGCCGCAGCGGCGGCACCAGGCGGCGAGCCGGGTGGTGGCGTGCAGCAGCCGCTCCACGTTGTAGGGAGAGCAACCGGCGCTGGCGGCGACCAGCATCCGCACCGTGCCGGCGACCTGCTCCCACTCCGGTGGCGGGACGCGCGGCCGGTAACGGGTGATCTTCGCCGAGGTCTCCGGGTCGAGGGTCACACCCCACTCATAGCGGCAGGACAACCTGCCGTTACGTAGCGCGACGACTTTGACTGATAGGAGAACATTGTCATGGTCGGTGGACGAGCCCGCTCCACCGCGCCCCGGGATCTGGCCGAGGACCCGCAGGCCTGGCCCCACGCGGACCTGGAGGGCCATGTGGCCGCGGCTGTCGTTCAGGCGATCGCCGCCACCCTCGCCGGTGAACTCGCCGCGCGCAAGCTGAGCCAGCGCGCCCTGGCCGCTCTGTCCGGGGTCAACCGGCAATCCATCAACGACCTGCTCGCCGGGACCTCCTGGCCGGACGTGGCCACGATCGCCCTGCTGGAGAGCGCCCTCGGGGGGCCGCTGTGGCCCACCATCCGGTAAGGCAGGTGGTGGCGCGAGTGGTGATCGACCGTCGCGCGGGGGCGGGCCATCGGCCGGGGTGAGACGCATCATCGTCCTCTTTCCGCTCTGCCAGATCTCGGGCAGGGCAGGCGAAATAGGCTCGACGGCCCCCCGAGCTCCCGCATCGCGCGTTACGCTCAGAAGCGCGCGAGCCACCGTCAGTTAGACCTGTAGGGCGCTCACGCAACCCGGGTGCCGCCGAGCTGAACCCTCGGCGGCACCCCCTTTGCCGTCGCCCCGGACCACAGGGATGACGGCAAACTCATCAATGGTCAGCGGCGGCCCCGTTCAGCGTGGCGCCGTTGAGGCCCTCGGCGATCGAGAACTGCCCGCGCTGGTGCTCGGCCAGCCACCCTTTGTCGATCAGGCGCTTGAGCCGGGTTCGGACGACTTCCACCCGTGATGGCACCATCGCCCCCTCGGGCTCGATGACCCCAGTGTCTTTGCAGTACTCCGGCGTACTCACTCACCGAATAGTTGCAACTCCACACTGTAGGCGCGAAAGCCACGCGAGTGCAGACACATCACCAGATCTTCCTTGCTTTCCAGCCGCAACTTCCGCAACGAAGTCACAGCCATTTGCAAGTTCAGGCCCGAGCCGCCCCATGGCCTTCCGGGCGTGCCGACGGCCGTGGATCAGGTCAGTGACCAGCGTGTGGGGCTCGTCCGGCATACTGTGATCACGGTGAGACCTCCTTCTGCAAAGATCATCGCTTCGGCCCGTGTCGGCGGAAGTACCGGGCCCTTCACCAGGAGAACCCGATGAGGCGATGGACGACGGTCGCGGTCCTCACCCTGGCCGGACCGGCCCTCGTCGGCGCGTCCCCTGCCGACGCGGCCACGGCCCGCGATCCGGCCACGGCGATCCAGCGCCAACTCGTCAAAGGGCACGGAGTACGGATCACCCGATAGATGGCGTGCTCCGCGCACGAAGGATGCCCTAAACGCCAGCCTTCCTGACTCCCGGCTTCTCCAACGCGGGACATGTTCGCCCACTTGGAATCGGCCACGCTCGCGTTCAGCGGCTTCATCAGATCCAGCGCCTGGCCGTCGCCGATGGCGGCCACCTGGTGAATTACCCGCACAATTAGCTAGGTTGCCCTCACCTCGTCCGATTCTCACAGGGAAAGTGGCAGCCATGCGGCAACAGCACAAGACCTTCCAGGCGATCGAGGTCGGCGACGGCGGCGACGAGCGGTGGGCCGCCCACGCCCGGGCCCTGTGGCAGGACATGGAGGGCCTGCTGACCGAGGAGGGCCGGACTCCGGAGGGCGCGGATCGTGTTCGGGCGCTGTTCCGTGCGCACCTGCCGGAACTGGTCCCGGTTCTGGACCGCCTGGCCGGCCAACTCGACCGGCCCGAGGCGGAAGTCTTCCTCACCCACGCGGCACTGCGGCCGTTCTCCCAGTCCTGCACCCAGATCGGCCAGAACGGCACTCTGCTGCGCAACTATGACCTGCGGCCCGATCAGTGCGAGGGGACCATCGTCTCCTCCTGCTTCCTGCGCCCCGTGATCGGGATGCAGGACATGCTGTGGGGCTTGCTGGACGGGATGAACGACGCCGGTCTCGCGATCTCGCTCACCTGGGGCGGACGTTCTGTCTACGGACGTGGCTTCGCCATTCTCATCCTCGTGCGCTACCTGCTGGAGACGTGCGACACCGTCGATGGGGCGGTCGACAGGCTGCGGTCCCTGCCGGTCGCCGTCCCCCAGAACCTCACCCTTGTCGATCCCAAGAAGGCGATGACGGTGTTCGTGGGACCGGATATGCCGCCGACGGTGGCACCGGACGCCTGCGCCTCCAATCACCAGCACCTGCCGGTGACCGACGAGCAGGAGCGGGCCATGCGGACGCAGGAGCGGCTGCGAGCCATCCGCGCCGCGGGCGCGGACGTGGCGGCGATGCTCAAGCCGCCGCTGTATCGATCCGTCGACGAGCAGGGGACGGTAACGCTCTACACCGCCCACTACCGGCCCGCCGAGGGCCTTGTGACGTACTACTGGCCCGGTGAGTCCTGGCAACAGTCCTTCGGCGACTTCACACCCGGAACCCACACCGTGACCTTGGGCCGGGCCAGCTGAAAAGCTTTCCGGACTCCTGCTCACCCCTGCACGAAGATCTTGCAAGAACATGATTTCACCCACGGTCACGTCCACGGACGTGGTGTATGAATCGATCTTCGAGTGATCCTGTTTCTGCAGGTTAAGCGGTAAGTGTCTGCGGTAGTGGGTTCGGGAC
>NZ_JBFANM010000136.1:0-18548 GCF_040674815.1 Nonomuraea sp. NPDC049709
GACCTGGACGGCTTCGAAGAGGTTGTTCGTGGTGTCGCTCATGATCACTGTTGAGGTGGTGCCGAAGCTGCCCGGGAAGTTGCCGAGGGGCATGCTGGCCCGGTAGATCTTGCCGTTGTCGCCGGCGAAGAACAGGTACATGTTGGTGCTGTCGCCGATGAGGGTCTGGTCGATGGGGCCGGTGCTGGAGCCGGTGATGCTTCCGGAGAAGAGCACCTGCTGTGCTGACCAGCCGTTCGGGTTGGCGGGGTCGGTGGAGGTCCGGTAGGAGAAGGCGGTGCCGCCCCATTGGTAGGCGAGCACCCAGATGTTCTTCGGGGCGAAGTAGAGGAGGGTGGGTGCGACGGTCGAGGAGGACATGGTGTTCTGGCTGGCCGAGGCCATGTCGGACCAGTTGGTGAAGAGGCTGAAGTTCATCGAGCCCCATCTTGTGCCGGTGTCGTGGGTGGTGGCGTAGACGAGGTGCCGGCCGTTGTAGGGGGCGACGGTGAAGTCCTTGAGCGAGACCCAGCCCGACTTCGGGGTCGCCAGCGGGCCTGTCGAGGTCCAGCGGTAGGTCGACGGAAGATCGCACGTGCCGGTCGGCGTGGGTGTCGGGCTCGGGTTGCCGCCGTCGACCTGGACGAGCTGCCACTGCTGGTTGGCGCCGCCCCAGTCGTCGTACTGGACGATGTTGGCGCCGTCGGCGGTGGAGGCGCCCTGCACTTCCAGGGCCTTGTTGCTGTGGCGCGAGATGAACCTCACATAGCCGTCGGAGCTGTCGGCCAGCCGCCACTGCTGGTTGGTGCCGTTGCCGTCGGCCCATTGCACGATCGCGCCGCCGTTGGCGGTGGAGAAGTTGTGGACGTCGAGGACCTTGCCGGAGTGGCGGGACTTGATGCGGTAGTAGCCGCCGCCGGAGTCGACGAACTGCCACTGCTGCTGGTTGCCGTTGTTGCGGCTCCACTGGGTGATGCGGGCGCCGTCGTTGGTGGCGAGGTTGTAGACGTCCAGGGCCTTGCCGCTGTTGCGGTTGACCAGGACGTACCAGGCGTTGGTGTCGACGGTGGCCGCGCTGGCGGACTGCGTCTGAAGGGCGACGAACAGCCCCGCCAGTAAGGTGGCGACCGTCGCGAGGACGGCCAGGAATCTGAATTTCACGAGGTTCTCCGATTCATCCGACTCGGACGAGTTGCCACTGCTGGTTGGCGCCGTTCCAGTCGTCGTACTGGACGATGTTGGCGCCGTCGGCGGTGGAGGCGCCCTGGACCTCCAGGGCCTTGCTGCTGTGCCGGCTGATGAGGCGGACGTAGCCGCCGCTGTCGGCGACACGCCACTGCTGGTTGGTGCCGTTGCCGTCGGCCCACTGGACGATCGCGGCGCCGTTGGCGGTGGAGAAGTTGTAGACGTCCAGGACCTTGCCGGACAGGCGCGACTTCAGCCGGTACCAACCGCTCTCCGAACTGACGAACTGCCACTGCTGCTGGTTGCCGTTGTTGCGGGCCCACTGGGTGATGCGGGCGCCGTCGTTGGTGGCGAGGTTGTAGACGTCGAGGGCCTTGCCGCTGTTGCGGTTGACCAGGACGTACCAGGCGTTGGTGTCGATCGGTCCCGGGTCGGGCGAGCCGCCGTTGAGGGCGTCGAGGGTGGCGGTGTAGGCGGCCTTCTTGTTGCCCGAGGAGTCGAACAGCAGCGGGTTCTCCCCGGTCCGCCAGGAGTCGCTGTCCCGGATGCCCCAGACCGTGATGCCGGTGCAGCGGGAGACCGCCAGGCAGGCGCGGGTCACCGAGGCGTAGATGCCGGCCTGGCCGGCGCCCTGGGCGACGTCGAGCTCGGTGATCTGGACGTCGACGCCGAGGTCCGCGAAGCGCTGCAGGTTGGCCTGGTAGTCGCCGGAGAGCGAGGTGCCCAGGTGGGACTGGAAACCGACGCAGTCGATCGGCACCCCACGCGCCTTGAAGTCGCGGACCATGTTGTAGATGCCGGTGCTCTTGGCGTTGATCCCGTCGGTGTTGTAGTCGTTGTAGCAGAGCTTGGCGCCCGGGTCGGCGGCGCGGGCGGCCCGGAAGGCGGCCTCGATCCAGTCGTTGCCGGTGCGCTGGAGGATCGAGTCGCGCCGCCCGCCGCTGCCGCCGTCGGCGAAGGCCTCGTTGACGACGTCCCAGGAATGGATCTTGCCCCGGTAGTAGGTGGCGACCTGCGTGACGTGGTTGATCATGGCCGTGCGCAGGGTCGAGCCGGACAGGGTCTGCGCCCAGCCGGGCATCTGCGCGTGCCACAGCAGGGCGTGCCCGCGGATCTTCATGCCACGCCCGATCGCGTGGTTCACGATCCGGTCGCCGCGCGTGTAACTGAAGGAGTTCCGGGACGGCTCGGTGGCGTCCCACTTCATCTCGTTCTCGGCGGTGACCGAGTTGAACTCGCGATTCAGGATGTTCACGTACGTCGAGTCACCCAGCTTGCCGGCGGCCACGGCGGCGCCGAAGTAGCGGCCGCCGCGCTCGGCCGCGGAGGCGCCCAGCGTCGAGGCGGCGTCGGCCGGCCCGGTGAGCGCCACCGACAGGCCGATGGCGACCAGCCCGGTGGTGAGGAGGGACAGGAGTCGTTTCATGGATGGGTCGTGCCTTTCTGCGTCGATGTGTCGGGTGGGGGGTGGTCACACTCCGCGGCCCGGGGACTCGCGCGCGGGGGTCGGCGGGTGGAGCGGGAAGGCGGCATGCCGGATCAGCCGGGCCGTGCGGACCTCAGGCCGGCGGTCGACCGCCTGACCGAGCGGGCGGTCTGTCGTGCGCGGTTGCCGGGGACGAGGGGTGACACCCAGGGCTCCTTGCCTAGACCGAAGATGGCGATCGCTAGTGTTGTTAGCGCTAACATTCGATCTTGCACAGCTTCATGACTCATTCGGTGTGTACGTTGTCGCGGAGTACATCCGACGGTCCGGCCGGACGTCAACGAAGGGCGGCCGTTACCGGCCCGGGCGTTGCCGGCGGAACGCGTCCCAGCCTGGAGTTTCGTCCGGGAGGAGGCCGCGCCGCACTGTCCGCGCATGTGAAAGTTTCAGTGATGCCACCAGGCCGTAGTCAGATAACTTGCGGCGTCTGGGGCGTTAACTGGCTGCCGCCGATTGCCCTCGCCACCGTGCTCCGCCAGGCCGCCCGACCCACTCCGCGCGCCGTTGGATCACCTACGGGCCGACACGAACCCCCGCAAGCCAGCCGTGAGCACCTCCGCCCGAGCCTGGAACCGGCCGAAAGTACGGCTGGGAACGACGGCAACGCTACCTGCGGCCGGTGCCGGGCGCCGATCCCGAGCTGCAAGCGGCTGCCTCGGGGTCGCGGAGCTTCGGCGTGGTCCAGCCCAGGGTCTGCTTGAACAGCCGGAAGGTGTGTTCCAGATCGAATCTGCGCAGGAACGTCTGCCAGGGCCGGTCGAGGCCGGCCGTGTCGGCGCCGGTGCTGCCGACAGGTGCCCGACCACCACAGCCAGACGGGCTCGGGCTCGCCGCCGCTGGGCAGGTGCTCGACGCTCAGCCGGATGACGGCAGCTGGCGCCACACGATGAACTCTGTCCGCCAGAGCACGCTGGCACTCGCAAGACGGCCGCCCGCCTGGAGACCGAGCGCCCGTACGCGCTGCGCGAGGCCATCATGGCCTGCCGCAACGGCGGCGTCGTCGCGATCGTCGGCGTCTATGGCGGGCTGATGGACAAGTTCCCGATAGGTTCGTTGATGAACTGGTCGCTGACCGTCCGCGCCGGGCAGTGTGCCACGTGCAGCACTACCTTCAGCCGCTGCTCGGCCGCAGCCGCCGGGGCGAGCTCGACCCGAGCTTCGTGATCTCGCACCGGCTGGCGCTGAGGGAGGCTCCGCACAGGTTCGATGTTCAAGGACAAGCAGGACGAGTGCAGCAGGGTCGTCCTCACGCCGTGAGCCGCCGGGCGGCGGGGCGGCGTGACCGGCACACCACGACAGGAAACCCACGATGCCCGACGTCATAGACCAGCTGGTGACCGCTATCAACGCTCAGGACCTGGACGAGGTCGTGCGCTGCTACCAACCCCGGGCCACCGTGGTCGGCCCGGAGCTGCAGGCCGAGGGCCTCGAGCAGATCCGCTCCTACCACCTCCACATATGGGAGGCGTTCCCCGGCGCCCGCATGACCGTCTGGGAACGCTCGACCGAAGGCGACACGGTGGCGATCGAGGGGGTCTACACCGGCACGCACGAGGGGCCGTTCCTGAGCCCCGAGGGCGAGGTCATCGAGCCGACCTCCAGGCCGATAGGCATCCGCTTCTGCTGGATGTTCACCCTGGAGGGCGGCGTCATCGTCAGCCATCGCCTCTACCACGACCAAATGGAGATCTACAGCCAGCTCGGCATCCGGCTCACCACGGTGAGGTAGCGGGGCGTGGGGCAGCCCGGGTCAGCCGCAGTGCTCGAACTTCGAGGTGTACTGCAGCTTGCCGTAGTTGCCGCCCCACTGGACGCAGTGGGGCTTGGCCGCGAGCCTGACCGGGCCCCGCCGTAGGTGGTTGTACGCCCACACGATCGCGCCCGCGCTCGCCGCCGCCGTCGTCTCGCTCGGCTCGGCCAGCTACGATCGTTGTGGATTCTTGGTATCTCCTCGCAGGTCAGAGCGAGATGATCTTTTCTGGCACGTAAGGCACGTTGGCCGGCCGTCGCAGCATGTTGCGAGGACCGGGCGCGGGTTTCGCCGGCATCGCTGCGACCGGCCGCATCACGGCCGATGTCGCCGCCGGCGCCGGCTCGCGAGCGCCTCACCACGTGGCTGCTCGCCCGCGCCGATCTGCTGGCCGAACGGGTAGGCGATGCTCTATGGGTCGGCAGCGCGGCCCGCTCACATCGACGGCACGGTGAAGGGCGATCTCGCATGCCGCAAAGGGCGATTTGTCGATTCATGTCGGGTTAGAGGTCCCGGATTGCCACGGCGAACGGCGTGGCGGCCGGACGAAGGACGATCGCGTTCAGAACGGTGTGCTCGTGGACGAGATGCGGCGCGCACGTCCCCGAAGCCGATGCCTGCGAGGGGCGCCGAGCCGCCGGACGGCCAGCGCGCACGCCGCCCCCGTGGCGGCGAGCACGCTCCACACCCAGACCGGCCCGACGTCGAGCAGCCGCCCGACCGCCAGGTTGCCCGCGGCGACGCCGAGACCGGCGACCGTGTTGTAGAAGCCGTAGTGGGTGGCCACCCGGTGCTCGCCCGACAGCGTGACGATCGTGTCCATCTCGAAGGGACAGGTCAGCACGGTGCCGAGCGTGAGCAGCACCGTGCAGGCCAGCCCCGCGGCCACGGGCACCGGCGCGCCGGCGACCCCGTACGGGATGAGCGGTACGAAGGCGAGCCCCATCAGCGCGAGGCCGCGCGCGATGACCTGGGAGGCGCTCCAGCGCTTGCGCGCCCAGTCGGTGATGTGGACCTGGCCCAGCATGGCCACCAGCGCCGACACGACGAACAGCGCGCTGACGGCTCCGTGGTCGCCGATCGCCAGCGGCAGGGCCAGGTAGATCTGGAACGACAGCACGTACGAGCCGGCCATGGCCAGCGCGAACATCCGGAACGGCCGGTTGGCCGCGACATCTCGCCAGTCCGCCAGCACGCTTCCACGAGGCTCCTCGCTGCGGCACGGCGGCAGGGCGAACAGTTGCAGCACGGTGAGCGCCGCGAAGATCGCCGCCGCCACCACGCACACCAGCCGGAAGTCGGCCGCGAGCAGGGCCACGCCGATCGGCGGCCCCAGCAGGATGCCCGCCTGGCAGAACACGTTGAACAGGGCGAACGCCTCCACCCTGCGCTCTGCCGCGCCGTGCGCCACGTACGCGCGCACCGCCGGGTTGAACAGCGCCCCGGCGAACCCGGTCATCACCGAGGCGACCAGCAGGACGGGCAGCGTGCCCGCGAACCCGAGCAGGGCGAAGCCCGCCGTGCGCAGCACGCAGCCCGCGATGATGACGGGCCGGTAGCCGAGGCGGTCGGCGAGCGTCCCGCCCAGCAGGAACAGGCCCTGCTGGCTGAGATTGCGCATGCCGAGCACCAGCCCCACGGACCAGGCGGCCATCCCCAACCCGTCGGCCAGGTGCCCGGCGAGATAGGGCATCAGCATGTAGAAGCCGATATTGATGGCGAACTGGTTGACCATGAGCAGCCGGACGCCGCCGTCGAAGGAGCGGAAGCGGCGCCACATCAGCGCATCACCATGCGGGTCCACCGGGTGACCCCGGCCTCGCCGGGATGCTCGATCTCGTCGGGCTCGGCGGCGGGCGGCCGGTCGAGCAGGTCGTGCCCGGCGCAGTAGGCGTCGTCGAAGACGGTCGTGCAGCAGCGGGCGGGGCCGTCCGGGAAGATCGCGGCGATCCGGGTTCCGGGCGGCCGGGTTCGGGCGTGCCAGGAGGCCACGACGGTGACCGCCCCGACGCTCCATCCGCCGGTCGCGTAGTGGATCTGGGCGAGGGTACGGCTGGCCCAGACCGCTTCGTGCGGTGCCGCCCAGTGCACCTCGTCGAAGGCGTCGTGGGCCACGTTGCGCGGATGGATGTTGCTGCCCAAGCCGCGCATCAGGCGTGGCCGCGCGGGCTGGCCGAAGATCGTGGAGCCGATGGAATCCACCCCCACCAGGTGCAGTGCCGGGTTGTGCCGGCGCAGCCGCCGTGCGACCCCGGCCGAATGGCCGCCGGTGCCGACGCTGCAGACCAGCACGTCGATCCGGCCGAGTCGCGCGACGAGCTCGTCGGCCAGGCTCGTGTACTCAACAATGCGTACATAACTAGCTACTCAGGGTAGTTGTCCGGTTCGGCAGCGATGCACGCGGCCCCTTGTCCGGGCGTACGCGTTCGCGCACAGTGCCGGCCGGATCACCCTCGGCCGGTGGAGCGAGCAGCGGTCCCGCTGCGCCTTGCGACCTCCCCGCCCGCTCGGAGGCTCAGCGGGCTTCGTCCGGCCGACGCGGGCGGTTGATGCCGGTCTCGTACGCGAAGATCACGGCCTGTACGCGGTCGCGGAGGCCGAGCTTCATCAGGATGCGCTTCACATGGCTTTTGATCGTCGATTCCTCGACGACCAGCGAAGCGGCGATCTCCCGGTTGGACAGGCCCCGGGCGACCAGTTCGAGCGTCTCGCGCTCCCGCGCGGTCAGCGTGCCGAGCCGGGACTGGTCGGCGAGGTCGGGCACGGGCTGCTGGGCCAGCCGGTCGATCACGCGCCGGGTGACCGAGGGAGACAGGAGTGAATCTCCCGCGGCGACGGTGTGCACCGCGGCGATCAGGTCCTCCGGGCGGGCCCGCTTGAGCAGGAACCCCGAGGCGCCGGCCCGCAGGGAGCCGAAGATGTAGTCATCCTGCTCGAACGTCGTGAGAATGAGGACCTTCACCTCCGGCGCCGTCCGCGAGAGCAGCCGGGTGGCGGCGATGCCGTCCAGATCCGGCATCCGGACGTCCATGAGGACGACGTCGGGCGCGAGCCGGCCGGCTCTCTCGACGGCCTCACGGCCTGTGGCGGCCTGCCCGGCGATCTCGATGCCGGGGTCGGCGGTGAGCAGCTCGATCAGCCCGGCCCGCATCAGGTGGTCGTCGTCGGCGATGAGCACGCGGGTCATGGCTGCTGTCCTCCGTAGGGGAGCCGGGCGCGGAGACGGTGGGCGTCCGCCGTTCTCGTGGCGTCGAGGCTGCCGCCGGCCAGGGTGGCCCGCTCGCGCATGCCGATCAGCCCGTGGCCGTTCGTCCGACGGGGGGTGCCGCGCACCGGGTTCGTGACGGTGAGCGTGAGCTCCGGGCCGGTGAAGTCGAGCTCGATCCGGGCGTTCCCGATGCCGTGGCGGGCCGCGTTGGCCAGCGCCTGCTGGAGGATGCGGTAGGCGGCCTGGTCGGCGGCGGCGGCGAGGGGCCGGGCCGTGCCGGTGACGTCGAGCTCCACCCGCAGCCCGGCCGCGGTGTGGTGGGCGATCAGGGTGTCGAGCGAGGCCAGCCCGAGGGGTGTGGCCGGTTCCGGGTCGCCGTCTCGTAAGGAGCCGACGAGCTGGTCGATCTCCGCCGCCGTGTGCCTGGCCAGCTCCTCGATCGCCGCCAGCGCCGCCGGGGAGCCGTCATGGCGCAGCCGGGCCGCGCCCGCCCGGACGGCGATCAGGCTGATCGCGTGGCCGGCCGAATCGTGCAGGTCACGGGCGATCCGGGCACGCTCCTCGGCGACGGCGAGCCGCCGCTCCCGCTCGGCCTCATGCACCGCTCGCCGGCGTTCGGCGGCCGCCTCGCGCTCGGCGTGCACGGCGCGCTGCCTCAGCTCGGCCACCTGCTGGCGCCGTAGCCGGGTCCGCTCCCCGGCGAACCACGCCGCCGCCCAGGGCAGGGCGGTGTGCACGAGCCCGACCACCGGAAAGGCGGGTGCCGTGGCGGCCGCCGCGCCCACGTACGCGAGGAACAGCCCGGCGACCAGGGCGGCACTGCGTACCGTCCACGCCGCGTTGGCGGCCAGCAGGTAGAGGGCGGCGATGGGGCCCGGCAGCAGCCCGGTCGGATAACCCATCCCCGCCAGGACCACGCTGACCCCCGCCGCCACCGTGAAGACGGTCAGCGGGAAGCGCCGCCGGACCACGAACGGCACGGCAGCGCAGGCCACGAGCACGCCGCCGAGCAGGTCGAGCCCGCGGGCACCCGTACGGACCGCCACGGGTCCGTCGTGTGCGAGCAGCACCAGCGAGACGACGAGCACGGCTGAGGCCAGAGCGGCGTCGAGGAGCGCCCGCGAGCGGGCTGTGGTCGGAGATGACATGGCAGGGCCAGGGTACGCCGCCCGTTCTCGGCGGGCGTCCTCCCGGGGAGGGATCCCTCTCCACGGAACGGGGACGCGGAAGATCCGCTCACGGGGTGTTTCGGCGTGGCGCGCGGCGCTCGTAGCGTGACCGCCGGTAACGACACCGGCGCACGGAAGGGGCGCGTATGGCCGGAACCGGCGACGGCATGGCCCGCTGGACGAAGGTGGCGGGGATCGTCGCAGCCATGGTCGTCCTGCTCGTCATCGCCATGATGCTCATCCGGGGTGGCGGCCTGGGCCATCAGATCCCCAGCCATGGTGGCGGCGCGAGCAGCGCGCCACCCGTGGGTGGCCACACTCCGCCGAAAGGGGTTCACGAATGATCGAGGTCACTGATGTGGTGAAGACCTATCCGCTGGGGGAGGGCGAGGTGCTCGCGGTCGATCGCCTCAGCCTGTCGGTCGAGGCGGGGGAGTTCGTCGCGGTGGTGGGGCGGTCGGGGAGCGGCAAGACGACCCTGCTCAACCTGCTCGCCGGGATCGACCGTCCGACGTCGGGCACGGTACGGGCGGCGCAGGCGGATCTCGG
Source organism: Nonomuraea sp. NPDC049709 (assembly GCF_040674815.1). NCBI lineage: Bacteria > Bacillati > Actinomycetota > Actinomycetes > Streptosporangiales > Streptosporangiaceae > Nonomuraea > Nonomuraea sp. NPDC049709. The sequence goes on from NZ_JBFANM010000136.1 coordinate 9,327, forward strand.
CGGGCTGTCGGAGTCCGAGCTGGCCGAGTGGCGGGGGCGCAACGTCGGGCTGGTGTTCCAGTTCTTCCAGCTCCTGCCCACGCTGACGGTGGCCGAGAACGTGATGCTGCCGATGGACTTCGCCGCCAAGATCCCCGCCGTACGACGCCGCGACCGGGCGCTGGAACTGCTGGACCGGGTCGGCATCGCCGACCAGGCGGGCAAACTGCCGGCGACGCTGTCCGGCGGCCAGCAGCAGCGCGCGGCGATCGCCCGCGCGCTGGCCAACGATCCGCCGCTGCTGCTGGCCGACGAGCCCACCGGCAATCTCGACTCCCACACAGCGCAGGCCGTCCTGGACGTGTTCGCCGGCCTGAACGCCGAGGGGCGCACCATCGTGGTCGTCTCACACGAACGCGACATCAGGGCCATCGTGCGCCGCGAGATCACTCTCGTGGACGGGCGCATCGTCGCCGACGAGGACGACCGGGCGCGGGTGCGGACATGAGCGGGCTGCTGCGGGTGAAGCTCCGCCGCGACCTGCGGGTGAGCTGGTCCAGGTTCGTGCTGATGGTGGTCGCGATCGCGGTCAGCCTGACGGTGTTCGGCGGCATGCTGAACGCCTGGGCGGCCATCGGCAGGGAGACCGGCGGCGCGTACATGAGCACCGGACCGGCCTCGGCCACCATCGTGCTCGACCGGGGCGTCACCCCCGAGCGGATGGCGGCGGTGACGGCCGCGGCCCGTACCAGGCCGGGGGTGCTGGAGGCGACCGGGCGGACGCAGTTCGAGGGCGCGGTCGAGGTGGGCGGGAGGGTGCTGGACGTTCCGCTGCAGGTGTTCGTGGCGGCGGCGGACGATCCGATGCGGATGGCGAAGTTCGACGTCGGGCAGGAGGGGCGGTGGCCGCCGTCGGAAGGCGAGGTGCTGCTCGGTGCGGACTCGCTCGCGCTGCTCGGGGTGGCGGTCGGCGACTCGGTGACCGTACGGGGGCCGGGCGGGCAGCTGCCACGGCTGCGGGTGGCGGGGACGGTGTACGACCCCAGCCTCGCCCCCTCACCGCAGGAGCAGCGGGGACGTGGCTACCTGTCCACGGCGGCTCTCGGCCGGCCGGCCCTGCTGGAGCAGGTCAAGCTGCAGATCGCCGGCCCGGGCGGGCGGGAGCCGAGCCGGGACCGCGACGCCGTGGTGGCCACGGCCACCGAGGTCGGCGACTGGCTGCGCCGCGAGCAGGGACTGACGGTCGCCGAGATCCAGGTGCCCCAGCCGTACGCGCATCCGCACCAGTGGCAGTCGGACGTGTTGCTGCTGTCGCTCATGGCGGGCGGCGCCGCGGCGTTGCTGCTCAGCACGATCCTGGTGGCGAACATGCTCAACACCCTGTTCACCCGGCAGATCCCGCAGATCGGCATCATGAAGGCGATCGGCGCCCGGTCCGCCACCATCGGGCGGTACTACCTCGTGATGACGCTGCTGGTGGCGGCGCTGGCCACGTTGATCGCGCTGGGCCCGGCGATCTGGATCGGCCGGGCGTTGCTCGGGACGCTGCTGACCACGCTCGGCATCCAGCCCGAGAGTCTCGCCGCGCCCTGGTGGGCGTACGTGGTGATCCTGGTCGCCGGTCTCGGCCTGCCACCGTTGATCGCGCTGCCGCCGCTGGTCAAGGCCGGCCGGACGACCGTGCGGGCGGCGATCGACCACCGCGGCGTCGAATCGGGACGGGGCGGTCTCCTGGCGCGGCTCAGCCGGATGCCCCGGCTGGACCGGGGGCTGCTCATGGCCCTGCGCAACACCGTACGGCGGCCGGCCCGGTTCTGGCTGGCGGCCGGGCTGCTGGCGACCGCAGGCGCGGTGTTCGTCGCCGGGATGTCCCTCGAAGCCGGTGCGAACGCCGTCACCGAAGAGCAGGCCGCCCAGCGCACCTGGGATGTCGAGCTGCGGCTGGGCAGCCCCGCCGCGACGGACGCGGTCATCGGGGCGGTACGGCGGGTGCCGGGCGTCACCCGTGTCGACGGGCTCCGCACCGAACCCGTCGGGGTGGCCGGGCCGTTCGGATTCCCGGTCACCCGGACCTACCCCGACCAGGGACATGGCCGTATCACGCTGACCGCCGGCGTCACCCCGTCCCTCAAGCTCCTGGAAGGGCGCCGGCTGAACCCCGGCGAGACCGGCGCGGTCCTGATCAGCCAGACCGCCAGGAAGAACACCGTGCCGGGTCTAGCGGCCGGGGACAGCGTCCGGCTGTTCATCGGCGGGCGGCCGACGTCGTGGCGCGTCGCCGGGGTGGTCGAGGAGCGGGGCGGCGCCGGCGTCTATGTGACGGCGGAGGGCCTGGCCGCCGCCACGGGGCGACCCCAGGAGGTCGACCAACTCCGGGTCTTCACCGCAGGCCATGACGAGGCGACCCGTGACGCCGTCGCCGCGGCCGTCGGCAGGGCGGCCACCGCCGCCGGGTTCACGGTGGAGTCGGCGTCCTCGATCAGCCGCAGCGAGGCCGTCAGCACGGGACACATGGGGCCGCTGCTGCTGGTCCTGCTGGGGATCGCCGTGCCGTTGGGCGTGCTCGGACTCATCGGGCTGGCCTCCACCATGGGGGCGAACGTGCTGGACCGGACCCGGGAATTCGGCATCATGCACGCCATCGGGGCCCGGCCCAGGGCCGTACGCCGCATCGTCGTCGCCGAGGGTCTCCTCCTCGCGCTCGCCGGATGCGTGGCCGCGATCGTGCCGGCGCTCGTGCTCACCTGGCTCATGGGAGCAGGGCTCGGCAACCTGTTCATGAGCGCGCCCTTGCCGTACCGGATCTCCGCCCCCGCGGCCGGGATCTGGCTCCTGCTCGCCCTGCTGGGCGCGGCGCTGGCCACCGACGCGGCCGCGACCCGCGCCTCCCGCATCACGGTCCGGGAGGCCCTCGCCCACCTGTGAACGGAACGGACACGGGCGTCGCGTGCCCGGCACACCACGCGACGCCCCTCCCGGCACGTCTCCCAACCCGCTCGACGAGCCGTCACGGCGCCGGATCGAGCGCGTCGGCGACGGAGCCGCAGGAGTTTCGTGAGGGCGAACCCGCACCTCCTTCCTGGAACCAAGCCGGCGCTGCTGGACAAGGTGCAGGATGGCCTGCGAAAGCCAGGGCACCGACCACCGAGGGGGACACAGGTGACGGATGCGTTGCCGCAGGACTGGTGGCACGTCTATGACACCGTGGACCGCGCCGAAGACGAGATCGACGCGAGAACCGGGACGGACGACCTGTTCCATGCGCTCGCGACGACGGAGCGCCTCGTCGGCGCGCTCCCCGGATCGGCCGAGGCGCACTACCTGCGCGGATACGTCCTCCACCTCTGCCAGGTGAAGGGCCAGGCCCGGAGAGGCGAGGCATTGTCCGAAATACGGCAAGCGTTGCGGCTGGACCCGGGGCATCAATGGGCGCGATTCCACGAGATCGTTCTCTGCTACGACGCGGGGCAGTACGGGGCGGTGCTCGACGCCTTCACCCGGCTCGATCGGGCCTACTTCGACGGCGCGGGCAAGGACTGGCGTTACGTCAAAGCCGTCGAGTACCGCCTGTGCTGCCTGTTCCGGCTGGGGCTGCTCGGAGAGTTCTCCGCGGGGCTCCCGCCGCTGATCGACGAGTACGTGCGCACGGAGGACGATCCGGACCTCGGTCCGGAACGTCCGGCCGTGCTGCTGACCCTGTACCAAGAGGTCCTCGCGCAAGGGGAGGCTCCCATGCGGGACCTCCTCCGGCAGGAGCTGAGCCGCTTGGTGCCGGGACACTGGGTGTCGATGGAAGAGCTCCGGTGACGGGCGACAGGCCGGGCAGGTCCTGGTCCGGCCACCGGATGACGTGTGCGCCGTCGGCGGTGGAGCCACCCGAGACAGTGAGCGGCTTGCCGCCGCGCCGCGAAGCGGGAACATGCCGGAAGACACACGCCGACGCCTGTGGGTGCCCGATGCCCGGCCGTTGGGCTGACCTGGGGGTTTCGTGCTACCACCAGGCAAGCCCCGACCTCGGTGCGGGGAGCGATGCCGCGCCGCGGCGCAGGTGTTCGGGGAGGTTCGTCGGAAGTCTCGCCAGGCGAACCTTATGATCACCGGATGGCTTTACCGAGGATCCCCACGATCGTCCTGCTGCTCGTCCTGACGGCCGGCTGCGGAGACGGCGAAGCGGTCACGGCGCGAACGCCCGCCGAGGCGGTGACTCAGCGGATGAAGGGCTCGGCCGGTGTGAAGGTCACCAGGCTCGTCCGCCTGGACTACGGCGAGAAAGTGTTCACCCCTCCAGCGGAGGACGACTCCGTCGCGCTGGTCAACATCGGCGAATACAGCGAGAGCCGCGCCACCGGCGTCCTCGGCGCGACCGCCTCCGACCTGACCGCGACCTACTACCGGACCAATGTCCCCGATGAGGTGAAAAGCGTTGTCCCCACTGACCTGTCCTACATGACGACCAGGACGATCACGATCACAGGCTCCGGCACCTACCGGTACCGGGCTGATCGGCAGGACGTTCCGGCGGGCAAGTCCTGGCTTCATGGCCGCAGCCCCGATTGCGAGCAGTTGTTGCGCGCCATCGGCTCGCTCGGCGTACGCAACCTCGTCTCACCCGAGGTGCTGCGAAAGCTGGCGGCCCCTGCGCCCTCTTCGGGGGCGGCCATCGACGGAGTCGCCACCGTCGTGCACGCCGGGAGCAGCTCGCTGACAGAGTTCGCCATCGCGGCTCCACACGACGACCCCGTGATCGCCGCCCAATTTCGCAAGCGGAACGACTTGACACAGATCTCCTGGCAGCTGTGGGTCGGACCGGACCGGCTTCCCCGCCGGGTGCACCTCACCTCGACCTATCCCATGGCCGAGGACAACCAGCCCAAGACCACCGTGACCGAGGTCGACTTCACCGACTGGGGCAGCGATGTGCTCGTCGAGCCTCCACCGTCGGACCAGGTGCACGAGACCGGGACTTGCCTGGACCCGGAGCCGTACTGAGCTGTTGGAGTCCGGTCAGCCGGCGCTCGCACCGCGCAGGCGAGAACGTCATCTGCGGGCCTGCACGGGAGAATGTTCCGCTGTTACGCGACGCCGCCGCCGGGCTCGGCCGCCGTCGCTGAGCCTTGTCAGGACCGGTTGAACAGCCCTCGCTCGAAGGCCACTGCGACGGCGGCGGCGCGGTCGTTGACGCCGAGTTTGGCGTAGATGTGCAGCAGGTGGCTTTTCACGGTGGCCTCGCTGATGAACAGGCGGGAGGCGGCCTCGCGGTTGGTGGAGCCGCGGGCGATCAGCGCGAGCACCTCCAGCTCACGTGCGCTCAGCGGATCGGACGGCGCGCGCACCTGGCCGATCAGCCGGGTGGCCACCGAGGGAGACAGGACCGCCTCGCCGCGCGCGGCGGCCCGCACGGCGCGGACCAGTTCCTCGGGCATCGCGTCTTTCAGCAGGTAGCCGGTCGCGCCCGCCTCGATGGCCGGCAGCACGTCGCTGTCGGTGTCGTAGGTGGTCAGTACGAGGATCCTGGCCGTACTGCCGCGCTCGGCCAGCCGCCTGATCGCGGTGACCCCGTCGGTGCCCGGCATCCGCAGGTCCATGAGGATCACGTCGGGCCGCAACTCCTCGGCGAGGCTGACCGCCCCCGCGCCGTCACCCGCGACCCCGACCACCTCGAAGCCCGGCTCGCCGGTGAACATGCCGCGCAGCCCGTCGCGGACGATGGGATGGTCGTCGACGACGATCAGCCGGATCGGGGGCTCGCTCATCGGAGCTCCTGAGCCGGGACCGTGGCCGAGACGGCGGTGCCCGCGCCGGGCTCCGACTCGATTTCCAGGCTGCCCGCCAGCCTGGTCACGCGTTGCCGCATGGAGGTCATGCCGAAGCCGCCGCTGTGGGCGTCCGGGACGAACCCGGCGCCGTCGTCACGCACGTCCAGCGTGACCACGTCGTCCATGTAGGACACGGTGACGCCGACGCGGGTGGCGCCCGCGTGCTTGCCCACGTTGGCCAGGGCCTCCTGCGCCACGCGCAGCAGGGTCACCTCCACCTCGGGGTGCAGCGGCCGGGCCAGGCCGGTCGTGGCGAACTCGGTCCGCACGCCCTGGATGCCCTCCCACCGCTGCACCACCTCCGCCAGCGCCTCCGGCAGACGGGCGGACTCCAGCTCCCATGGACCCACCGCATGCACCGACCGGCGGGCCTCGGCCAGGCTGTCCCTGGCCAGCTGCGCGGCGTTGTCGAGGTGGCGCTGCCACTCGCCCGGGTCATGCTTGGCCCGGGCGGCCGCCTGGACCTGGGTGATGATCCCGGCCAGCCCCTGCGCCAGCGTGTCGTGGATCTCCCGTGCCATGCGCTGGCGCTCGTCGGTGGCGCCTGCCTCGCGGGCCTGCAGGAGAAGCTGGGCCTGGAGCCCGGCGTTCTCCCGCATCGTCTCCTCCAGCTTGGCGTTGGTCTCGGCGAGCTGATCGACCATCTTCTTGCTCCGGACGCTCTGGTCGGCGGTCATGTCGCCGAAGAGGCTGAACAGGACGACCAGGATCACGATGGCGACGATGACCAGCACGTAGGAGGAGATGATGGCCGGATCAGGGCCGGGCAGCCCGCCGAAGTAGCCGGTGACCGCGGCCGCCGCCGTCGCGGCCACGCCCGCGATCCGCCATCGCCCACGCAGCATATGCCAGGAGTGGACGTAGCCGGTGAAGGCGAAGAAACCGGCGAACCACGGGCTGAGCAGGCCCAGCGCCGCGATGAACGCCACCAGCCCGGCGATGTAGAGGCCCGCCGCCTTGCCGTTCGCCATCCAGGCAGGGTGCAGCGTGACCATCCACAGCGTCCATCCTGCGGCGAGCGCGCTCAGCCCCAGGACGCCGAGCCGATGGTTCCACGAGGGGGCGTCCCCGGTGAGCAGCGCGAGCCCCGCCGAGACGGCCAGCAGCACGTACGGAACGACAGCCAGGCCGATGGCCCATCGCCCTTCCGCGGTGTCGAGCGGGCCGGACGGCGTCATCGCCGCCTCACTCCCAACGGAAGAAACGGGCCGCGACCAAACCGATGACCAGCGCATATACCGCCATTATCGCCAGAAGCAGAGGCTGTGTCGCCGCCCCGCTCCAGGCGTTGTGGACAGCCTGCCTGAACAGTCCGAGCGGGGTGAACTCGCCGATCGTGGCCAGCAGCTCGGGCATGGCCTCCTTGGGTTGCATGACGCCGCCGAGGTAGGCCAGCGGGAAGTAGAGCAGCACGCCGACCCCGTTGGCGGCGCGCCCGCTCGCCGCGGTCGCGGCGATGAGCAGACCGACCGCGAAGATCGCCGAAGTGCCGAGCAGGAAGGCGGTCACCATCGTCATGACGCGGGCGGGCACGGCCGCCTGGAAGACCGCCACCGAGACCGCGACGAGCACCGCCGAGGCGAGCACCGCGAACACGAGCTGGAGGATCAGCTGCACGCTCAGCAGGGCGCCTGGGCTGACCGGCGTGGTGGACAGCCTGCGCAGGATGCCCCGCTCCCGGTAGGTGGCCAGGGTGGTGGGCACCATGTAGAGCCCCACCAGCCCGACCGCGATCGTCATCGACATCGAGGGCAGCGCCGCGGTGTCCCCCGGACTGGTCCCGCTACCGAAGATCCCCAGGATGAAGAGCGGAACGGCCATGCTGAAGATCGCGCCGGGGTCGCGCAGCAGCAGCTTGGACTCGACCTTGGCGAGTTTGGCGAAGCCGGTCATCACGTCTCCTGGGTGCCGAAGGCACGGCCGGTCAGGGCGACGAAGGCGTCGTTCAACGTATGCTGCTCGACCCGCAGCTCGGCCACCGGGACATGGTCACGAGCCAGTGCGGAGGTCACCGCGCCGGCGAAGTCTCCTCGGCCCGCGACGATCACCCGGTCGCCGGAGCGGGTGACCGACACCACCCCCGGCAACCCCGTCAGCAGCGCGTCGTCGAAAGGCGCCAGCGGCCGGAAGCGCAGATGCTGGTCGGCGTCCACGGCCGAGATCAGGTTCGAGGGGGTGTCCATCGCCACGATCCGCCCCCGGTCGAACACCGCGACCCTGTCGCACAGTTCCTCCACCTCGTCCATGTAGTGGCTGACCAGGACGACGGTCACGCCCGCCGCTCGTACCTGCTTGATCAGCTCCCAGGTGACCCGGCGGGCGGCCGGATCCAGCCCGGTGGTCAGCTCGTCCAGGAATGCCACCTCCGGGTCACCGACCAGCGCCAGGGCGATGAAGAGACGCTGCTTCTGCCCGCCGGACAGGGTGGCGAACCTGACGTCGCGCTTGTCGGCCAGCCCCCACTCCTCCAGCAGCACCCGCCAGTCCTTGGGCGATCGGTAGAAGGAGGCGTACAGGTCGAGCGCCTCCCACACCTTGATGTTCTCCGGCAGGAGCGACTCCTGCAGTTGCACGCCGACCTGGTGGCTCAGCTCCCGCCCGTCCCTGACCGGGTCGAGCCCGAGGACCCTGATCGATCCCGAGTCGGGCTGCCGCAATCCCTCGGCGCACTCCACGGTGGTCGTCTTGCCCGCCCCGTTGGGTCCGAGGATGCCGAAGATCTCACCCTGCTCCACGGAGAAGGACACCTCGTTCACCACCGGGAGCCTGCCGTATCTCTTGACGAGGTCGTTCACCTCGATAACTGCCATGTACCAACCTTCGGCCGGACCTCCCCTCGCCCGAATCGCCCGCCCGGCCATGATCCGCCGCTGATGCGGCTGAGCCCGGAATCCACCGATCGGTTGATGCGGTCCGCCGAGGACTCCAGTACATCGCCCGGGCCGACGGCACCTCCAGCTTGCAGACCGAACCGCCACAAGCCAGCCTTCTGGGAACAGATCGACGATCGAGGGCGCCCTACTGCGAAGCTACGCGCACCCGACGAGGCAATCGATCACCCGCGGCACATGGCGAGCCAGCGGCGGGGGACGCCGTCCCACCCCAGGCCTTCCGCTGCGGATGCCGGAATGCCGGCCGGGGTCCAAGTTCCGTGCCATCGCCCCCCACCTGCGCGATGTTGACGCTTTCAGCCTCTCCGATGGTCGCCAGTATGGCGCTGTGCATCCAGTCGCGCCTGGCCCACGCCTTTGGGCGAGCGGGTCGGGCCGGCCGAACGGCGCCAGGCCGGGCAGGTGCGCGCGGGCAGGTGCGCGCGGGGAAGTGCGCGCGGGGAGGTGCGTGCGGGGAGGTGCGTGCGGGGAGGTGCGTGCGGGGAGGTGCGCGCGGGGAAGTGCGCGCGGGGAGGGCACAACCGGCGCCGCTCGGC